>PBOW01000086.1 GCA_002725365.1 Chloroflexota bacterium | reverse complement strand
AGTGCCACTTTGCCTGTCAGATCAAATCCTGCAAAAGCCATAGTTTTTCCTTCCCATAATCTCTCTCGCTTAGGAGATTGTAGGTGACTTCCCTTGGGAGTGTCTTGGATGCCTAGAGGTCTACTAAGTGCGCTAGAAACAGCATTCCTAACACAAATACTGCTAGGAAAATTAACCAAAGCGAGGCCGTGTTTGTGAAAAAATTAGCATCTGTTACATCGTTGCCAGGCATTCGTTTTGAGCGGGCGGCGGGTCCATGCCTGTTTGTATCTGAGTCTCCTGGAAGGCATAACCAAAAGGCGAGTACTAGAACCGACCCTAAAAACAGCAAGAGGAATGGTCCCATAATGAGGATTGCAAGTCCGAAACTTCCGATATCTATTCTGATCAGTACAAAGAAGAAAACTGACCAGAGAAACACGAATGTTCCGATAGGCCAGAGCAATCTCAAACCGGAACGATTCGTATCATGTAGTCGTCTAACGGCTACAGCGGTGCCTGGGAGCAGTGTCACTAAGAATAGGATCTCATTCAGCGGAAGATCGACAGTATCGAGACCATCTCTAAGAAACCCACATACTATCTGCAGAAGTATGACACACAGTACCCAAGACCAATATTCACGACGGGAGCTGCGACCTCTAAAGGAAATAGAGCGGAGGAGGGATGTACTCGGAACATTGTCTTTCATGATTTCCAAACTAGTTGATCGCCAATCTGTGACACAGTGTTCACCGATTATCTCCTGATATCAGTATACTCAGCGTAAATCGGCAGATTACTGGGAGTATGCAATGACCAATGAATCAGATGGAATAACAGACTTTATTCCCAGCTCAGGGTGGGGACGAGTTGCTACCGGATTTCTAGCTCTAATACTTGTTTCATGGGTGATTATGGGGCTCGCTGCGGCGCGGGTCGATCTTGAAGGTGGAGTACTTTCCGACATATTTTGGACGGAAATATTGATCGTGTTTTGGGGCGGTTTGGCCGTAATCAGTAAAAGGCTGTCAGAAACAGCTCGCGATAATCCCAACCGAGCATCATTCGCACACTATCTTCCGCCACTTTGTGCGGCAATCACACTTCCTGGGATTGCATTACTCACGGTGTTTATCTGGGTGGGATTTGATGAAGCAAGTCAGACGACACTGCGGCTTACCTATAGTTTCCTGGCTCTTGGTCTTGCTGGTGCATATTGTTCAGTTATTGGAGTTGGCAGGCTTCCCAATAGATGGAGGCTACTCCGTTGGTTTATGTATGTAATAGCAGCAGTCGCTGCAATTGAATCACTCGAGGCGCTCTGGTTACAAGGAGATATCAATTATGAAGACACTCTCACTGACGGCTTTGGTCAGGTGGGTGTAGCATTCATCGTTGCCCTGATCGCTTATTTCATTCTCGCTGGAATTATCTACAGTATTCTTCGAGAGACTCGCGAAAATCAACAAATATTTGTACTTGGCATCTATCTTCTCGCAAGCCTTCTTGGCTTCACATTTGGAGTAATCGCATTATCCGACGAGTTCGATCCGGGACCATTTAGATTAATTCTGGCGTCGACGATATTACTCGCGACACTAACGCCACTGCAGGTGGTGTTCCATCTATGGCCGGAGAGCAATGGGGCTCGGTTAGACTCTAACGTTGAATAGACCATAAGTTGGCGGATTAGAGGCCTGTGAACTATGCGTGATGAGATGGACATACTTGAGTTCGAACTGGCGACGCCACTACGTCGATTAGCTGCATATTGTATTGATGTACTAGTTGAGATTGCGTTGTGGGCGGGGCCTATACTTATTTTTCTAATTGGAGCCGTGAGCGGTAGTGGCGCCATAACAACATCATTTGGGTTACTTGCAGTGATATTTTTTGCGTCAGTTATCTTTTGGCGCATATGGTGTTTGCGGAATGGTCAGACACCTGGGAAATCTTTCCTGCAGCTCTACGTGATGCGAGAAGATGACACACGAGCAGGAGGCTGGTACACGTTTTTAAGGGAATGGATCATCAAATCGTTATTATTTTGGGTAGTGTTGTCCACCATTTCGTTCGGTATAGTCCCAGTAATTGCTGGCGCGTGGCTTTTGTGGGATCGAGATCGACAGACGCTCTGGGACAAGGTGGTTTCCACAAATATTGCTTTTGTGCCATCTGGGGTTAGGCCGCTGACAGGCCAGGAAATCCACCGGAGCCAGAGAGCTAGATAAATAGAGAGACCCCGGTATAACCGGGGTCTCTCTATTGGTAAAATATTTAGGTCTTGTGGTTAGAAGCCCATACCACCCATACCACCCATACCACCCATGTCCATACCGCCCATACCACCCATACCACCTGTAGGATCAGGCTGTGGCACGATCGGCTCTGGAATCTCACCCACAGCAACTTCAGTTGTTAGCATGAGACTGGCTATTGAGTTGGCATTTTCGAGAGCGACTCTTGACACTTTTACAGGGTCGAGGATGCCGAGATCGAACATATCACCCATCTCGTCTGTAGCAGCGTTGTATCCGGTCGTCGCAGTTTCTGCTTCACGAACCATTTCAACAACAACACTGGGTTCCTGACCGGCATTATCAACGATCTGTCGAAGTGGGGCTTCAAGCGATTTTCGGACTAGTTGCGCACCAGTTCGCTCGTCGCCAGTTAAGGATTCGATTACTGGGTCAATGGACTCTTGAGCTCTAATGAAAGCAACGCCACCACCGGCTACGACACCTTCCTCAACAGCAGCTCGCGTCGCAGACAGTGCGTCTTCGAGACGGAATTTTTTCTCCCGTACTTCGACTTCAGTCGCCCCACCGGCTTTGATCACAGCCACTCCGCCAACGAGTTTAGCGAGTCGCTCCTGCATCTTCTCCCGATCGAAGTCAGAATTGGCATCTTGGATTTGAGCTCTAATCTGTCTAATGCGTTGTTGGATAGCCTCATCAGAGCCAGCACCCTCAATAATCGTGGTCATGCTCGAATCGGCGACGACTCTATGAGCGTGTCCGAGATCGGCAAGTTGCGCATCACTGAGTTTCCGACCCATGTCGTTGGTGATGTAGGTGGCACCAGTGAGGATCGCTAAATCCTCAAGCATTGCCTTTCGTCTGTCACCGAAAGAAGGAGCCTTGATAATCAAGGGATTAACAGCACCCTTCATCTTGTTCACGACCAGAGTTTGTAACGCTTCACCTTCAAGATCTTCACAGATCACAAAGAAGTTCTTTGATACTGCCAAAACTTTTTCCAACAAAGGCAGGAATTCCTGTAGGTTGTCGATTTTGTGATCGGTTATGAGGATGTAAGGATCATCAAGCTGAGTCTCCATACGGTCATTATTCGTCACGAAATACGGTGAGATATAACCACGGTCAATCTGCAGACCATCGACTATTTCAATTTCGTCATCGAGGCCTCTACCATCTTCAATTGTGATGACGCCGTCTTTGCCGACCTGTTCCATGACGTCACCGATTAGGTCACCAATGCGTTTCTCATTGGCAGAAATCGAGGCAACGGCCTGAATCATTTCTTTTTCTTCGACTGGCACTGATTGTCCGACAAGATGTCCAATTGCTGCGCGCGTGGCAGCTTCCATACCTCTTCGCAGGTACATGGGATTTGCCCCAGCCGCAATATTTCGCATTCCCTCTTGGAACATAGCTTGAGCGAATACAGTTGCAGTAGTTGTTCCATCACCCGCTATATCGTTGGTTCGCACAGCGACAGTCTTGACCAGCTGAGCTCCCATGTTGTGGAATCTATCGGTGAGCTCAATTTCTCGTGCGACAGTCACACCATCCTTTGTGATTACCGCAGGTCCATAGTTTTTATCTAGCACGACGTTGCGGCCTTTTGGCCCCAGAGTGGCTCGCACAGAGTTGGCTAATACGTCTACACCATGCCGGAGTTCACGTCGGGCTGCTTCATCGAAGCGGAGTCGCTTAGCAGTCATATCTTGCTCCTCAAATATCTAAGTAAGCTTTATTGGTTAACAGGTCCGATAGCCAGAAGACTAGTCTTCGAGCTTCGCGAGTACGTCTTGGAATCTAATGATTATGTACTCTTCGGAATCGACAGCTACTTCTTGACCTGTATACTTTTGGTACAGGACCCTATCGCCTGCCTTCAGGTCATCGAATGTCTGAACTTCACCACTTTCAAGAGGCTTACCAGGTCCGACCGCAACCACGTGTCCGTGCTGCGGTGCCTCTTTTGCCGAGTCAGGGATGATTAATCCACTGCTCGTTATTTCTTCGGCTTCTACAGCCTTCAGAATAATGTGGTCTGTCACTGGAACTACACTTGTCGCCATATCGATCACTCCTTGTTCACTTACCTAAAATTACTTTGCCTAATTTCTTAAAGGCCCAATGATGCCGAAGCAAGCAATGAACCCAGACAGTTGATGGCCCATCGGTTAGCTGGACAAACAACTACTGTAATTGGTTAATTGAAACACCGAGACTCTGGCTAAAAGCGAAAGTACTCGTTATGCAACCCACCGCAAACAGAACAAATGTTAGCACTCTCCCGCGGAGAGTGCTAGCACCCGTGGAAAACTTTTCAGTTGTCTGGTGCGGTATACATTTCAAATAGTCACTTAGACTAGTAAGCAACTATTGCTAAAGACAAAGTGTTAAGGAGTTTTCAATGTGTTTTCCATATGATGCGGAGCCACCTATTGCGCGGCTAGCAGGAGGTAGTGTGGAGCACACCGACCTGACCTTAGAAGCCGAGGACGGAAATGTGTTCTCAGCTTTTCTAGCCGAAGGGGATGGTTCTCGTGAGGCTTCGGTGGTGGTGCTTCCTGACGTTAGAGGTCTTTTCAGATTCTATGAAGAGCTTGCTCTTCGTTTCGCGGATCAGAATATCGATGCTCTCGCAATAGATTACTTTGGGCGCACTGCCGGACTCGAAAAACGAGATGCAGATTTTGAGTGGCAGGAGCACGTGGCTCAGTCAACGTTCAATGGAGTACGGTCAGATGTGGCTGCAGCGGTGGCCTATCTTCGAAAGTCGAATCCAGATCGACCGGTATTCACACTCGGATTTTGTTTTGGTGGTTCCAACTCTTGGCATCAGGCAGCTAACGGGCTTGATTTAGCAGGGGCAGTAGGATTTTATGGTCATCCCAACCGGCCGGAGTTCCCACAAAATGCTCTAGGTGTGCAGCAACGGGTCACTGATATATCCTGTCCCATTCTTGGCCTGATGGGCGGAGCAGATCAAGGTATTCCGCAGGATATAGTTTCTGAATTCGAACAGGAGCTTAAGCAGGAAGGTGTAGAGTCTGAGATTGTTATATATGATGGTGCTCCTCACTCTTTTTTCGACAGACATTATGAGGAGTTTGCTGACCAGTCAGCCGACGCGTGGAGTAGGGTTCTCAACTTTATTTCCGGTCATGCTGACTAGCATTTTGTCAGATACGACTGCTATTTAGACTTGCTCCTCCAGAAGAGCCCAGATTATGTTTTCAGTAGTCACTGAGGCATGACCTTCTCTGAGGAGCCTGACGACGAGCCGACTGTCATAACCAAATTCTGATAAATATTGCTGAATCTCATTTATTCGGTTAGTAGCGTTCAAGGCAATCGCCAATATCAGTTCCCATTCGGGGGGTGAACAGGGAATCTGGTGGCCGTCCAGTGACCCGTTATTGAGACCAGTCCAAAGTGAGGGAATCTTCACAGGTTGAAAATTTTCGTCTTCACCTTCGAATTGAGGGTCGCCGAATATATAAATAGAAATGCCTTCTCGTTCAAGATGAAGGCGTGATCCTTTTATCGGTGAATTTTGTGATTCTTTGATCTCAGCGCCGAGCATGTCGCCGATAATCGAAGCTATGTTCTTGGTTGTCATGAATTCAATGGTATTTGACTCGATGTTGATGCCTTGCAGTTGGAGGGAACTAGAGCCTATTAATGCCCAGTCAGTTGGTTCTTGAGTGGCTTCTTCAATCACACTGGCTAAAGTTCGCAGCACCATTTTGTGAGTCTGAGTCAACATAATTTTATCCTCAACCTATCCGCGAAACGGAAGAGAAGGATATCTTGATTTTCCTCCAAGTGCGACAGGTGCTCACCTGTAGGGGAATTCTTATGTATCATTTCTTTGGGCCTGTAGCTCAGTGGTAGAGCAGTGGGCTTTTAACCCATTGGTCGTGGGTTCGATCCCCACCGGGCCCACCAATGGACCCTAAATCCATTATGTAGCAAGGGAAAAGAGAAAACCCCAGCTACGGGGGTTTTCCTATTTTGGTATTTGCTACCAATCTGCTACCAATTTCAAAAGAACTTTCCGTATTCAGGAGATTAAATCATCCACTGAATCAGCAGCTTTGCTCTGTTGGCCGCTCATTAAGTAGCGAGTATGTATCTAGGGTGAAACTCGCTGTTAGAAGTGATGGTGGGTGGACTATATGTAAATTTGTGGGTCTTGGAAGGAGGATTCAGTTTGAATGATTCTCAGCATTTCAGTAGGCTCAAACCTATGCATATCGAAACAGAGGATAATGAGTTGCCCAAATCCAAACAACTTTCCGAAATGACCGATGATGAGCTAAGAGAGTACGTCACTGAATATCTGGAAAATTCCCGAAAACTCCTGGGGAAAGGTATGTCTGCATCTATTGAAGAAGTGCAAGGTCAGCTGAACAATCGTCCTATTGACGAGCGAGTCTCATGGTTTAGACGCGAAATTAGTGGAGAGATATCGGACGAGGAAAAGCGGAGACCTCCCCAACGTGACCCCACTACATTTAGCAAAATCGAACTAACTGAAATCGAAGAAATAGATGCTCTCCTGGATGGTCAAAAATTACAACTTTACGCTGAGGACTACCGCCGTACAAAGTTCGGGATGACTCTTGGTATGAGTCGAATGAGTCTTGATGCAGTTGGCCGACTGGCCCATTCACTAGAGACCCAGGCAATGCCACGTCTGCAACGGGCCTGGGATTGCGGTGGTGACTCCGGAGCAAGTGAGTGGGTTCTATCTCAACTGGCAGATGCACTTCGTAACGTTAGTGATGTTCGCCGAGTCTATTGATTTCAAGGGGCACAAAGTTATAGAGACAACATCGCCAGTGATATCGATTTACTTAATTGAGGTGCGATGATCGTTTATGTTGTCATCGGAGTTAGTCAAGCTAATTACCGAAGCCTAAACTCTTTATATATTGATATCCTGTAAGTGCAATAGAAATAGTGATACGTAGCTCGATGGCAGAAGGGTTTTGAATTATGCTCGTTTTATTGTCACCGGCAAAGGGACAAAATTTTGATCGATGGCAGTGCAACGTGCAGAGCACCAAGCCCCGTTTACTGAATAAGAGCAAAGACCTTGTGGAAACGATGAGGTCTTACAGCACGGCCGATCTTATGTCGCTCATGTCTGTGAGTGAGAAGATTGGTGCGTTAACAGCGAAGCGATTTGACTCATTCAAGACTCCCTTTACGGAGAATAATTCGAAACCTGCGGCGTACGCGTTTTCGGGCGACGTATACAAGGGATTAGATATTGAAAAATTTAATGATGAAGACCTCGAATATGCGCAGAATCATCTGAGAATTTTGTCAGGTTTATATGGGCTGTTGCGCCCCTTGGATCTTATCCAGCCGTATCGCCTCGAAATGGGAACCAAGGTGAAAACGTCGATTGGCTCAGATCTATACGACTATTGGGGGACACAAATCTTTGAGCAGATTATTGAAGATCTGGAGACATCTGGTGACGAAATTATCGTTAATTTGGCTTCGAATGAGTACTTCAAGGCAGTTTCGATGAATCGAGATACTGTGACTGTTAATACACCAGTGTTCAAAGACTGGAAGAACGGCCAATATAAGATTATTTCTTTTTTTGCCAAGAATGCCAGGGGTGTGATGGCCAGATGGATGATAAAGAACCGTATTGATCAACCTTCAGATCTCGAGGGTTTTCGAGAAGAAGGCTACGAATACAGTCATGATTTGTCGACCGAGGCAGGTCCAGTTTTCCTTAGAGGCTGATTAGTAAACGGTTCAATAACGTCATTGTTAATCAATTATCGAATTAGTTAGTTTTTTTTGTGTAAATGTATAGGCGCCTATGCACTTGATATTGACAGGCCAGTAGTAAAAATTGTACAGTTCATTACCCAGTGTTTTTTGACGCAAATACTCGGGCGACTAACGTTATAAATTCGCTCGAGAATCGGTGCTAGATAGAAAGAAATCGTACGCACTCAGTAGGAGTAACAAATGCAAATCAAACGTCGTTTCACTAAGGCAGGTCAGAGCCCATATCAGGGCGTTAATTTTGTAAAAAAAGATTCGAAGATAACCGAATTTGATGGGACTGTCGTATTTGAGGCTAACGACATTCTGATTCCGGAATCATTTTCACAGGTGGCGACTGATGTGATGGCTCAAAAGTATTTTCGCAGAGCCGGCGTACCCGAGGAGTCCGTTCCAGTTCCTGAAGAAGGAGTACCAGAGTGGGCTCAGAGAAGGGTGCCTGCAGAAGGAACCAACTTCCGAGGAGAAGTCGATGCTCGTGAAGCTTTCGATCGCCTGGGGCTTACATGGGCTTACTGGGGATTGAAAAACGGTTATTTTGATGATGAGGAAAATGCTTTAGCTTTCGCCGATGAAGTAAGGCATATGATGGCGCGGCAGATGGTCGCTCCTAATTCCCCGCAGTGGTTTAACACAGGACTCAATTGGGCCTACGGAATACAAGGTCCACCTCAAGGTCACTGGTTTGTAGATCCTGAATCAGCAGAAATGAAACCGTCAACGTCGGCGTATGAGCGACCTCAACCTCACGCCTGTTTTATCCAATCTGTTGCTGATGATTTGGTTAATCAAGGCGGGATAATGGATCTTTGGACTCGTGAGGCACGAGTGTTCAAATATGGGTCGGGTACCGGGTCGAATTTCTCTTCTATAAGAGGTGACAGTGAGGAATTATCGGGTGGCGGCCAATCCTCCGGGCTAATGTCTTTTTTGAAAATTGGTGACCGGGCAGCTGGTGCTATCAAATCCGGTGGAACTACAAGACGAGCAGCAAAGATGGTGATACTTGATGCTGATCATCCTGATATTGAGGAATTCGTGGACTGGAAGGTCAATGAAGAGCAGAAAGTAGCTGCCCTTGTAACGGGAGCGAAAATAACTAGACGCCATTTGACTAGCATTTTCGATCTAGCATCCGATCAATCAATCGGTGGAACTGATGTAGAGAAAAATAAATCACTGCGTAAGGCTATTCGCCTTGCACGTGCTGATAACGTAGTTGAAGCTGTGATTGTTCGCGTGTTGGATTTGGTTGAGCAAGGTCTTGGTCAGCTTGATTTTGCGGAGTTTGATCTAGATTGGCAGGGTGAAGCTTATCAGAGTGTATCTGGACAAAACTCAAATAATTCCATTCGGGTTACCGCTGAATTTCTTGATGCTGTCCGCCGAGATGACTCGTGGGACCTAACGCGTCGTACTGACGGAAACGTTTCGAGGACTATTCGAGCAAAAGACTTATGGTCGAAAGTGGCGCTAGCAGCTTGGCAAAGTGCTGATCCTGGTGTTCAGTATGATTCCACGATAAATGAGTGGCATACTAGCCCAGCAGGTGGGCGGATTAATGGCTCTAATCCCTGTTCTGAATACATGTTCTTGGATGATACCGCGTGTAACTTGGCTTCATTAAATCTTGCGTCATTTTATGACACCACGACCAAAGAGTTCGATATTGAGGGCTATGAGCATGGAATAAGACTGTGGACTATCGTGCTAGAGATTTCCGTCCTCATGGCTCAGTTTCCTTCGGAAGCTATTGCTCGACGGTCATATGACTATAGAACCCTTGGTTTGGGTTATGCCAATTTAGGTGCACTGCTCATGCAGAAGGGTGTGCCTTACGATTCACCTGAGGCGTTGGCAATGTCTGGGACATTAACTGCGATCATGACAGGATGTTCTTATGCTACGTCGGCGGAAATGGCATCTGAAATAGGACCATTCCCACGATACGAAGAAAACGCAGAAAATATGATGCGCGTTATGCGGAATCATAGAAGAGCAGCCATTGCAGCACCGCCGGATGATTATGAACAACTTAGTGTTCTCCCGATGCCGATCAATGAGATCGATGCTGATGGAAAACTTCTATCATCCGCGAGGAAATGGTGGGATACAGCTGTAGAATTGGGCGAGGCCCACGGGTTTAGAAATGCTCAGACCACACTAATCGCACCAACCGGCACTATCGGTCTGCTAATGGATTGTGACACTACTGGCGTAGAGCCAGATTTCGCGCTAGTCAAGTTCAAAAAACTAGCTGGTGGCGGTTTCTTCCGAATAATTAACGAGTCGGTACCATTAGCATTAAACGAGCTTGGTTATTCAGAGCAGCAAATCCAAGAGATCACTCAATACACTATTGGAGCTCATACGCTAGAAGGTGCTCCCGGTATCAATATAGGATCACTGACAACTATTGGATTTGAAAGCGATGACATTCAGGCAGTCGAAGATGCTTTGGTGTGGGCCCCTCATATTTCTGTGGCTTTCAACACTTTGGTTGCCAGGGAGGGCTTTATATCTAAGATCGGTCTCAACGAGGATGACTCATCTGTCTTTGGGTTCGATCTGTTGAGTGCAGTTGGCTATTCGTTCGAACAAATTACTGAAGCCAACGACTATGTGAATGGTCGAATGACAGTTGAAGGTGCACCATATCTAGAAGACGGACATCTAGCAGTATTTGATTGTGCAAATAAGTGTGGTGATTACGGCACGCGGTACATTGATCCTATGGCACATGTTCGGATGTTGGCAGCTGCACAACCATTCCTGTCAGGGGCTATATCGAAGACAATCAATATGCCTGCTGAGGCTACCGTCATGGAAGTTACAGAGGTCTATGATGAGGCGGCATCTCTTGGGGTCAAGGCATTGGCACTATATCGAGATGGGTCGAAACTTTCACAACCACTTTCTTCCGACAAGAGCGCCTTACTTTTCGGAGCGGACGAGTTTGGGGATACAGAGGAATTCACTCAGGCCATTGTGGAGTCCGCCGAAAGATTGGTTGGTCTTGGACGAGGTCAGCGGGAAGAACTTCCGGCTAGACGGCCAGGCGGTTATACCCAAAAGGCGACAGTCGGTGGCCACACAATTTATCTCAGGACTGGAGACTATCCAGAAGTTGGGCGTGACGGCAGACCCCGGCTTGGTGAGATATTCATTGACACCGCGAAGGACGGTGCAGCCTTTCGAAGTCTGATGAACTGTTTTGCAACAGCTGTGTCAGTGGGTCTACAGCATGGCGTCCCGTTGGAAACATTCGTTGACAAATTTACCTTCAGGGCTTTTGAGCCAGCCGGTATCGTACAAGGACATGACCGAATTAAGAATGCACGGTCGATTATCGACTATATATTCAGAGATCTTGGTGTCACATATCTCGGTATGGATAATCTTGCTCATGTGCCAGCTATTGAGGCTGAGATAGATGAGACAAATACAGAGGTATATTCAAGCGAGCAGAGTGAAGCACCAGACAATATATCCGTATTGGAATTTCCTGCCACGTTACCTGTCATTGATGAACCAAAGTCGGAAATCCCAGTGCCGACGGCTACTGCCAGCAATTTGGTTTCAGACACTGGCGAACCAACTCTTATGGCTCAGCAAATCGAGGCCAAGAGATATGGTTTTGAGGGGGATGCCTGTCCTATGTGCGGTGAATTCAAGATGGTGCGATCCGGAACTTGCCTGAAGTGCGTGATATGTGGAGAGACGACAGGCTGTAGCTAATCTGATATTTCTTTTGATTTAGAGGGTATTGCTGCTGACAGATTTCGGTATTTTGTTCGAGTAACAAGAATGTCGTCTTCGATCCTGATTCCTATTCCACGAAGCTCAGATGGAATACCTGGGACGGTTCTAGGGAAATAGAGACCAGGTTCAACCGTAAGTACCATCCCTGGTTTCAGCGCAACGGGTGTTTGATCCGCGTTTCGATATTTTCCAGCATCATGAACATCCAAGCCAAGCCAATGACTGGTGCCATGCATGTAATAAGGTCTGTAAGCAAACGATGATTCGATCGATTTCCTATTACCCTTGAGGACTTTCAAATCCTTCAGTCCTTCTATCAAAATCCTCACAGCCGCATTATGTGGGTCATAAAAACTGGCTCCAGGGCGCACTGCTTCAATCGCCGTTTGTTGTGCTGACCAGACAATCTCGTAGACATCTTTCTGCACAGGAGTGAATTTACCGTTTGCAGGGTAAGTACGGCTAACGTCGGCAGAATAAAAATCCCATTCGGCGCCAGTATCAAGTAAGAGCAAATCTCCGTTTTTAATGCGGGCGCGATTGTCGATATAGTGGAGCGTGCAGGAATTGTGTCCTGCTGCGACTATCGAAGGGAAACCGTCACGAGGCGAACCCAACTTTCGATACTCAGCCTCCAAGGTTCCTTGGACCTCGTATTCTGTTCGTCCGGGCTCGATATAGTCCCGGATATGAGCGAGTCCAGCAGCGGTAATGTCTATGGCTCTCTGTAACGCGGTAATTTCACCTCGTGATTTAATTAACCTTAATTCGTCAATTAATTCCTGCGGGTCACGCACTGCTTCCAAGGCAGCCCCACCCCGTTGTAGTCCATCTCGTCGCTCAGAAATTTGGTTCTCAACGATTTGATCGACCTTTGCACTGGTACCGATGCTGTACCAGAGGGTGTCAGCCCGGCTCAAAAGCTTCGGGAGTTCATCCAGAAGATGCGCTATATCGAATGAACGATCGGCGCCGAATTGGCTAATAGTTTTGCGAAGACCTATACGTGGACCGACCCATGTTTCCATCACAGGATCATGTGGTCGGACGAATAGGCTATACGGTTTTTCAGTACCTGGAGCAAACACTGCGACCGAGCTCGGCTCTGGAAACCCTGTCAGGTAGTGAAAAGACGAATTCTGTCTAAATGGATAATGTACGTCTCCATTTCTTATAATTTCCTCACCAGATACGACGACTGCAACATTTCCATCCCCTATTTTTCTCATAAAACGTTCGCGTCGTTTCAGGAACTCTTCTTTAGAAATTAGATTACTGGGATTCATAAAGATGAATATTATCTGAAAATATCGAAGACCGCACTTGCCCCGATGGCAATAAGTCCAATCGCAAGAGCTCTCATTAATTTCCCCTCGCCAGCAATCCGACGGAATTTGGCCGCTAGCGGAGCCGATATTATTACACCTGCGGCCAACCAAGGGAGATCACCAAGAGGAGATCCATTTGTCTCATTTACTATATGCAGGCCTGTGACAGAGATTGATTGGATAAATATTAATAGATGCATGCTTGGAACCGCGATTTCATGAGGCACCTTCTGCACGCGAGTCATTACAGGCATTCCTATTGGCCCACCACCGATACCTGCAAGTGCCGAGAAAAATGCGGTAGCTGCCTGAGCTAATGCCGAGCGAATTAGAGGAACCCTGAACCGAAATACAGTCCCATTTCTGTCTTTGATGTTTCTTTCCCAACCGTAGCCAGTCGTGGGTTCCGGGACTGCTGTTGGTCGGACAATTACGTACATGCCGATTAGTACCAAGAAGACGCCAAACCCAATTGCGAAGTAGTCTCGGGGAACTAATCCTGTTGTAGCTCCCCCCACAACCGCAGCTGGTACTCCTATCGCAGCAAGCAGTACTACCAGACGGCCGTCAATTCGATCCTCCTTAAATGCGACTAAAATCTGAAGTGCGGAATTGACAACTACATATAGGAGCGAGGCGGCAGTTATCTCCGCTGCAGTCGCAGTGGGATATCGGAACAGTAGGAAAGGTGCGATCAGAAACCCACCCCCTGCCCCGATGGCACCAGCATACGTACCGATGGCTGCACCAATGAAAATGAGAAGCAGGGGTTCGATTATTTCCGTCAGCAAATTACTAGTTTCTGATTATTTTGACGTTTTGAGGAAATCTGGTAGGAGATGGTCTGGATACCTGTCACCGACGTGACCCTCCTCGAGGAGCTCGTTATATTCCTCATCACTGTAGCCCAGTAACTGTTTATATATTTCCTCGGAGTGTTCTCCTAGTCTTGGTGGAGGAGTACGGATTGAGTTTGGTGTACCAACCCACTTAGTCATGATCCCCGGATACCTATGCTTACCAATGACTGGTGATTCGAGTTCCTCGAAGAAACCACGATCGATCAACTGAGGAGATTCGAGAAGCTCCACATCATCTGTAACCGGCCCTGCACATACCCCGGACTGCTGCAGTTCTATAAATAGGTCGAACTTTTGGTGCTTGATTGTGTATTTGTTCAGCTCATCATGCAAGAGATCACGATTTTGAAATCTTGATAACTGGGTGCGGAATCGAGCATCACTAGCGAGAGTATCGGCACCTAATACCTCGCAAAGTGAAAACCATTCTTCATCTTCTGATACATCTATTGCTATCCATTGATCATCCCCTGATGTTGGGAAGACTCCGTGAGGTGCGTGCGAGTGATGCGTATTTCCTTGAGGTCCTGCAACTCGGCCATTCATTTCAAAGTCGAGTATGAATTCCCCAAGATTTGGTAGAAATCCTTCCGCAAGTGGCATTTCAATTTGCTGACCTTCACCCGTGGCATCTCGATAGCGCAGAGCAGCAGTGATCGCTGTAGCTCCAAGAAGTCCAGCGAAGGCATCGGCGGTGAAAGCCTCACCCGTTTCATCTGGGGTTCCGTCTGGGTAGCCACGAATGTAGTGGTGACCAATCATTGCCTCTACATGTGTGCCGAATGCTCTGTACCCTTTGTAGGGACCCGAAAGCCCGTATGCGGGCATGCGGAGCATGATCAAACGAGGATTTATTTCCTTGAGAGTTTCGTACGTGATACCTGCCTTTTCTATAGTCGTTGGTACATTGTTTTCGACTAACACGTCGACTTCTTTGATTAATTTCAAGAAAGCCATTTTCCCTTCAGGGGTCATGATGTTGCAGGCCATAGACTTTTTATTACGGCTATGAGAGTTAAAACCAGGATTCCTATTCCATGGTTCTTGACCGGGGTCATAGTCGGGATAAGCGAAGAGAGTAAGTCCATTCTTGACGCTCTCGATTACCTGCTCCTTCGTCGCAATTCGCTCGGCCCCTCTCGAGTAGGGCTGGATGGCGTCAATTGGCTCTACTCTAATGACCTCGGCTCCCCATTCAGCCAAGACCTGGGTGCAGTGTGGTCCCGCCCATACAACTGTCACTGCAGCAACTTTTACACCGTCAAGAGGAAGCATTCGGGAGAGTTGTGAGTCGCTCATGCTAAATTACCTTCGCCCGACGTAGCTGAACTAAGTCAGAATCCGAATATCCGATATTTGAGAGAATTTCCACAGTGTGTTCACCGAGCAGTGGCGCGCGGTTCATTTGTGGTCTGGTGGCGCCTGACGTCACGAAATGTCTTCCTGGATAGCGCATAGAACCAGTCACAGGATGGTCAACGGTTTCCCATACGTCACGCTCTTGGTAATGCGGATCATCGAGAAGATCCTCAATAGTTAAAACAGCTCCACCCAGGATTCCGATCGCTTGGGTCGCTGCAACGGCCTCTCGTTTTGTCCGCTCAATGAGCCAAATTCCATAGGCACCTTCAAGTTCCTCTATGAACTTTTCTCCCATTTGAGTAAATGGTTTTTCTGCGTCTGGTTGTTCAGCCAGATCGGATCGGCCAATGAGTCTTAGGAATTCGGGAACGTGTTTACTCGCTCCAGCGAAAATATTCGCATACCCATCACTTGCCGGTCGTGGTCCTGAGGCAACTCGCGATGAAAGACCTCCTCTTTTACTACTTTTGCCACTGTAAGATGCTGCCGTGAGACCCGGAGTTCTTCTGTCACGGAAGCCGGCTTGTGCTTCATACACTGATTGGTCTATATGCTCACCCGAGCCTCCTCGTTCGACCCTTAGTCGAGCCAGGGCGCAAGCATATGTCAAAGCTAATCCAGCATGATAGTGAGCTAGATTCCCACCGAGTTTTATTGGTTCACGTGAAATATGTCCGTTTATATGCATTGGTCCAGCCATAGCTTGTAGGACAAGTTCTGAACCCTTGAAATCCTTCCATGGGCCGGTTTGTCCGAACGGTGTCAATGATCCTAATACAAGGTCAGGCTTTTCCTTCGCGAACGTTTGGAAACCCAAACCTAAAGAATCGAGAGTTCCCGGCGGAAAATTTTCAATGACTATGTCATGTTGCTCAATTAAGGTACGGACTATGTCTTGCCCAGCCGATGAAAAGAGATCGCATGTTATGGACCTTTTGCTCGTATTCAGATGCAGAAAAAGAGCTGAGGCTTCTTTATCGGGGATGTCGTCGAGAAATGGCCCTTCTAAGCGGGAAGGATCGCCCTCTGGTGGCTCTATCTTAACCACTTCTGCCCCGTAGTCTGCAAAGAGTTTGCCAGAATAGGGAACTCCTACCATGGTCCCCAGTTCTAAGACTTTGATACCTTCGAATAGTTGTCTGCTCATATTTAAAACCGTCTGTAAGGGACCACGTACTTACTTGTCCCTAGTAACCCCTAAAGTCAGGGTCTCGCCTCTCTACAAATGAGCGAAATCCCTCTTTGGCATCAGTTGTTTTTAGTAGGCTAGCCTGAGCGTTCCATTCTTGGATTAGCCATTGCTCGGCTGATCCGGTGGCATCTAGTGAAGAATGCAGGAGTCTCCTTATTTCTGATGCAGCTAATGGAGGTCCTGCTGCTACCTTCCTCGCGTATGCTAAGGCTTCAGTAAGGAGGTCATCATCTTCGACGACCCGGTTCACTAGTCCCATTTCTAAGAGCTTTTCGGAAGGCATGACGTCACTGTGATACATCACCTCGAACGCCTTGGCACTCCCGACGACTCTGGGTAGAAACCAAAGGACTCCATAGTCAGACACTATTCCGCGTTTGAAAAAAATGGGTCCCATACGAGCTGATTTTCCTGCAATGCGAACATCGCAGGCCATTGCCATACCGAAGCCTGCTCCTGCAGTCGCGCCATTAATTGCGCCTATTATCGGGACGTCAGATTTTATAAATCCCAGTGCTGTCTGTACAGAACGGTTGTGATGAACAAGTCTTTCATGGCGACTAACAGTTGGTGCCGCATCACTTGGTGCTTCACCTGATTCGGCTGGAGTTCTGTCTCCACTAATTTCTGCGCCGGCACAAAATGCTCGACCACTTCCCGTGATCACCATGGCTCTTACTGAGTCCTCTTCTGAAGCAAACTTCAGTGCAGCCCCAAGTCCAAGTCCTAGCGTTTGATTTAGAGCATTCATCTGTTCAGGCCGATTGAACGTGGTGAGGAGCACCCCTTCATCGTCTAACTCGGCGATTACATCTCCGTTCGAAATATCCTGAATACTGTCGATAGTGTTAGTCATTCGTCAACCTCACCGTGTTTCCATTACTTTATTGGATTATTGTCGTGCGAGTGTAACTGTTTCCGAGAAGATTTGCTAAAGACTCAACTATGTGAGATAAGTGTTCAGCATCGGTGCAACATAGTTCATATATTCGTTGTTGATGGGGGATATTGAAGTGCAGAAATTACTAATAGCCAATCGTGGTGAAATAGCTGTCCGTATTATCAGAGCTGCCAAGGAATTAGGGATGCAGACTTGCTCGATATATTCTGAAGCAGACATTAATTCGATCCATTGGCAGAGGGCTGATGAAGCGCTGCTACTTGAGGGCCAGGGTGCGCTACCTTATTTGGATATAGATCAAATAGTGCAAGTTGGTGTGCAAAGTGGATGTGATGCAGTTCACCCAGGATATGGGTTTCTCAGTGAGAATTCAGAATTCGCTACGAAGTGTGAAACAGCTGGGATGAAATTTGTAGGGCCAGCGCCGTCTTCACTGGATGTATTTGGTGACAAGGTGTTGGCAAGAAAGCTCGCGGTTCAGCACGGAGTACCTGTTTTGCCAGGTGTAGACCATCCGGTAACGACGGCAGAGGCGATTGAATTTCTCGGGTCATTAGGTGACGGTCAGTCGGCAATCCTCAAAGCAGTCCACGGTGGAGGTGGACGCGGGGTTCGTATACTGGATAAGGACAGTGATGTTGAGCAGGCTTTTAGAGGTGCACAGGGAGAAGCCGCAGCATCATTTGGAAATGAAGATCTCTATATTGAGAGATATATCCCCAACGTTCGTCATATTGAAGTGCAGGTAGCGGGTGATTCAACAGGGTCGATATCTCATTTCTGGGAGCGAGACTGTTCGGTGCAAAGGCGGCATCAAAAAATCCTTGAGATTGCTCCTGCGCCCTTTTTGTCCGCTACTTCTCGTGACGCACTACTCGACGCAGCTGTAACACTTGGGAGGGCCGCAAGTTACGAAAATTTGGGTACGGTCGAGTTTTTAGTTTCGACAAATCGCGAAAATTCGGAAGAATTCTTTTTCATTGAAGTGAATCCAAGACTACAGGTGGAGCATACGGTCACAGAGGAAGTCACCGGAATTGACTTGGTGCAGACTCAGTTAGAGATTGCTTCAGGTGCAAGTCTCGACTCACTAGGGCTGCGGCAGGAACAGATCGTTCCGGCTAGAGGTTACGCCATACAGGCGAGAGTGAACATGGAGAAGATCAATGAGGACGGGAGTGTAATTCCTTCTGCTGGAACATTATCTGTATTTAACCCACCATCAGGTAGAGGAGTACGGACTGATACATTCGGCTATAGCGGATACCAGACAGCCACAAGTTTCGATTCACTGTTAGCCAAAGTAATTGGATACTCCAGTTCGGAGGATTTCCCTGCGACTGTGAAACGAGTAGAAACTGCGCTTGCGGAGTTCGACGTCAAAGGTGTCGATACTAATATTGCCTTTTTACGTTCTCTATTGGTCCATCCCTCATTTTTGAGCGGAGAGATACATACGCGTTTCGTCGATTTAGAGGCCGCCGAGCTCGTCCAGTTAGCACAAGAACTCACGGACTCAACTCCGTTTCAGAAAGGCGAGCTAAGTGAGCAAGCTGGAGCGTCAATCGATTCTGACGACCCGTTGGCTGTGTTGGAATATGGGATGCAAGCCAGTCGAGGCCAGAACACATCAAGTTCCGAAGATCGCAATGAACAGACTGACCTTCCAGGATCGGTAAAATCACCTCTGCAAGGTACGGTCGTATCAATTGAGGTGTCTGTTGGTCAGGAAGTACAGGCTGGCCGACTCCTCGCAGTGATGGAATCGATGAAAATGCAACATGAGATACGAGCTCATATGAGTGGTTCGATAAGTGCTATAAACGTGGGTCCTGGAGATACTCTTTGGGAGAATCATGCGCTGATGATTATTGAAGAGCACGAGGTTATTGGGGCTTTGGTTGAAGGAGAGAGCTCTATCGATCTGGATTTCATACGCCCGGATCTCGAAGAAATTTTGACGCGTCGATCAGCGACACTGGATGCGAACAGAGAAGAGGCAGTATCCAAACGTCACGCTCGACTACTGAGGACAGTTCAGGAAAATGTTGAAGATTTATTTGATACGGGAACGTTTTTGGAGTACGGGCCTTTGGTCCTTGCTAACCAGTTCTCACGACGTAGCCTAGACGAGTTGATTGCAAAGACTCCCCGTGACGGAATGATCACCGGTATCGGAAGTGTGAATGGAGATCTATTTTCCGATCCTGAAAGTATGGT
>PBOW01000085.1 GCA_002725365.1 Chloroflexota bacterium | reverse complement strand
TCTTTTGCATTCACTGAGCCCTCAGGCCCTGATGCCCCGCATAAGCAGACATATGCAACGGTCGCAGGAACAGATCTCAAGATAACAGGGCAAAAATCTTTCGTTACCGGTGGTGCGCACGCATCGTTTTATGCGGCACTTGTAAATGTTGAAGGCGATGATGAAGGTGATTCAGGACCAGCAATGGTGATTATCGATAAGGATTCCCCCGGTCTCGAGATCGCTCGGGAATTCCGGTCGATGGAAGGTGGAGATCACGTCGAGTTGAAGTTTAACGGAGTTATCGTGCCAATGCGTAATGTTATTGGTTCAATTGGCGAAGGAATGCCGAGAGCGATGGGCAATATCGGCGAGGAGCGACTGCAGGTATCAGCCTTGGCTTGCGGTATGGGTCTATGGACGGTGGAGCATATTACCGAAAGGCTTATGCAGGGTCATCGCTCGGGATCCCGATTGGCAGACAGGGAGGGGGTACGGCTGCGCTATGCGGATTTGCGGATAGAACTGTACGCAGCCCGCTCGGCTCTATATAGGACGGCTCGATTGGCTGAGGTGGCCGAGTCAGTAGAGGAAATAATGAATGAAGCCACTGCGACGAAGGTGTTTTGCACCGAGATGATAGGTCATGTAGTAGACACAGCAATCCAATTAGCTGGCGGTCAGTCTTTAATACAAGGAGAACCCCTTGAGAAACTTTATCGGCGAGCCAGATCCCTTCGATTCACTGGCGGGGCTTCTGATATTCTTCGCCTATCCATCGCGAGGGGTAAATTCGACTTTGGGGCCGGAAGGCTCTAAATATTAATTGCTGAAAGGGTCTTCATGGTTAACGCACCGCTTCCTGAGAATATGAAATATTGCCCAAGGTGTGCCGCTTCTCTCGAGTGGCGCCCGGAGGGTGGACGTGATCGACCTTCGTGCACGGCACCGGACTGTAAATTTATTTTCTTCGGCGAGTCGTCGATCGGTTGTGCCGGAGTTGTGCTTAGAGACGGGAAGGCATTGCTCGTGCAGAGAGGATGGGAGCCATTCGCGGGAACATGGCAACTTCCTGGTGGTTACGTTGAACAAGATGAAGTGATAACAGAAGGCGTTGCGCGGGAAGTCATGGAGGAGGCAGGAGTTACTGCGAAGGTTAATCGTGCCGTGGCGTTCCGGCACTCATTAGGAGGGACGGCGGGAGGCCCATCCGCTAATGTCTATATTGTATTTGCGCTTGATTACGTGGCAGGTGAGCCTGAGTGGGATGGCGACGAAATAGCGAATGCGGGTTTTTACTCACTAGAGGAGATGTCGCAAATCGAAGGAGTTCAGGGCTTGTCGCGGTGGGCGATTGAGTTGACTCTAAACTCTCAGAACGATGAGGGGCTTCTGATTCAAGGGGACGGCCCTATGGCTAACCGACCGGGCTGGTCCCTTTTCGGTTTGCAGGCGAATGATCCAGATCTGATTTAATCCAGATAACGAGCGTCGATGCGGGCCATGAGGTCTAGATCGCGGTCAGTTACACCGCCGGCGTCATGAGACCAAAGTGTCAGCCGAACTTTGTTGAAAACGTTCCAGATTTCAGCATGATGATCTACTTCCTGTGTCATAATCATTACAGAAGTAAGAAATGCACTGGCAGCAATAAAGTCTGAGAAAAGAAATTCTCTGGTTATGTGCCCGTCGGAGTACACCCAACTACTTAATCCTTCCGATAATCTGGAAAGAACCTCTTTTTCGGGCAATGCATCAGGCATGTGTTTACTCCAATAAACCTTCGTCGCGGAGCTCGTCAATTGCACTAGAAAATGCATCAACAGTCAGGCCTATCTCTTCCTGTCCGTGAGCTGAAGACACCATTCCGCCGTCAGCCATGAGGTCGACACCGTGGTTATAAAGTGAGAGTCGCAGCGGATGCATGAGATCCGGCCGGATTCCTGCTGGCTCATACGGAGGATCTGCCTCTGCATCGTCCGGTCGAACTCCACCGGCGCCCATATTGAGGTGCCACATACTCGATACATTCCACGCTGATGCGTCTACGGACTTGGCCTGAAATAAGACTTCAAGAGAGTTCACAAGTAAAGAGGCTGACTTTTCAGCTTGATCGGTATGATTCCCGTTGGAAATGAGGCGAAGAGTCTCCGTTCCGGCAGCAGCAGATACGGGATTGCCGTTATAGGTGCCTTGATGAGCAACCCGTTCCTCTTTGTTCCAGTGTTGATCGGACTCCCGTAGTTCGAGGATGTTGAGAATTGAGTTTGGTCCGGCAACGCATCCTCCAGGGAAGCCACCAGCGAGGATTTTGGCATGAGTCGAGAGATCGGGGGTTATGCTATAGCGCTCCTGCGCTCCGCCCTTCGATGCCCGAAAACCTGTGATCACCTCATCCATAATAAAGAGCGTGCCAGTTTTCTCTGTTAAGTCTCGAATTTGGCGTAAGAAATTTGTTGCTACGGGATGCATACCCCAATGTGCCCCGGTAGGTTCGATGATAACTGCGGCCACATCTCGCGAGGACAGCGCATCGGCTAGCAGTGTCGTGTCATTGGGTGGGAGGACCGTTAATGAATCGTAGAACGAATCAGGAACTCCAACGGAAGTAGGAGTGGCTTCTTGATTTGATTGCCTTCCCACAACAATATCGTGCCATCCATGAAAATGATCCGCGAATTTTATAACACGGTCTCTACCGGTATATGCACGGGCCAATCGCAGAGCCATCATCGTAGCCTCTGTACCGGAGGAGGTGAATCGAACTTTTTGTGCACAGGGGACGAGATCGATAACCTGTTCGGCCCACTCGAGCTCATAAAGATGTGACGAGCCGAAATGAGTCCCCTTCCCTGCGGCTGATGAGGCCGCCTCCATCACCTCCGGATGCCTGTGACCCAACAATAGTGAACCGTGACCACCTATGTAGTCAATATACATATTCCCATCGACATCCCATTTACGAGCACCTTGTGCATGATCAACATATATACGAAAAGGAAAGAACGCACGCGCATCGTGGGTGACACCTGACGGGAACAAGCCTTCAGCACGGCCAGCCAGGCTTTTTGACTTGGGGTGCCGAGCCTCGTATTCAGATAAAATCTTTCCGTTCATACCACTCCTGTCAGAAGTTTGCTGTCTAATTAGGATATCAAGGCTTTGCAAAATTATTCGGTATAGTTCTAGGATAGACAACTGAGGTTCGTGCAATGAGGGGGTAATCATGGCAGGTGCATTAGAGGGAATACGTATACTGGAATTTTCGCAGATAATTGCTGGCCCATATGCCTGTCAGAATTTGGCTGAGATGGGTGCTGAGGTTATCAAAGTTGAGCCACCTGAGGGAGAGCCGTGGCGTCAATTTTCGCAGTTTTATCCGGGTGAGGCGAAATACTTCCAAAGCTTGAATAGAGGCAAGAACTCACTAGCAATCGCGCTACAGGAGCCCGCCGCTCAGGAATTGATCGCGAGGCTTGTGCCACATTGCGATGTGGTGCTTGTTAATTATCGACCAGACGTTGCGAAACGCCTGCAGATCGACTACGAGACACTTTCTGCTATCAAGCCAGACTTGATATACGCAGACAACACCGCGTTCGGAAGGAGCGGACCGTGGTCACACCGACCCGGTTATGACGTAGTAGTTCAGGCTGTGTCAGGAATGATGGCAGCAGAGGGGAAACTTGGAGAGGCGGGCGAGCCAAAAACAATCAGCTCGACCGCGATAGCCGATTATGGAACTGGCCTGGCTTTGGCTTGGGGGATAACGGCGGCTCTGTTCCACCGAGAACGAACTGGGGCGGGTCAGATGATCGAATCTACTCTTTTACAAACAGCGTTGTCATTCCAGTCGTCGTCTATTTTTGACCTGCCTTTAGCAGACTCTCAGTCTGGGGCATACGCGAGCCGTGAGGCTGTTGCGAAGAAGCGCGCAGAGAATGCTAGTTACGTTGATCTTCTGGAAACGCGAAGCGGAGGAATCTCAGGACTTCTAGCCGGGATAGCGAACATTTATTACCGTCCTTATCAAACCAAGGATGGTGCTATAGCTGTGGGAGCGCTGTCTTCGAGTCTGTGGGCGAAGGTTAGAACGGCTTTACAAACTGATTTCTTAGGCTGGGCTGACCCTGATCTGGCTTCAGCCACGCCAGAATGGATAGAGAACGCGACGAAGCAGGTGCAAGAACTTGAAGCATTTGTGAGGTCAAAGACGACCGAGGAGTGGATGGAAATTTTAGATAAGGAGGGAGTTCCGGGAGGCCCGGTTAATTTCCCCGAGGATATGCTGACGGACCCGCAGGTACTAGCAAACGATATGTTGGTACAGCTCGATCATGATTTAACAGGCCCTCAAACTCAGGTAGGACCGATTATCAAGATGTCTGCTACTCCACTCTCGACCGATGCATCGCCGCCGCTCGGGCGAGACACCGACAATTACGCGAAGCTTGCCGGCTACAGCGATGCGGAGATCCTAGGGCTTCGTGAGGTCGGAACCTTGGCTTAAATCAACTGTTTTGGATATGTTCGAGGACCCAGCCGAAAAGTATCTCTGCCGCTCCATACATCGTTTCTGAGCGGTCACCTGAAATACGAACTAGCTCGCTCTTTTCGCTAGAGTCCGCATGTAGCATCGTGAGTGAATATAGCCCCCCAGGTCGATCCGGATTGTCAGTTGGGCTTGCGATACCACTCTCGGCGAGTGCAATGTCAACCTCCAGTTGCTCAAGTGCCCCTTCAGCCATTGCTAAGGTGGTATGAGTATTGACCGATCCGTATTCCTTGAGAGTTGCTCTTTCTACATGGAGCAAATTCATTTTCGGGTGTCCGTGATACGCAACCACGCCACCAATAAAAACTTTGGACGCCCCTGGAACCGAAACTAGGAGATGGCCGAGAAGACCACCGGTCGTCGATTCTGCAGTGCCCAGCCGAAGCCCCTGAGCAGTGCAAGCTTCCACCACCTGTGCTGCCAGGTGGTGCACTGTGCTTGGCTGGGAGGGGGTGAAGTTGGTTGGCGAATCAGTCATTATGTTTCCTATCAAGGCTATCTCGTCGGATAACCATCCATCTCTTTGACAGCATTTATTTGGTTAAGATGGTCTGTGTCATGAACCCGTAAAAACAGGAACCATGCTTTTGAAGTCAGTTCGCCGAAAAAACTGTGGGGGGAAGTCTCTATCATATTCGGTTCGGCAGGAACTCTCGTGCGGATGGTGGCCAGTCGCTCGGAAGAGTCGATCAGGTCTGGCATGAGGGCCGATAATGTTTTGTGCTCCAGGTTATCGGGAACTCTCTCCGGTGGCCGTTTTCCGTTTGCCAAGGCTTCAGTGGATGAGAGAGTGCTGTCACCAGCTGAAATAACATGCCGTACGATTTGTGTAATCCCCCAGGCCTCTTCACCTTCGCCAGTTCCTGGCTCCCAGCTACCTTGCTCATCTGATACGCCCGCTAATGAGTCGATAAGCGCTGCGCGAGTCCCAACTATTCGAGGCCAAAGCTCCTCCCATGAATATTTAGTCCCCTGAGCGAGGAGATATCCTCGGACGCGTTCTGCCTCTTCTGGACCTGGTCCACCTTCAGTCATATTATCTCTCCCTCAATTAGTTTTTACCTGTGACCTTTTTTGTTGCATCCCCAAAGCGTGATTGGTGGTCGGGCCCTCCACGAAGGAGCAGGTCTGCCTGCACTTCCATTCCTGACGCGTCACCACCATTTAGCGACGCATTGATTGTAGCTTTCGACCATTTCAAGGCAAGAGGAGACGCTTGCGCGATCTGGAGAGCAATCTCATTTACTTGGCTACTGAATGCCTCTTCCGGCACGCTGGCGTTGACCAGACCAATATCCTTTGCTTCTGAGCCTTGGATCACGCGGGATGTGAAGATTAGTTCTTTCGCCATTGGCCCGCCAACGATTTGAGGGAGAGCGGCTGCACCTACAACTAATCCGTACTCAGCACCTGGGAATCGAAACCGTGACGAATCACTACACACACGAATATCGCAGGCGCAAGCAAGTGCAGCACCGGCACCATAGGCTGGTCCATTGATTGCAGCAATTGTAGGTTTTTCCGAGGCACCCACTCGATTGGCTGCTTCTTGTGAGGGATTGAAGCGGCGTTCACCGCGTCGATAAGCGGCGTTTGCTTCACTCATATCAGCGCCTGCACAGAAAGACCCCTCGGTGCCCTCGATAATAATCACAATTACGGCCGGATCTGAGTCAAAATCCGCCATGCATTCGATGATTTCTGAGGCCATCGGCTCGTTAATAGCGTTTCGCTTGTCCGGCCGATTAAGCACCAAACGGCCTATTCCGTCCTGCTTTGTTGCCATAATGAACTCGGGCATATTGTGAGCCTCCTCGGATTATTGTTAAACAACTACAGGATAGCCCCATTTGATCGCAGGTCCTCAATTTCATCAGCAGAGTAGCCAATTTGTTTCAGGAGCGAATCATTATCACGGCCGAGCGGCGGACTAGCTGTTGAGGGGTCAAGTGTCGACTTCGACATTTTCCACGGAGGGGCCTGCATGAATATAGGGCCTGCCAGATCGTGCTCGAGTTCTATAACGTAGTCATTTGCTCGGACATGGGGATCGGAAAGTAGCTCCTGCACGAATTTGACAGGGGCGCATGGGACGCCGCCGTCGGTCAGTATTTGCTCCCAGTCGGCGGTTGTCCGTGTTTTCATCAATTTTTCCACAATATCTGTCACTTGCCGATCTATTACTTGCTGAGCAGGGTTGAGTGGGTCGTACTCAGGTTCATCGCGGTTGTGCTCAAAGCCAACGGATTTTCTTATTTTTTCACGAAGGCTGGCCGAGAGTGCACCAAGAGCAATTGCGCCATCAGCAGTTTCAAAAACCCGATAGTAGACGTTTCCTAACGCTGCGGTTTTCACGATAGCATCGCGAGTATGTAGGAAGTCTCCGTAAGTTGTCCCCTCAGCCCTAGCTGTCTCGAGTGCATGAAGGAATTCATCCCGTTGCTGCTGGTCGGCCACAGGGAGGCTTTGAAATTGACTCATGTGGGTGGTTAGCGCATTGATGAGAAGGCTTGTTTCGACCCGCTGACCCTCTCCTGTTCGCTCTCGGTGAAAGAGAGCTGCCAAGACTCCGGCGCAGATAGAGTATCCGGTCGTTGTGTCCGCGTATGCTGGTCCTACTTGTGGGGCACCTTGCTCACTAACCTTGCCTACAGAGGACATCATGCCGCTAAAAGCCTGGACGACTATATCGTACCCAGGCCGATCTGCAAGCGAGCCTTCTCTACCCCAGGCCGTATTGTCTAGATAGATGAGGTCTGGGCGGATTGCCGAGAGGGTTTCATAATCGATAGCCAGCCTTTGAGCCACGTCAGGGCGATAATTGATAACGACGACGTCTATGTCTTTGACTAGGCGGTGGATAACCTGTTGAGAATCTTCGGCCTGCAAGTTAATTGCCAGTGATTTTTTACCGCGATTTAGTCCAATGAAAGTTTTTGACTCAGTAGGTATGAATTGGGCAGCGAGTCTCCAAGGTTCTCCGGCTAGGGGCTCGACTTTGATTACTTCAGCCCCGAGATCCGCAAGGAACTGGCAGCCCAGAGGCCCCGCGATAATTTGCGTGAATTCAAGTACTTTAATTCCGTTAAGTGGTGATGGGCTCATACCTTCTCATTTCCTGATCTTCTCGCTGGCTATTGGGTGACAGATTAGCTGAGGTATGATGAATTGTAGCTTGGGCATCAGGAATTTGAGTACCCATGAAAAACGAATTTGTGATTGTTAGAACTATGCGCTGTCGTGAGTACGCGAAAATCGTCATTTTGTCGCTAGCGGTGGCTCTGGTGAGTGGGTGCGGGGTGGAGGCAGACACCAGCCTGATCCAGCCCGATTCTACTTCGGTGATCAGCGTCGATTCGAGTACTGTTGAAGCCACGACAGTACCGGCAGAGACAGCAACGCCGACGGGCCCGAGCACTATCTCTAATCTCGGCGAGTTTGTGACAAAGTATGGGTACCATCAAGATTGCGCCGAGGGGACATTGCTGGAGATTCCGAAACTAGGTGTCTATAGTCAGGTGTGCGAGCAGTTTGTGCCAATTGGTACAAATATGCCAGACCCATATGGCCCTGCGGACGTCGCGCTCTATGACTTGAGCCAATGGAGTCGTCTTGGCGGGACGCCGGGTTCGGGCGAAAATGCGATTTTTGCCGGTCACGTGGACTACAACGCCACAGTCGCCTACGCGGGCGTCAGGTATCACGGGCCCGGAGTATTCCAAAACCTTCGCTTTCTGACCGAAGGCGACCTAGTGAAAGTGCACGTTGATGGAGAGATCTACGAGTATGAGGTGGTGTGGCAGAGGGAGCTTGATGCCAGCGCAGACTCGTGGAGGGAAATGTGGAGCGCTGATGTACCGGTAGAAAGTATTACTATTTACACGTGTGGCGGTGAATTTGATGCCGTTACACGTACTTACAGCCAACGGTTGGTGGTCAGGGCTGAACGCCGCGACCAAAGTTAACGCAGGCGATTGCTATAGAAGACGGTGGTGAATGGAAGTGTCTGAAAGCAGCCGTGATTTTCACCCAGATAGTTCGGAGAGATTTGGCCTACTGAAGAGACCAACTGCGCTGTCCGATCTTAAGTATGATTTGAATGCCGGGGTCCCTGACCCAAATTCGCTTCCCTCCGAAGCTTTGGGCCGTGCATTTACCAGGATTCTAGAGGCTAACCCTGAGGGGTCACTTACGTACGACACTATTCATTTTGGCTTTCCTGCCCTGAAAGCATTCGTAGCTCAGAAATATGCGGATTCTGTAGTGGGTATTAATGACGACTGGGTCACAATGGTATCCGGTTCGGCTCATGGCCTAGATAATATCGCCTCGGCATTTTTCGATAGGGGCGATGCGGTCATTGTGGGTGCACCCAGCTATCCTGGGGCCATTAGGACGTTCACCGCTCGTGGTGCATCAGTATTTGCGGCTCGACAAGATGCCTCGGGAATAACCGGCGATTCGTTAAAATTGGTCTTGGCAAAATGCCAGGATGAGAACATTAGAGTTAAGGCAATCTATCTGATTCCGAATTATGACAATCCCTCCTCAGTCTTGATGCCCACTGAGAGACGCAAAGAAATTCTGAAGATTGCACAGGGTCACAAAGTGCTAGTCATCGAAGATGGTGCATATGCCGGTGTTGATCTGAGTGGTGTCCCCCCCAAGTCGTTGTTCGAAATGGCGGGTGGAGAGGGTGTTATTTATTGCGGTACTTTTTCAAAAACTATTGCTACAGGACTCAGGAGTGGCTATCTAATGGCAGCTCCGGACATTATTAGATCTTTGCAATTCATGAGG
>PBOW01000084.1 GCA_002725365.1 Chloroflexota bacterium | reverse complement strand
GATGGGAAGAAGAGCTCGTAGAGAGCAAGCGAGAGCGGAGAAGAAGGGGCAGAATCGAAGAACGCCCCCACGGGGTGTTCCTGCGCAGACTAGTGCGGGGACGAGTCGTGCGGTGAATGAAGCTGCCAGCGCTGGGGCTTGGTGGAAGCCGAGATGGATTGCTGATATTTTCAGCGAATTGAAGAGGGTAACGTGGCCCAGTAGAGGTGAGATTGCAAACCTAACAGGAGTAGTAATAGTCATATCCATAATTCTTGGTTTGCTATTAGGTGGTTTCGATTTGTTGTTTAGTTGGGTAGTGGAGCAGGTGTTGTTTTAAACCAATTGAACATAAGGTTTAACTAGGCGCCGGTGAGGAAATATTTTATGGTTACTGATTCTTTCATTAGTGACGAAGAGCAGTCTGCAGCTGTTGTGAATCCAGTAAGCCTGAGAAGAGACGGTACCAGCTGGTTCATAGTACAGACGTATTCTGGCCATGAAGCAAATGTCAAGCAACACATTGAGCAGGCGATAGAGACCTTGGATCTTGGCGATCGGATATTTGAAGTATTCATTCCTACAGTTGAGGAGATTCAGATCAGAGGTGGTCAGCGGAAGACAGTAACTTTCAAGAAATTCCCTGGATATGTTTTTGTTCAGATGGTTCTTGATGATGATACTTGGCGCGCTGTTAAGAACGTACCCAGTGTGTCTGGATTTGCAGCTTCAAATTCCGAGACGGGTAGACCACTTCCTATGCCTGATGATGAAGTGGAACAGCTGATAAAAGAGGAAGAGCTTGGCCAAGCCACATTTAACATCGGATTCGAGGTCGGTGAGTCAGTACTAGTGATCGATGGACCTTTTTCGGATATGCTCGGCGAGGTTGATTCAATTGATACCGACCGCGGTCGGGTACGGGTAATGGTGTCGATGTTTGGCAGGGAGACACCAGTGGATTTAGATTTCCTTCAGGTCGAGAAGCAGTAGGAGAGCGAGAAAATGGCAAAAAAAATAAGAGCTGTTTTGACGATGCATATAGAAGCTGGCAAGGCGACTCCTGCTCCGCCCGTTGGTACAGCGTTGGGGCCCCATGGAGTGGACATTCCTGGGTTCTGTAGTCAGTATAACGATCAGACCAAAGGACAGGAAGGTAATACTATTCCGGCGAAAGTCACAATTTATGAGGATCGTACCCTGACTTTTACTATCACGACTCCTCCGACTTCGGAATTAATTCTGAAACAAATTGGTTTGCAGAAAGGATCTTCGTCTGCTCTGCTAGAGAAAGTCGGCAAAATCACAGGTGCGCAACTCAAAGCTGTTGCCGAAGTTAAGATGCCTGATTTAAATACAAATGACCTCGATCAAGCAGTTAGAGTCGTCGCAGGGACAGCTAGATCTATGGGAATTGAAGTGGAAGACTGAAGGCATAGGACAAGAAGATGACTAAGCAAGGTAAACGGATGGCACAGGCGTTAGCTGGTGTGGATAGCGAAGCACAGTATAAGGTGCAAGAGGCGATTCAATTGGTCAAGCAGACTGCAACGGCAAAATTTGATGAAACTGTGGAGCTTCACATCAAGACTGCGCTCGATGGCCAGAATCAAGATCAGCAGCTTCGCGGCTCGGTGAGTCTTCCTCATGGAACTGGGCGTGAAGTGCGCGTCGCTGTTTTTGCCGAAGGTGAAGCTGCAACATTAGCTAAAGAAGCAGGCGCGGATCACGTAGGTGGTGATGATCTAGTCGAATCAGTTCGAGATGGAATGTTGGATTTTAATGTCGCGATAGCGCAAAGGGAATTAATGGGGAAAGTCGGATCGTTGGGAAGAGTGTTAGGCCCCCGTGGACTTATGCCTAACCCTAGAACAAATACGGTTCTTTCAGGGGAGGATATCCCGAAGGCAATTGAAGAAGTTAAATCGGGTCGAATTGATTTCCGGTTAGATAGAAACAATGGAGTTCACGCAATAATTGGTAAGTCGTCCTTTGATGAAGATGCATTAGTGGAGAATCTAAGGAGTCTAGTTTCAGAAATGGAGAGAAATAGGCCTTCTGGGACCAAGGGTGATTTAATCAGGTCGGCGAGTATATCAGCGACTATGGGACCTGGGGTAAATTTAGATTTGCAAGACTTGAAGGAGATCAACTAGCTACTGCATATGCGGCTATAGACGGTAGCTGGTGAGTTCGATAGAGTTCTCATTCTAGCCAATAAGAAAAAAACCTAGGCCAAAGACCAATGGCACTATTAACGGAGGTAAGACCCTCCACCATTGCAGGTGATAGGTGAAAATACAAGAGAATACAGCTTTTGGTTTTCATCCCCTGCGTTACTCAGAGAGGGGATGAATTTTGCCTACTGAACGAAAGATTCAGCAAGTAGCCGATTTAGTTGATCGAATACAGCGAGCTCAGCTCGCAGTTGCTACATCATATAGCGGAGAAAGTGTTGGTAGCCAAAGTCTATTCCGACAGGCTATGTCTGATGCGGCAATAGATGTCAAGGTCGTTAAGAATACACTGCTCAGACGAGCTGCTGCTGATGCGGGTTTGCCAGTGTTTTCTGAATTGGCTGAGGGGCCTACGGCAGTCGTATTTGCCTACGATGAACCAGTACCAGCGATTAAAGCCCTCGTCTCATACCTTTCGTCGCTTGAAGAAACTAATTTCGTAATTAGGAATGGGATATATGAGGGACAACTAGTCGATAAGTCATATATAGAGACCCTAGCTACTCTGCCATCGAAAGAAGAACTCCTAGCTCGCCTAGCAGGGAACCTCGTAGGAAAAATTTCAGAATTTGCATCACTTCTTGTTGCTACTCAAAGAGATTTCGCAGGACTGATAGCAGCGCGGGCTGAGCAACTGGCAGCAGAAGCTCCAACGGAAGAAGCTCCAACGGAAGAAGCTCCAACGGAAGAAGCTCTAGCAGCAGAAGCTCCCGAGGGAGAAGCAACTTTGGAAGCGGAGGCAGATGAAAATAATTAGTAGATACTAGCGTATCAATTAAATGAATTTGGCGGTTAGTTGTATGAATTTGGAAGGAAATAATCATGGGTAATGTTGAGGATGTAATGGCACTAGTCAAGGAGATGACTCTCGTTGAACTTCGTGACCTTAATAATGCGATCGAAGAAGAATTTGGAGTGACGGCTGCGGCTCCTGTGGCTGTGGCAGCAGCAGCCCCTGTGGACGCCACCGGGGGTGATGCCGATGCTGGTGGAGATGCCACGGTGACCGTAACTCTTGCAAGCTTTGGTGAAAAGAAAATTGATGTGATTAAGGCTGTGCGGAGTGTCACTGATCTAGGTCTCAAGGAAGCGAAAGAATTCGTGGAGAGTGCCCCTGGAGTAGTGAAAGAAGACATCAGCAAAGAAGATGCTGAACCAATCAAGGAAGCTCTCGAAGCCGCAGGTGCAACTGTTGAGGTCAAATAACTAACTTCAGTTCACTTCTCGGCTAAAGAATTGTGCAGGAACTGTTCGATCTGAGATAATCTTTAATCGTGATAGAGAGATCTCGACGGTTACCGCATCGTGTTTTTATGTCGAAATGTAACCGATGCAATACTTTTTTAACGACTCAGTCAGAGCGTTCTGGGTTGTTTTGTGAAAGATGTAAAATATCGGATGGGAATAGTATATTTGGCGGACTACAGAGATGGGCATTTGCGGCATTATGTTCATCGTGTCTAGTTTGGGTGCTGTTTATGCTGGGCAGTTCCGAGGATCATTCGGTTTCTCAAAAGATGACTACGACATCAAGTGAGGGCAGCGGTTCTAGTTCTTCAGAACAAGCTGTATCTGGAAGAGTTCAGTCGGATCAACACATGGTGACTCCAATCACTGATAGAGCTGAGCCACCTACAATATCCGTACAAAGTGAATTCACAGTGACTGTAGAGAATACATCCCCAGTGAAAGCTTCAATAGTTGCAGGAAGTGAAGCTTCTGCTGAAGCTCAGACTGTTCTCCCAAACATTCCCACTAATAGTTCTAAAAGTGATGTGGGAGAAACTAGTAGGTACGCTGTCTATGTCATTGCTGAGGGTGATTCAATGTATGCGATTGCTGAAAAGTTTCTTCCCGATGGGGCGTTTCTGCATGAGTTTACGCAGCTTGTGATGCGAGAGAATAATATAGAGAATGTTGAGGCTCTTCGAGTCGGCCTGGAACTCAAAATACCATTAGATTTGAATAAAGAGGATTAGGCGAATGTTTAAGTTCGAAGACGAATCCAACACCGAGCAACAGTCGGTCCAAGTTACAAAGATGGTGGACTTGTCTGAACAGCCACTGGACAAGAGATCATTATTGAAATGGGGTATCCCAGGGATAATCTTGACGGGTTTCACGATTCTGGGTTTTCTAGCGGAGAACATTGCCCGTGATCTTATCGATCGGGTCGGCCTAGAGTTTAACTTGGTGGTGATGCTAGCGGCTGTAGGCGCTGCGATTGCTGATACAAAGATTATCTCCTTAGTTTTTGCGGCTAGGTCCTCGGCTGAACAGTCTCTAGAGCTTTCTGGAAATTTCATCGAGTTTCGCGATGAATCAGAAAGCAGAAAGCTCGTCTGGAGAAAGTTTATGATGTTTCTCCCATTGAGTTTTATATGTATAGCGTTGATTTCATGGTTATTAGCGCAGCTTCCCCAGACAGTCATTGGGTTAATAATAGTAGGGGTGTTTTCTATTGCTATTGTCATAGAATTGGTATCAGCTGCCAGAGACATCCGCAGTAGTCCGATTGTTACTCAAGGTAGAGCCTCACGATTATGGCAAAAGAGTCGTATGATGATCTTTGGACAGGTCAATTATCTCCTAATTGACAGACGACTGTTTGAAGTCAATTTGCGTGCCTATCAATTTCTTAATGCGAACCCAGACAGACCAATTCGGATTCGGCATTGGCCTCACAGTAATTTAGTTATTTCGATTGAGTATCTGGAAGCATTTCCGGAGAATAACTGAGCGTTGATGAATTGGGTAGACGGCGGGATAACAGCAGTAGTTCTCTTGTCAACTTTTAGCGGTTTTAGGCACGGATTCTTGATGCAATGCTCGATTTTCGTAGGTGCGGTCGCCGGTTTGATTGTTTCTGGTTCTCTGTATGAAAATCTAGCTGGCAATCTCGGAGTACTTATCGAGGATCCTACGGCCGCCGATTTCGCTGCCTTTCTGGCGGTTATGTTTGGGATGATTTTGATTGGGTATCTATTTGGCTTGCTATTGCGGGGACTTACTAAAGTTCTGATGTTGGGATGGCTTGATCGCTTTGGTGGAATGATCCTAGGCTGTTTGACAGCATTGCTTGTTTTGATCCTATCACTGAGTTCGATTGCAGTGTTTCCCGCTGTGGAATGGTTGGCGAAGGACGTCGAATCTTCACTGTTGGCCAATAACCTGCTCGGAAGTGTTACATTGATCGATCAACTACTGCCCTCTGAGTTTCAAGATCCTCAAGCGCAACTTACTAGTTGGCGAGAGGCGATATCTCAGCTGAGCACGAAGGATACGAACAAATAGAATAAATTCGGTTACCCTATCGGTGGAGGTCTGGTCTAATTACTGTTCGAAACCTTTCTTCACTTGTGCTCAATCAGAATTATGAGCCACTTCATGTATGCGCAGTTAGACGTGCGATGGTTTTAACTCTCACGGGAAGAGCTGACATAGTTGAATCCGGTCCGGTAGGGTTGAGAGGTGCCGAGGGAAAGATATATGACACACCTTCAGTTATCAGGTTACAAAATTATGTTAAGCGACCTCTTCCGAAACCCCGTCTAACCCGAAAAGAGATATTCATTCGAGACGGATACAAGTGCCAATACTGTGGGATAGAAGCGGAACTGAGTCAATTAACTATTGACCATGTGATACCTAGACGTTTGGGTGGACTGCATGAATGGGAGAATGTTACGACAGCGTGTTCTAAGTGCAATCACAGAAAAGGCGGTCGCACTCCTGCGCAGGCGAATATGCGCATAAATGCCGCCCCAGTTCGTCCAAGAGTCAATATTGGGCGACTATTTGTTTCGTATATCGAGGAACATGACGAATGGCAACCGTACTTAGCTCCCTGGATGAGAAAATCGGCTGCGTGAATTTAAAGGATTTCTCCCTTGAGTCTATCCTCGACCCCGGCATAGTTCTGTAGGTTTAGTTCGTCCCGGGCGAGTATCATGGACTCGAGTGCTGCGCCCGCAGTACTCCACCCGGTCGATGATATTAATTCGTAGACGGCTTTTCCATTTTCGGCCGCGGCAGGTAATTCATTTTGGAATTGTTTTTCTAATGGTGCCCACATTTTTTCAGGGTGCTCGATTGAATACCGAGCAAATAGTAGGGATGCGAACGCGTTCCCAGGTGCCCCTACTTCATTAAATTCAGGGGGCGCATCACGAAGAAAGAGCTTAAGTCCTTGATGTCTTTGCTCGTTTTGCCACTCGTTATCTAGCGCAAGGGGGACAAGTTTTTCGGAAGCCTCCGGTCCGAGAATCAACTCTCTTAGTGCGTCTCGGACCATCGCTCCTCCCTCTATATCTTGTTGAATACGCCTCACTGTAGGGAAGCGATCAAGGCGCTGTCGAATATGTTGGAGAGCCACACCGATGATTCCAGGTAATGCGTGAGTAGGTGCCCCCGTATGTAATCTGATTTTAATTTCGTGTTCTTCCCATATCACAGAAGATAGAGTCTCTCCCTCAAAACCTTCGAACTTTATCTCGCGCTGCATTTCATTTTTCACTCGGCTCTCAATCTGACCAAACAGCTGATTCAAATCATTGCCGATTTCTTTACCTATGACTTTCATTTCCACCTCGCGTATGATCCAAGGACATTCACCCAGGAAGTCTTCATTTCCATCTCTTCTAATGCTTGGGCGACATTTTCATCGCTTTGGTGACCTTGTACATCCACTGAGAATATGTATGTTCCCAGCTGGCGTCTGGTTGGTCGGGATTCGATACGGGTGAGGTTGATTCCTCGCTTAGCAAAGATCTCCAGGACATTCACAAGTGAACCCGCACTTTCAGCATCGATGGTATTGAAAACTAGAGTAGTTTTATCGTCACCAGTCGAGGTGGTTTTATCCTTCGAAAGAACCAGGAAGCGTGTGGCATTATGTTTTTCATCGCCGATTTCCCTAGCAAGAATATAGGCACCGAATTCTCTAGCTGCTAGGTCGCCAGCGATAGCTGCGGATGCTCCGTTTGCCATAGCTGCCTCTACAGCTGCTGTGGTCGAGAGTAGTTCTATTTGATTTGCTTGAGGGACCAGTGATTGGAGAGATTGCCGGCATTGCGCGAGTGCCGACGGATGACTGAACACAGTATTTATTGTGTCCAAATCTAACTGATCACGCGCAATGAGCATATGCGATATATCGAGAACTACTTCTCCGTATATGTTCAAAGGAAAATGCGGGTTTAACAATAAATCAATTGTCTCGATAGACACGGTCCCGGCTATGGAGTTTTCAAAGGCACAGACAGCCATATCTGCATCATTACGGATAACCGTATCAATTACCTCAGCTACGCTAGGTAAAGGTATGAGTTCAGCATCCCCACCGAAAGCACGAGCAGCCATTTCTGTGTAGGTGCCCGCTGGACCTAAATGTGTAACCTTTTTCATGAAAGGAATCCATCAAATTTCTGCAATTTTTGATTTGTCTTCTGTAGTTCCAAGTTCTGATTATATTGGCTATGTCCTTCAAGTGTGTTCAAGTGTGAGTGACCGCGCAGCAATTTCAATAAAAACGCCCCTGAAATTGCTTAACAAAATACGGCTAATTTGATCTATCTTTACTCTAACTTGGCCCGTGAGGTAGGTCTTACTATCCAGTCTTAGCATGCTTGAGACTGTTTTTAGACGAGATCTCTGGAGTAGTCGAGTGCCTTTCACGATGTTTGTGATCCATTCAGGCAGTTACCACGAAAGTTATCAAAAGGCGTCACTCTAAGAGTGAGGAAAATTGGAGCGCTCGCTAGCTACCTTGAAAATTAGGCTCCCGCCTCGCTGCAGCGGCGCTAATGCCCTCACGAAAATCCGCAGTCTTTCTGAGCCATTCCTGTTCAACTTGTTCACGGTCTACCGCGGTTCTAAATTGCTCGACTAGACCTCTGCGCATCGTTCGTCGGATGGCACGCACGGAAAGTGGACCCGACGAAGCAATCTCATTAGCGAGCACTCCAGCTCTAGTTCGCAGACCTGCAAGGTCAACCACCTCGTCACACAGGCCGAGTTGTAACGCTTCGTCTGCTTTTAGTCGTCGGCCAGTAAGAAGGAGATTCATTGCAGCCTGACCACCTACCAGTTTTGGTAAAGTGACGGTAAGACCAAATCCATGATGGAAACCTAGTCGTGCAAAGTTAGCACTGAATCTGGCTTCAGGAGCAGCAACTCGAAAATCGGCCGTCAAAGCCAGACCCAAGCCCCCACCGATTGCGGCGCCTTGTATAGCTGCGATAACGGGTATTTCACCTTGCATCATTCTGGTACCTTGCTCGTAAATGTGATTTCTACCAGTAGCAGTCCCAGAGGACACAACCTGTTGTTCCTCGGTTGTTAGTTGTCCAGTAGTGACCACAGAAGAACCCGCACAAAATGACCTTCCTTCGGATGCCAGTATAATTGCGCGACATTCGGTCTCATTTGCCAAGAATTCGTAGGCATCAGCAATTGACGTCACCATTGCCTGGTTAAAATAATTGTGGGGTGGCCGGTGGATCTCGACGGTGGCTACGAACCCATCCATATTTACTGTGACGTCTGTCTTTGAAAAATCACCCACTACACCCATATTCTG
>PBOW01000083.1 GCA_002725365.1 Chloroflexota bacterium | reverse complement strand
GCGGCTGCGGCTGAGGCAAACGTGCCAATTCTTAAAGGGATAGATAAGTCCGTCACGCTAGAAGAAGCACAAGCCTTCTATTCATCTCTCGGGGAAAACGGTGGAATGATGATCAAGGCTGTGGCAGGCGGTGGTGGCCGTGGCTCCAGAGCAGTTACAGATGCTTCCGAAGTCGAAGAAGCCTACAACCGATGTCAATCAGAGGCAACAAGTGCATTCGGGATCGGCGATCTCTACGTCGAAGAATTCATTCAGCAGGCTCGTCACATCGAAGTTCAAATCCTTGGTGACCTACAGGGAAACATTATTCATCTGGGAGAGCGTGAATGCAGTGTGCAACGGCGATATCAAAAAATTGTTGAAATCGCTCCAGCACCTCATCTACCAGATCGGCTTCGAACCGACATAATCGAAGCTGCTGTGCGACTGGCAAGCAATGTGGGCTACTCGAATCTGGGCACCTTCGAATTCCTTGTGAACGTCAACCCGTCTGATGGCGGTGATGCCTTTTCGTTCATAGAAGCCAACGCCCGACTTCAAGTGGAACACACTGTTACGGAAGCCGTTACTGGTGTGGATATTGTTCAGGCCCAGATAGGACTTGCCGCCGGGACATCTCTGGCAGAGCTAGGCCTCGATGACGAGTCTTTATCAAATCCACGCGGATATGCAATTCAAACACGAATAAATATGGAGACACTCACGGCAGATGGGACAGTCAGGCCAGCAGGAGGGACTCTCCGTTCCTATGATGCCCCCAGTGGGCCGGGTGTTAGAACAGACGGATTTGGATATGCAGGGTATACAACAAGTCCGATGTTCGATTCTTTACTCGCAAAGGTAATTACACATTCTGCCTCGTCAAATTTCGAAACAGCTATACAGAGATCACTTCGTGCACTCTCTGAATTTAGGATCGAAGGAGTAAATACAAACATTCCGTTTCTCACGAACGTACTCAAGCATCCAGATCTCGCTGACGGGTCTGTTCACACTAGATGGGTGGACGAAGAGATAGCAAATCTTGCCGCAGCTGAGAGCAGCGACGATTCACGTCGCTGGATTGAAAGCCCTGAAATACAGGTCACTAGCGCCGGTGGATCGCAACAGGCCAGCCCCCTTACCGGTACGGCACCAGTAATGGTGGATACGTCAGACCCGCTCGCTCTCTTCGACTATGACCGGCAGGTTAAAGAAGCGCAGTCAGTCGATGAAACACCGGAAGAGGAAGCTATCAATCTGGTAGGGCCAGACGGCTCCGTGGGAATTCCAGCTCCGATCCAAGGGACAATAATACAGATTTCCGTAGAAGAAGGTGACCAGATATTGATCGGTCAGGAACTGCTTGTGATGGAAGCCATGAAAATGGAACACGTTATCAAGGCTGACAAATCTGGAATAATCAAAAAAATTAATGTGGCCCCGGGCGACATTATTGTCGAGGGTCATCCGCTTATTTTTGTGGAAGAGAGTGACAGCGGAGACGCTACCTTCGTTGAAGAGGAAACAATTGACCTCGACTACATACGACCTGATCTCGAAGAGGCTTATGCGAGACACGCATACACTCTAGATGAAAATCGTCCAGAAGCCGTTGCGAAACGGTACGGACGTGGCTATAGGATGCCTCGTGAAAATATTGCCCAATTAGTCGATGAAGGTACATTCAAGGAATATGGGCCGCTGGTCGTAGCCCGGCAGCACCAAAAATTTAGTGACCAGGAATTACGCGAAAAAACCCCAGCTGATGGTTTGGTCGCAGGCATCGGCTCGGTAAATGGAGATCTTTTCTCTCCCGAAGAGGCCCGGACAATGGTGATCTCATATGACTACACCGTACTTGCGGGCACACAGGGGGGGAGAAATCACTACAAGCAGGACAGAATGTTCGAACTTGCTGAGCGATTCAGGCTTCCACTGGTGTTTTTCACTGAGGGCGGTGGTGGCAGACCAGGTGACGACGCCACTGGACCTGGGGTAGCTTTCGATACTCATACTTTCACACAGTTCTCGCAGCTTAGTGGCTGGGTGCCCTTAGTAGGAGTAACTAACGGACGCTGCTTCGCAGGGAATACGGCATTGCTGGCATGTTGTGACGTCATCATTGCCACTGAAGGGTCGACCGTTGCCATGGGCGGTCCCGCAATGGTCGAGAGTGGTGGACTGGGTGTTTACACACCTGAAGAGCTTGGTCCTATGTCCTTTCAGGTACCAAATGGAGTCGTTGACATTCTGGTTAAGGATGAGGAAGAAGCCGTTGAGGTGGCTAAGAAATATCTCTCCTACTTCCAAGGACCGATTAGTGATTGGGAAGCCCCTGATCAACGTAAACTTCGACATATTGTTCCGGAAAATCGTAAACAACTCTATGACATGCGAGAGATTATCGACACCATCGCCGACAAAGATTCCGTTTTGGAGATTCGGGAAAAATTTGGTATTGGTGTGATTACAGCGTTTATGAGAGTCGAAGGAAAGCCGATGGCAGTTATCGCAAATAATCCTCACCACATAGCTGGTGCGATTGACTCCGATGGTGCCGACAAAGGTGCTCGGTTTGTGCAACTTTGCGATGCATATGACATTCCTATTCTCAGCCTAATGGATTGCCCCGGCATGATGGTGGGCCCTGATGTGGAGTCAACTGCGCTTGTTCGACACTGTGTAAGAATGTTCAACGCCGGAGCAAATATAACTACTCCTATGTTCCTCACTGTGGTGAGAAAAGCATACGGTTTGGGTGTTCAAGCAATGTGTGGAGCAAGTTCATTCATGGGCTTTTTCTCAGTAGCCTGGCCAACGGCTGAGTTTGCTGGCATGGCAATCGAAGGATCGGTAAAGCTCGGATATCGAAAAGAACTTATGGACATCGAAGACCCAGAGGAACGCTTGGCTGAGTATCAACGTCGAGTCGACAGAGCCTATGACCGAGCAAAAGCCGTCAATGCCAGCGCGGGCTACGGAATCGATGACGTGATCGACCCGGCAGAAACGAGATCTTGGCTGGTTATGGGACTCAATAGTGTGCCGCCCACGCCGCAGCGCACGGAGAAAAAATATCCATATATCGACACTTGGTAGGAATCAATCAGTCGAGATATTTATAAGCGGGCAGGGTCAGGAAGTCTTCGAACTCGTCATTCAGTACGAGCCCATCAAGGATTTCAGCTGCAGAATCAAAATGATTCTCGCTGCTTGATGACTTTAGGCTTGCCAGTTCAGATTGGGATATTTCTTCATATAGCGATCGAGACATATTGCGTCCGTCCGCCAGTTCGACCTCATGCCGTAACCATTGCCAAAGCTGCGCCCGGCTTATTTCGGCTGTGGCTGCATCCTCCATCAAATTATTAATAGCTGCCGCACCATTACCGCCCAACCACTGATTCAAGTACTGAAGGGCCACGGAAATGTTCATCCGTATTCCTTCCTCAGTTATATCACCCTTCGTCAGCTCTGCCGCGCTAAGAGCACTAGCATCAGCAATCACATCATCACGTTGGCGATCTTTTTGATTGTCGCGTTCGCCTAAGACATTACCGAAGGCAGCTCTCGCTGTTGGCTCGAGATCCGGATGAGCAATCCACGTCCCGTCAAACCCGTCGCCTGATTCCCTATCTTTATCCGACTGGACTGCAGCAAGAGCTGTCGCATTGAGTTCGGCATCACGTCGACTTGGAATAAAGGCGGACATGCCTCCCATTGCGTGAGCACCACGGCGATGACATGTTTTCACCAATAGCTCGGTGTATGCCCGCATAAACGGTACTGTCATACCAATGAGGGCTCGATCGGGAAGGATGAATTTTGACTGGTTGCGAAAACGTTTTATAACACTGAAAATATAGTCCCAACGGCCAGCGTTCAGGCCAGAAATATGTTCTCTCAATTCGAAAAGAATTTCATCCATTTCATAGGCCGCAGTTATGGTTTCAATCAGTACCGTTGCACGAACAGTACCCCGCGGAATATTGAGTAAATCTTGAGCGAGATTGAATAGATCATTCCATAGGCGGGCTTCTTTATGACCCTCTAGTTTTGCTAGATAGAAATAAGGCCCTGTACCTCGATCAATACGCTCCTGAGCATTATGAAATAGATAAAGCCCAGCATCAAAAATTGACGCCGAGCATGGTTCATCATCGATGAACAGATGTTTCTCGACGAGGTGCCAACCTCGGGGCCGAACGATCAATGTCGCGGGTTCATCACCAAGCACGTAGGTTCGACCTTTATCATCTTCAAGACTCATTGTGCCTCGAATCGCGTCGTACAGATTGACTTGGGCCGCGACCACGTTTGACCAAGTAGGTGACAATGCATCTTCGATATCTGCCATGAAAGCATCAGCATCTGAATTAAGCGCATTGATCATCATTTTGCGTTCACATGGTCCGGTGATTTCAACCCACCGTTTTTCAAGATCCTCGGGACAATCAGCGACTACCCAGTCGCTTTCACGGATACCAACGGTATCGTCAAGAAAATCAGGCAACTGGCCGGCATCGAAATTACTTTGACGTGTGCTTCTCTCAAGTAGCAGGCTCGATCGCGTCTGATTAAATTCACGATGCAAAGCAGCCACAAACTCCAAGGCTTCTAACGAGAGAATATGCTTCCAGTCCTCTCGAATCTCGCCCCTTATCTCGATACCTTGGGCAATCAAAACAGAACCTTCGCTTCCAGATGACATATACGGCCCCTATTCAATGTGTTCACTTAAGGCTCGGCAGAGAATAACAGCCTGAGGTCTCCGTGTCTGTTAATGATCTCTCTGACTACCCCCTCCGATAGGGGGTACCAAATATATCTCTGCGTCTTCTTTAACAGACTCTAGTAAACCAGTTGAATCCAGAATTGACCCATCCAAAGCCACCGCAAGCTCGGTCCTGAGTCCATCCGGCGTGATTATTGCAGCAGCTAGCTTTGGACAGACTTTGATCAGATCTTCAAAAACTTCTCTCAGAGTTTCTCCCCGCAGGATGAATTTTGTTTCCCCATCGGCGAGCTGCAGCAGCGAGTTGGGCACGTGCAGGGTAGGCATGCTACTTCGTACACTCAAAAATTACGAGTCGCCGAGCTCTCGGAGCAGAGACTCTGGGTTGGCTGGTAATTTATTTATTCTTACCCCAACAGCATCGTATATAGCATTTGCGATAGCAGCCAACGGAGGAACAATAGGTACCTCGCCGACTCCTCGCACACCAAACGGGTGACCCGGATTAGGAACTTCGACTAGGACCGTATCAATCGGAGGTAAGTCATTCGCAACTGGCATGCGATAATCAAGGAATGAAGAGTTAGACATGATCCCATCCTCGTCATACACATATTCTTCATTGAGGGCCATTCCGATTCCCTGAACTGCGCCACCCTGAATCTGCCCTTCCACATAATATGGATGGATAGCTTTTCCAACGTCCTGTATGGCGGTATATCTGAGCACGGTCACTTTCCCGGTATCTCGATCTACATGGACATCGGCAATATGTGCTCCGAAACAGGCTCCTATTTTCCCGACATTTGTCGATACTAGATCTGCCCGTCCCTGAACCATTCCGCCCGTCGCAGGAAGCTTTGAAGCAGCCTCCCGAAAGCTCATGATTTGTCCATCAGGACCATGCAGGGAAGCATCAGTAGCGTCATAATGCACCACACTAGAATCCAGATTCCATATCTTAGCCACCCGCTCTTCAAGCTGCTTCCTAATATCCAGTGCTGCCTCATACACCGCCCATCCAGTAGCAAATGTCGTACGGCTTCCGCCTGTATTTCCGGTGTACCCGATAGTATCCGTGTCCCCTACCAAAGAGTTAATATCCTCATACGCGATTCCCATTGTGTCAGCAAATTGCATCGCCAGTGCTGCTCGCTGACCCCCAATATCTACTGACCCCGTCACTAAAGTCACTTTGCCATCTTCATGGACATTGGCGTAGGCACTGGACTCCCCGCCTCCATTCTGCCAAAACCCCATGGCAACTCCACGACCAACATCCTGATCAGATATCTCGGAGCGATAATGAGGATGCTGACTCGTCGCCGTAATCACCTCTCGAGCCGCTAATGAACCATGTGTGGCACCATCGCTTCGACGGTCACCTTCTTGGGCAGCATTGATATCCCTCAGTTCCATTGGATCAATATCAAGCTGCTCAGCGAGCTCATCCAGCAGGGCCTCAACAGCAAATTCTGACGCCGGTGCACCCGGAGCTCGATATGCTGCAGTTTTTGGTCGGTTCAACACAATATCTAGACCGATAATCCGTTGGTGCGGTACGAGGTAGGGCCCAAGGGCACATCGCGCACCCCCTGCTACCGGCGATCCTGGATAGGCTCCGGCTTCGTACTCCAGTCGTATGTCAGCAGCTACTAGTTTTCCATCCTTGGTAGCACCAATTTTCACAAAAGATCGAGTTCCAGAGGTAGGGCCTGTCGCTTCTAGCACTTCCGTCCGACTCATTGTCATTTGAACAGGGCGGCCCGATTTTTTTGAAAGCAGGGCCGCTAGTGGTTCTAGATAGACGACATTTTTTCCACCAAACCCTCCACCTATTTCAGCAGGCACAACCCGGAGGTCACCCAAGCTGACGTCCAGAATGCGGCTGACATTCTGCCTGATCCCAAACGCACCCTGAGTGCTGGTCCAGATAGTTATTTTCCCGTCGTGATTCCATACCGCCGTAGCATTATGAGGCTCGATATATCCCTGATGGCTCATCGCGGTCTCGTATACACGCTCGAGAATGATATCGGCCTGAGAAAAGCCCTCCTCAATATCACCAAATCCCATCTCTACTGTTCGGGCAATATTCGAAGGTTTTCCATGCACAGGTATGAAGAGATCCTCAACAACTTCATCCATGCCATCATCGTGCAGTATCGGCGCATTTGGTGACAATGCATCCTCGATAGTCACAACCGGCGGCAGTACATCATATTCGACTTCGATTAACTCGACAGCATCCTCCGCGATGTGGGCGTCGGTCGCGCTCACTGCCGCTATCGGGTGACCTCTAAACAAAACTTTACGACGAGCCATGAGCCTCTCAATATCCCACTGAGCTGGCATTGGACCTCGGATTGTCTGCAATATTGCCTCGACCGGAGCCGGAAAATCTTCGCTGGTGACAATACTCAACACGCCTGGCAACTCCAATGCTTTCGTAATATCTATACTTTTTATAAGTGCGTGTGCGTGCGGACTTCGCTTGACTCGTCCATAGGTCATATTCGGAAGTCGAACATCTGCACCATAGATGGCCCTGCCAGTAACTTTATCGACTCCGTCAGGTCTGACCGTATTCGTGCCCACAGACGGATTTTCAATTTTTATCGTGGTCATCATTCATTTCCTTAGATTCGAGTTTGAGGTGGTCATATAGCATTCATACTAAAGCATCATGCTGAAAACTATTGATCGCTGTGAAACGTCGACTACCGAGTCCTATCCGCTAATAGTCGAGTCAGGATTATACATACACCTGAACCCAACGTTACTCGACGTACTGTCTGGAGACACACCAACGCGGGCGGCGGGGCGATAACGTGCACAGTAACTTATATGACACAAAAATGAACCGCCCTTTTGAACTTTTGCGTCGCCGTCAGATGGACCGATAGGATCTATCATTTTCGGTGTGAGCGGATGTTCGACACTAAACCAGTCCGCGCACCATTCCCAAATATTCCCTACTACATTGTGTAAGCCATACCCGTTGGCAGGAAACGCATCTACTGGGCAGGTACCATACCATCCGTCCTCGAGAGAATTAGAAGATGGGAATATTCCCTGCCACGTATTGGCCAAATGTTCGCCGTTTGGATTGAATTCGTCGCCCCAAGGAAATAAAGCTCCATCTAATCCACCACGGGCTGCAAACTCCCAACAACTCTCTGTAGGAAGACT
>PBOW01000097.1 GCA_002725365.1 Chloroflexota bacterium | reverse complement strand
TTTGTCCCAATTGTCAGGTGTATGGGTTTTACGATGCAGATAGCGGAGCCACCCGAGCGAACGAGCGGACAGTTTCGGATAGTCCTTGTTAGTTGCAAGAACCATTTCAACCTCTCATCTATTTCGTATAAATCTTACAACGACATGTAAAGTATCGGACAACCAGTGCTATTCGTAGTACGCTCTGCACTCATGAAAAACAACTTCCCTGGTATCGCATTCTGTGTGTTTCTTGGATCAATTGCGTGGATCGTTGCGGAAATAGAAGAGTCAATCATTGACCGAGCTGTGATAGATGCTTTGGTGATAGCGCTGGTCCTAGGAATCCTCGCTAAAAATCTACTCCCACTTCCGGCGACCTTTGGATCTGGCGGGAAATTCGCGTCAAAGCAGGTTCTAGAGGCATCGGTATTGCTGCTTGGAGCGAGTGTTGCGCTACAGGACATCACCTCGTCCGGCACATCACTGCTGATACTCATACTGGTGGCCGTATTTGGTGGGCTCACTGTCGCATGGTTCATCGGGCACAAATTGCTTGGATTGAGTTCGCGCCTCGCGGTCTTGGTGGGAGTGGGCAACTCTATCTGTGGAAATTCCGCTGTGGCTGCCGTAGCTCCAGTGATAAAGGCTACTCCAAATGAAGTAGCAGCTGCTATTGGGATCAGTGCAATTCTAGGTGTAGGACAGATTTTGATTTTGCCATTCTTTGCTCCAATCTTCGATCTTGATCACGTCCAGTACGGAATACTCGCGGGGATTTCTGTGTATGCGGTGCCACAGGTGGTTGCCGCTTCATTCGCAGTATCACCTTTGTCTGGACAGACCGGCACACTTGTGAAATTGGTCCGTGTGCTCCTACTTGGCCCGATGATTATTGTCCTCGGGCTGTTACATCGTGACACAGATAATTCTTCGTCACTCACAGAGAAAATCAAAACCTATGTGCCCTGGTTTGTTGCGGGTTTCCTAATCCTCACGGTGTTACGAACCACGGACGTAATCTCTGAAGATCTCGGATTACAGGCTCGGTCAATCAGCAAGCTACTATTTGTTGTTGCAATGGCCGGCCTAGGACTTGGAGTAGATGTTCGTGAGGTTGGAGCGGTTGGACCCCGAGTGGCCGTCACCATCCTCGGCACCATGTGCTTCATGATCGTACTTGCACTCGTCGGGATCCAGGTACTCGACCTCGGTCTAACTAGCTGACGTTACGTGATTTGAACTTCCAGTTCCCATCCTGCTTGATGAGGGTGTCATTGTAGGTGGCACTACTGAGTACTTCACCGCCTCGCATGAGATTCAAATAGCAGCATAATTCCGCTGTATCCCCATCACCGTCGATAACTAAATTATTTACCCAGTGTCTCGCGCCGGGCATTCTTTCCGAAAATCCCTTTGCAAACTGACTTAGTTCATCGGTGCCTGATGCTTGGCCACTTTTGGAATTGAACGTACCATCAGCCGTAAATGTTGATGCCCATGTCTCATGGTCACCTGAGTCAATCGCCTGATTGTAGCGCGAAACCAATTCAGTAATTTCCACCCTATCACTTGTTGTTAACGACATATCTCCCCCTAAATAGTTCTTTCAATGGAAAGTATAATAACTATTCCACCGGATATCGATCTTGAATTTCTTGGGCATTCAACCCAACTAACTCACTAAACACAAGTTCGTCGTAGAGAATATGACCAGTAAACTCAGAAGACGGTTGTTCACATATCCAGACCGCCGCATCGCCGATAATCTCGCCATTCATTCTCCAGCCTGAGTAGTCAGGTTCCCCTCCCTTGGTTCGGAAAAAATGTCCCCCTTCAGACCAAATTGGTAAATGTGGTGATAGTGCGTTCACTGCTATATTCCTGTCACCAAGTTCAGCAGCTAGTCCTTGCGAAAAACGTTCGAGAGCCGCCTTGGTCGTGCCATATGCTGATCCTTCCAAGCGAGGCTCATCATATGGGCCAGGGCCAGGACCTATCGCGGCTCTGGAGGAGATGTTAATAATGTGTCCGCCTCCATTTTTCTCAAGCACCGGAACGATTTCCCTAGCCATTAAAAATGGCCCTAGGACATTTACTTTGAAAATCAAGTCCCAATGTTTTGTCTGGAGCTCGGTGATCTGCCCCGGAATCAGTATGCCTGCATTATTTACCACAATGTCGACTGCTCCGAAAGCGTCAACTGTCGCTTGTACCGCTGAATTTATATCGTCAGGAACGGTGACATCACATCTAATACTTGAGGCAGTACCTCCGGTGCCTAGGATTTGTTCGACCGTATTTCTGAGACTGCCAGGAATATGTGAGTCTGCCTCCTCGGCGGTACGAGCTGTCACCATGACTGAAGCGCCTGCCTGTGCCAAACTCATCGCAATATCTTTACCAAGACCTCGACTAGCCCCTGTTACTAAGGCAGATTTTCCCTCAAGAGATTTCATGCCGAATTCCTCCCTAATCTCAAATGTCTGGACACTGTAACAGCATGTGACGTGATATCCATAGTTTTTTTGATACACTGCTCCCAGCACGTACGGAGGATCCTATGGATTTTAAATTCACTCAAGAACAAGAAAGCTTTCGCAGCGAAGTACGGGACTTTATCTCAGAAAATTTGCCAGTGCAAACAGAGGATGTATCCGACGAAAGCATGTACGACGAGAAGAAATTTGATCAGAGACTCCAGTTCCAGAAAGCTATGGCAAAGCGAAAATGGAACACCATGGCTTGGCCGAAAAAATTTGGCGGCCTCGAAGCTCCTCACTGGCAGCAAATGTTGCTGAATGAGGAAATGGCTTACAACAGAGCCCCAAGTGGTGGAAATCATGGAATTGACTGGGTCGGCCCTGCTCTGATGCTAGTTGGTAGTGAGGAACAACAAAATGAACACCTCAACAAAATAGCTAATGCGGATGATGATTCCTGGTGGTGTACATTTTATTCAGAACCTGGGGCTGGAAGTGACCTCGCGGCTCTACAAACCCGTGCGACTCAGGATGGGGATGAGTTCGTAGTGAACGGACAGAAAATTTGGACGTCCGGTGCCCATCGATCAAACTGGGGCTGGCTAGCGGCACGGACAGATCCGGACGCACCGAAACATCGAGGGATTTCTATGTTTCTGTTGGACCTGAAAACACCGGGTATTACGGTCCGGCCACTCATCAATATGGGTGATGAACACGGCTTCAACGAGGTCTTCTTCGAAGATGTCCGAGTTCCTAAACAAAATCTCGTTGGTGAGCAGGATCGTGGTTGGTACCACCTCGCTGTAGCACTAGATTTCGAACGGTCGAGTATCGCTGGTTTTTCTGGAAGCAGAAGAACGGTAGAAGAGCACATCGCCTACGCGAATGAAAATCCTGCAAGAATCGAGCAGAATCCCGATGTTCGTTTGGAGTATGCCGATCGCATGACCGAAATTGAGATCGGAACTAATCTTGCCTATCGAATTGTCCATATGCAGACGAACGGAATAATCGCTAATTATGAGGCTTCGGCAGCGAAACTGTTCAGCTCGGAATTGAATCAAAGAATCGCACGAACATCAAGCAAGATGATCGGATTGCACAGCCAACTACGACCGCAGGAACCACGCGCACCGATGGGAGGCACGATCGGGCAATCTTACGTCACGAGTGTTTCGTCTACTATCGGCGGAGGGACATCCGAAATTCAAAGAAATATCGTGGCTACACGAGGCCTTGGCCTTCCGCGAGGATAGTCACAAGCAAGAGCATGACTCCAGAAAATGAGGCGTCACGCCTGATTTCCATGACCGACGGGCTCGTAACAGAGCTCCTGAGTACTCTTGGGAACATCCCGACAGAGCTACTCAATCAAGACGTCGGTATCCCTGAGGTAAACACTCCATTTGTACTCGGACGTCATGTATTAGGAAGTATTGAGCAGTGGGGACTATTTTTTGGTACCGGGCACAGAATAGACCGAGATAGGGATTCAGAATTTCTGGCGGTTGGTAGCGTCGAAGACCTCGTCTCATACAAGAATTCGTGGATGCCTCTGCTTAAAGAAAGAGTCATGGAGATTTCGAATGATGAGCTTAATAACAACGGTTGGCGGGAGGAAGAGCCTTTATCGATAGGAGACGCTCTACTACACACAGTGGATCACACGGCCATACATTTAGGACATCTGCAACTGACCAAACAGATTATCGAATCACAGGCTCATTCATAAATTTTAGACCCCAGCTTATTTGCCTTTATAAATTCCCAATCTAAGGTAACCCCGAGACCATGCCCAGTCGGTGGCTCAACGCATCCCTCACTATCGATTGTATCTATCTCATCCTCGTAATCCAGAAACACAGGTGGAGCTGAACGTTTCACACGAGGATGAATCAGACCCATCTCATAGTAATTACAGTTCCGAACTGCAGCCATCACATGTCGCCGTGATGGTCCCGGTGAATGAGGTTCGGCATCCAGTCCAAAGCCTTCCGCAGCGTGTGCGATCTTCATGACTCCTGTAATACCGCCATCGTAATCAGGATCGATTCGCAAAAAATCAGTCCCGCCGGCTATGACGAAATCTACGTGCTGCTCGAGACCACGAATGTGTTCAGTTTGCAAAAGTGGTGTCTTAATCAGCTCGCGTAACTTTTTATGTCCGAAGGCAGATACCCCACCGTCCCGATACGGATCCTCAAGCCAATAGTACCCATACTCATCGCAGGCTTTACCCACCTGCAGAGCGTCACCCCAAGTCAATAAACTACTCGCTGGATCTAGCATTAGGTCCATTTTGCCGCCCACCCTTTTTGCGACTTCCTCAAGTAATTTGATTCTGCGGCGAAGTGAACTTTCTCGCCACCAATGAATCTTGTACGCCGGATAACCCATGTCGAGGCATTGCTCAGCAAAGTCCGCGTATGCCTCCGGCGAGCTCAGTCCGTCAGGCTGGTCATCCCCAACCATCGTGCTTGCATACGCGGGCAACTTCGTGCGGTATTCCCCAAGCAACTGATATATCGGAGCCTCGTGGAATTTACCAGCAAGATCCCAAAGAGCTATATCCACCTGAGACATTCCCATACGTGCTTGTTGTTTGAGCGCCTGTTTGGCATCGTTGTAAAAAGCTTCTCTAGCAAGTGCATTTCTACCAAGCAACGCATTCGCGCACTGCGCAACTCCCGCAAGTTCAGAAGCATTTCCACCCATATATTCACCCGTCACTCCAGAATCTGTGAATATTTGGAGAACACGTCCCACGGCGTTATGGACCTTACCCTTCTGATACACGGGGATACGAGTCTTCTCGTGAGGGGTAATATCCTGTACCTCATATGAAAACTCAGTTACTTCTATCTTGGTCACTATAGGTGCAGCCATTGTGGCACCTCCCTGTAATCTATACCGTCTCGATTGTGTCTTCAGACTGCTCAGCCGACGCGGCTCCAGCTGCAGATCGCAGCTCTGCAAAATCTTTACGCATCGCATCCTGCATAAGTCGCGCGTCAGAGCTGTGCATTACAAAACGAGCACCCAACTCAATCGCAGTTTTAGAGGTATCAATAGTCTGCTGATGGATCATCACCGGCACACCGTATTTTTCTGACGTATCGATAACTCCCCGGAGAACATCCAAATAGGTTTCATTGGTAACTTCGTCAGGAATACCAAGTGAAGTAGTCATATCATTTGGCCCGACAAAAATACCGTCGATCAAACCAACATCCAGAATGCTTTCTAAGCGTTCATAGGCTGGTTCACTTTCAATCCCGATAATGACGATACTGTCTTCATGACGCTTCTCGAGGTATTGCTTTGTTTTCTCACTAGGAAATTCCCCTGTCGTGATGGCCCTCGTCAGGTACTCACCCTTCAGTGGATGAAATTTGGCAGTAGCCACACACTCACGCACCTCTTCAACTGTCTCACAGTACGGCACGAGTACGCCAGCAGCCCCAGCATCGAGTGCCATCGCAACCCAGTGCGATAAAGGAATCGGAATCCGCACAATCGGTGCAATACCAGCGTCACGCAGCATAGTACAAAGCTCTTGGATCTCCTTCCGATCTCGAGAGCCATGTTCGCTATCAATCACTACAAAATCCATTGTCGATCCAGCTAAAGCAGAACGAAAACGAGTAACACCCATTGCGGAGAGCATGCAACCGAATACTCGACCTCCGGATCCAAGTGTTTCTTTTATCTCAACACCATTCATGTAGAACTCCAATCAGTTTCGACAGACTAACTCGATTCAGGGCTCAGGTACCAGCACTGACTAGCAAATTAAAGCTCCAAACATCCGCTGAAATTATCCATTCCTAACAACGAGTTCATCGCCTTTGGCGATCAACATATTGGATTCGGGTTATTCTCGGACCGACAGGCAACTCGAAAGGAGTGTGGAATCATGGTTGAATTTATGCAACTCGCCGATACACAGTTTGGGATGAGGCGATGGATGAGTCACCAAGCCAAAGAAGATCCGCAGACTCAAGCGA
>PBOW01000096.1 GCA_002725365.1 Chloroflexota bacterium | reverse complement strand
CTTCGATGTCACTTATATCAGTTGGTTCTTTGGGAATGCCGTCAAAGAAAGGGGGTTTTCGAGCGTAAGTTGACCATTCATCCCAGTCATAACGTTCGCCCGTCGGAGCTTCTAAACTCTGCCATTTTTCATCACCGTCAAATACAGTAGAGTATTGTGTTTGGAACATTTCCTTTTGGACCGATGTATTGATTACGTTGTTAATTTCAGTTTGACTAGGCCATATATCTTTTAGGAATACCGGGACACCGTTGGAGTCGTCACCAATCGGCTCTGTGAGTAGGTCGATATCTGTTGTACCTGCTAACGCATAGGCAACCACGAGAGGTGGGGACGCTAAGTAGTTGGACTTCACCTTGTTGTGGACCCTTGCCTCAAAGTTTCTGTTGCCTGAGAGAACTGACGCAACCGCAAGTTGTCCTTCGTCCACTACCTGCTCGATTTCCGGTGGTAGCGGGCCACTATTTCCAATACACGTCATGCAACCATAGCCGGCCAGAGTGAACCCTAACTCATTCAATGGTGCAGTTAAGCCGGACTCATCCAGATATTCAGTGACTACCTTCGAACCCGGGGCGAGACTTGTTTTGACCCAAGGCTTGGATTGCAGCCCTTTTGCAACGGCATTTCGAGCCAGGATTCCGGCGCCCACCATAACTTCAGGATTGGACGTATTTGTGCAAGAAGTGATCGCAGCAATCACCACTGACCCATTTGCTATATCGTAGGAGTTGGCATCAGTGCCGACAGTGACAGGACCTGAAAAAGCGCCTTGTTCTACGTAGCTTGCTATCTCTGACGTGGCTGAAGATTTCATTTCGGAGAGCGGAAGTCTGTCTTGAGGTCTTTTCGGTCCAGCAAGACTTGGTTCAATATCGGCCAAGTCAATGGTGATAGTTTCGCTATAGTTCGGGTCGATCGAATCGTTCGTTCTAAATAAACTTTGGGCCTGAGCGTAGCTTCGTACGCGCTCAATTGTTTTTTCATCGCGCCCAGTGAAACGCATATATTCAAGAGTCTCATCATCAATCGGGAAATATCCAACGGTGGCACCATACTCTGGACACATATTGGCGATAGTCGCCCGTGCCGGTAAGGAAAGATTAGATAAACCCGAGCCATAGAATTCTACGAATTTACCAACTACTTTTCGCTCTCGAAGTGCTTCCGTGACTCTCAAAACGAGATCAGTGCCGGTGGTTCCCTCCGGTAAGGTGCCGACAAGTTTCACTCCCATAACCTGGGGTACAAGCATGGCAATCGGTTGACCGAGCATTGCTGCTTCAGCCTCGATTCCTCCGACGCCCCATCCAACGACTCCAAGCCCATTAATCATCGTAGTGTGGGAGTCTGTACCAACCACAGTATCTGGGTATGCTGCAGGATTACCTTCTGAATCAATACCTTCAAATATGGTTTGCCCAAGAAATTCCAAATTGACCTGATGCACTATGCCCATTCCAGGGGGTACAACGCGCATACCTTGAAATGCATTCTGTGCCCATTTTAGTAAGAGATACCTCTCCGTATTTCGTTCATATTCTCTTGTGACGTTGAAACTGAAAGAATCAGTGTCTCCAAAAGCATCGACCTGAACCGAATGGTCTATTACAAGATCGACAGGGAGTAGGGGATTGATTTTTTGTGGGTCACCCCCCATCTCAGCCATCGCGTCCCGCATAGCAGCTAAGTCAACGACAGCAGGAACTCCTGTAAAGTCTTGCAAAAGGACACGAGCTGGCCTAAAGGCAATCTCATTTGTAGGCTCTGCTGACGCGTCCCAAGCGGCAGTCATCTCGATTTGCTCTCGAGTGACGTTGATACCGTCCTCACCTCTCAATAAATTCTCTAACAGGACCCTATGAGTGTATGGAAGTGCTGAGAGTTGGATGCCAAGATTTTCTGCCGCGATTGGGAGACTGAAGATCGTATATTTACCTTCATCAGTATCAAGTATTTTCCTGCTATCGAAGCTATTAAGCGACTTAGCTGGTCTAGGTAGATTAGACATATTTGATCCCTTTCGACAGAATTAAATAAATTTTTCGGGCAATTGCTGACTTGGTCTAGGACTGCGAAATCTTACGGTTGCGAACCATATCGTGACCGAATTCTCGCCCACATGCATGACAGACAAATCCCAAAGCATTTGTATCATCATCCATCTGTTCTGGTCCTCGCCACCTGGGCATTAATTCCTTACCAATACAGCAATTGCTAATTGATTGCGGAGTCTGGGCTCCAGAATATCCCTGTTGAGGGCTACCAAAGATTTTGTTTAACACTAGCTATTTCCTTCCGATAACCAGGTAACTCCACGTATATATATCAGTTTTTAGTTAGTCAAGATAGTCCCTAAGTCGTGTACTTCTGGAAGGATGCCGGAGTTTCCGCAAAGCCTTTGCTTCGATTTGCCGAATTCGTTCCCGGGTGACGGAGAATTCTTTACCAACCTCTTCCAAAGTTCTGGAACGTCCATCTTCTATGCCAAATCTCAACTCGAGAACTTTACGTTCTCGAGGGGTGAGGGTAGAAAGAATTTCGATGACCTGTTCCTTTAAGAGTTGGTTGGAAGCGGCCTCCTGAGGTGCGGGCGCACTCGGATCTTCAATGAAATCTCCGAGATGAGAATCGTCCTCTTCACCTACCGGCGTCTCCAATGAAACCGGATCACGTGAAACCTTGAATATTTCACGAACTCGCTCTGGTTCAATTTCCAACTCCCGTCCCAATTCTTCGGCAGTCGGTTCTCTACCGAATTCTTGAACAAGCCGACGTTGAAATCTGGTTAGCTTATTAATCGTTTCGACCATGTGCACCGGTATTCTGATTGTCCGTGCTTGGTCTGCGATAGCACGGGTGATTGCCTGCCTTATCCACCAGGTGGCATAGGTTGAAAACTTATAACCTTTCCGGTAATCGAATTTCTCTACAGCTCTAATAAGCCCTATGTTGCCCTCTTGTATTAGGTCGAGAAGCGCCATCCCGCGTCCAATGTATTTTTTTGCAACTGATACTACTAGTCGAAGATTCGCGACCATCAACTCTCGCTCAGCAAGGTTCCCCTCGCTGACTATTTTTGCGAACAGCCGTCTTAAACTCGCCTCGACGGTTGCAATTTCTCCCTCAGTCTGCCCAATCGATTCAGCAACGCTATGAGGTTTTTGAAAAAAGCCTCGTTCACTTTTCGAGAGTTCGACCCCCAATTTATAAGCACTATCTCGGGAATATTCTGAAGCCTCATTCATTTCCATTACCAAGATGTCACTGATTGTTGAGAGTAGACGTAACTCGGCCTCAGCCCCGGGCTTGTGTGATTTTTTTCTCCGCCGCTCCATTTCCTTCTTCAACTTGGTCTTAGTTGCTCCATCTCGGACAAGTCTCTGACGAGCTTCTTCAAAATCCCGCTTGGAGTGTCTTTCCAAGACGGAATGGACCTTCTTTGTTTTGGATATATTGTCGATCACTTGCTCATCTAGGTTCCCATCTACTGCATTCCGGAAAATCGGATCGTTGATTCTGCTAAGGACATTTTGTCTTGGCTTCAGCGCTCGCTTGGCTACTAAAAACGAAATTATCGTGTCGTATACTTTCCTAGATCTCTCGAATCGTGCGATCAGCTGACAATAAATCTCCGAACTAGTTGGTTCATCTCCATATTCATCATCCCATTCTTCTTGTATTTCCCGTATGAGTTCTCGTTGCTCTACCGAGCGTGAGAGTCTTTTTTCATCAGCAGCAGTTAACAGATCAACTTTGCCGATCTCACGTAGATACAGCCGCACAGGGTCTTCTAGTGAAGTAGCTTCCGCGATTACTCGCCTGGCGGCTTCAACATCTTCGTCTACAACCGCCGCTGGTGCTGTCTCAGCACGGACAGTCACTCCATTTTCCTGGAGTCGGCTGACGATCGATCTTAGTTTTTCGTTGCGTCCATCAGTTTCAGGGATTACTTGGAGTACTTCCTCTACGGAAACAGTGTTGTTTTTGTTACGACGCCCTCTTGCAAGTAGCTCTTCCAACCCTTCTTCAAGGGTGTCTATCTGGTTATCTCCAAAAACTTGTGTCGTCATACGTCACCTTACTCCTATCTATCTAAGAACCTTTATTTTCTTGATTTCATCCGGATTTTTTCCATTATGGAATCCCATTGCTGATTAATATCAGAACTATCATCAGCCCCGTTTTGGCGGTTTTCGAACTTAGTCTGAGCCAAATCCAAGACTTCCGTTCGTAGTCTCGCTTGTTCGCGTCGTCTGAGAATTTCCTCTTTCATACCTAATACCACTTTGGACAAATCTTTGTCGTCATATTCTGGGCAGGGAAGGTTATTCAACTCTGAAACACGGTCTTCGATCACAACTAAACTCGCCGCATCAATGTCAGAATGACCAATTCCTTTTGATTCAGCGGATCCGATGTCTGCATTATTTTTCCACGCAAGGAATACCGCCTTGTTCAAGGCCTGTTCGAAAAAATCCTCCTCGATTGATATACCTGTTTCCCTCACAAATGAACGCTGCAACAGCAAGGCGAGCAGTTCAGTTTCACCATCTGGTTGCATTTGCTGAGTGGGTTGGGATGTTTTTGTATTTCCACTTACTATTTTCGGAGTTGATGCGTCGATGGCACCTAGGCGTTTCCTCAGGATATCTGGTTCGATATCTGCAAAACGTGCTAGTCGTCTCAGGGCTGGTGTACGTAGGAGTTCATCGTTTGTCCAGGCCAAATAGGGCAGGACACTTTCAACAGCCTGTTTTTTCTCATACGAATCATTAAATCGTCGATCGATTACTGAATCAATCAAAAAATCAAGTACGGGTTTAGCAGTGTCAATGATCTGCTCATACTGCTGGATATTTGTTTTGATGAGTGAATCTGGGTCTTCGCCTGCTGGGAGAGTCGCAATCATCATCTGGATATTTTCAGACGAACCTGTATTAGAAATTCCTGATGGCTTTGACTCCATAATTGAAGCCACACCTCGCAACGCGGCCTTTGCTCCAGCTTCGTCGGCGTCTAACGCAAATATGATCCTTTGTGAATATCTAGTGAGTTGATTCATCTGCTCGGAAGTGATCGCTGTGCCGTTTGAAGCGACTGTTTCTTCAAGCCCAACAGCATGCGATGCGATGACATCCATATAGCCCTCGACCACGATTGCCTTCCTCTTATCCAAATTTTGATCCCTGATTTTGGGGATCGCTCTCGAAAGGCCATAGAGCGTATTACGCTTTTCATACAGTTCAGTTTTTGGAGTATTGAGGTACTTAGGAGTCTCCTCTCCCATAGCCCGGGCACCGAAGCCGATCAGCCGGCCTTTAGCATCCCTAGTCGGGAACATCACCCTATTTGAAAAAAGGACTCGAATACCATTGTCATATTGGCCTGCCACTCCAGCCGAGACGATCTCCTCCTCTGAAAACCCTTTAGCTCTGAGGTTGTCTAGGAGTTGTCTTCGATCTCGTGGCGCAAATCCTAGTTCCCAACTACTAATGGATTCGTTACTAATTCCTCGGGTACTTAGATATTCACGAGCTTTGATCCCATTAGAAGTTTTTAATTCGTTCTGAAAAAAAATCGACGCCGATTCGTTTATAGCAAGGAGTCGCTGATGCTCCTCATTTGTTTGCTGGTTGGCCCTGGAATAGCGTTGTCGTTCAACGCCTGCTAGCTCCGCCGCTATGTCCAACGTCCGGTCGAAGCTAGAAGATTCCATTTTTTGAATGAAACTCAATGAGTCGCCGCCAGTAGCACATGCTCCATAGCAATACCAAAGATCCTTGCTGCTATTTACGACGAACGATGGGGTTTTTTCAGCGTGGAACGGGCAACAAGCCTTCCAGTTTGCCCCGGACTGCTGTAGATCGGGTACGTATCTCGAAACAACTTCGACAATGTCCAAACGGGACTTAATATCTTGGGCTTCTGTATTTGTCATTATTAGGTATGACACCGATCCTCAGAAAAAGTTACGCCGAGTCTAATCAATTCATCAGTCACTGAGCACAGGTATGTCTGGTGGCATCTCTGTTTTCGGGCGATTTCGAATCTGTTCAGTTAGCCGGGACTCTCGACTGACAATTTCGTGGACTATTTCTTCGAGACCAACCAATGGTGAATGTGAATCAAGTGCCTGGAGAGTATCCCATCGGATGCCGTTTAACGCATGTATTGCCTGTGGAGCCTCAGCAAAGTCAAAAGCCGGCGATTTACTTGATAAACCCTTCAGTGATTCGATCTGCTCTTTCTCAAGATAAGCAAGTTGTAATAAGAGGCGTGCGATGGAATCAGTGATCGGTTTTTCCTCAGG
>PBOW01000095.1 GCA_002725365.1 Chloroflexota bacterium | reverse complement strand
TAATTGGAACAGGTGTTGCAGTAGCAAATTGAGCACTGCCATCAGGTAATTTCAAAAACAGATTTTGGAGTTCATCACTCTTTTTTGCAATCTCGGACAAATCTTCCTGGAGTGCAGCCACATTTGATGCTGACTTCAAATCAGCTATGTCTGACTTGATCGCAGACAGATCAGATTTTATAGACGCAATATCTTCAGCGGAGACCGGACTCTCGCTGGCGCTGGAACATCCAGCAATCATTGCCAAAAGAAGCAACGGAATCGCAAAAAGACTCACTCTTTTTATTCTTATCATTAGGACGATCCTTTCAACCAAAATCGGGGTCTGATCTGTTGTCAATGATGCCAACCCTAATGCAGTAATTCAGTATTGCCAATAACCGCAAACAGATTTTTTTAGCACTCTCCAGCTAAGAGTGCTAAAATTGCGTATATTAATGCTACGGGGGTGCAGGTTTTGACTGACTTTATTACAGATCTCTCGGATAACACACAGATAGAAGCATCAACACTCATCATCGGGGTCGGGCCACAGTCCGACGGTGCACCAGCACACAACGCGATCCTGCATCTAATTGAGGAATACTCAGCTATTCAAGTCGCTGAGCTCGATGCTGACGTTCTATTCGACATGTCAACGGAACGACCGCAGGTACTCTTGGACGAGTCATCACAGAGGAAAATAGAGTGGCCTCAGGCATCATTCTGGTACTTAGAAAAAAAGAATATGGGATCAAAATTACGGGACTCAATCCCCGACGTTGGAACAGGCAATATTTTATTTTTCACAAGTCCCGAACCGCAATTTCGCTGGAAGCGAATTGCAGATGAAATCATAAAAATAACGGAACGGTTAGAAATCTCGACGGTTATTCTACTGTCATCCTTTGACGGACCGGTACCATATCACCAAGAGGCACCCATTCTTGTGACTTCTACCGCCGCGGAGGGTGATTCGGAGAATCCGGCACACGATTTAGCTCACAATATAGCGACTCGGGTGTCGGGCAATTTCACCTTACCCAGATACCAAGGTGGGGCTACATTCACTATGGCACTTGGCACATTATTGCGTGACGCCGGGCTACAGATAACGACAATCAACGCCATAGCGCCATTTTATGTGCAGGAACATGGATCACCGCACGCGATCGATGGACTTATCGGGGCTTTCGATGCTCTGTACGGAGTAGAAACGAATCGAGCTGAAATTAAACAGGAAAAAGAAGAACTAGAAGCAAGACTCGAAGACGCACGGACAAATGATTCTACCTTTGACACATTCATCACAGCGCTCGAATCACAATACGTAGCGTGGCAAGAAAACTTCGTCGCGACTAAGGAATCTGAGCTGAGCACTGAAGATATTATTGCCGACGTGGAAGCTCTGTTCGAGCCAGAAGACACTTCGAACACATAAGTGACTGCAAGGGTAGTTGGATTCCATGACTTCAAATACCCATCGAAAAGCAGTATCGTACATAGACAAGACACGTGAATACTATGCTGCACAGGGTTATGACAAGCCATATAAATGGGCATCACACGATGACTCCCCTTTTTCGCGACTTACTAAACCATTAGCTGAATGCACTATAGGCCTGATAACGACCGCTTCAATACCAAAGCCCGGTGTGGGATTGATGGACGATCCTGGCCTACTACAGACGGGCGACGTTTTTTGCACACCAAGTGATCCAACTCCTGATGCCTTGTACACAATGGATCGCTCGTGGGATAAAGACGCGACTCACACTATGGACTTAGGGTCATTCTTTCCCCTTGATCACCTAAAGTCCCTCGCACAGGAGGGACTCATAAAGTCAGTATCAAACAGGTTTTATGGGATACCCACTGACTATTCACAAAGACAAACTGTGGAAAATTATGCCCCGCAAATACAAAATTGGCTCGAGGAAGACAACGTTGATGCAGCCCTACTCGTCCCGTTGTGACCAGTGTGCCACCAGACTGTAGGTCTGGTTGCCCGACACTTGGAGTCCAACGGCATTCCTACCGTCATTGCCGGATCTGCAAGAGACATAATCGAACAGTGTGGAGTACCCAGATTCCTCTTCACTGACTTCCCTCTTGGAAATCCCACCGGGATACCGTTTGATACTTCCATGCAAATAGAAATTACTTCCATGGCCATCTCAATGCTTGCAGACGCGAATCATCCAAGGACTACCATTCAAACCCCGTTCAAATGGGCTGACGAAAACTGGCGCGAAAATTTTATGCAGGTTACTGTCGACAATCAGGAATTACTAGCCAGAGCTGGAAGGCTAAGACGCAAACAGCAGGCGGCGAATAGCACAAAAGATTGAGTCCCCGCGGAGACGAAGCTGTGTTTACTTGTGGGTAACCGTTTTATCTTCGACAGTGCTAACCTCCCAGTAGTTCGAAACGACAGCGAGGATCCATATGAGTGAACAAGACCCAAGCGCATTTGATGCTAGAGAATTTAGAGATGCAATGGGTGCGTTTGCCACGGGTGTGACAGTCATTACAATGGCCAAACCTGACGGCACTCTGAAAGCTATGACAGCGAATGCATTTTCGTCTGTTTCGTTGACGCCACCAATGGTACTGGTTTGCGTCGATAAGAATGGCTCGATGCATGACTGGCTCGACGAGGTTGATGCTTTTGGAGTAAATATTCTTACCGATACACAACAGGAAATCTCTAACACATTTGCAAAAAGCGGTGAAAACAGTGAGCCGATGAGTGGCGTCAAGTATGAGATTGGCCCTCTTGGGGTCCCCGTAATAGAAAATGTAATCCTCTGGACCGCAGCTAGGATAGTCCACAAATATGATGCGGGAGATCACACAATAATGGTTGGACAGGTCGAAGCGTTGCGAACGAATGACACGACAAACGGACCTTTACTCTTCCACAAAGGGAAATATCAACAGATAGGCGACCAAATCTAAAGGGGCGGCACTATGCCAACAATAACTACAAACGGCATTCGCCAAAACTATGAACTTACGGGTTCTGGGCAGACCACTATGGTATGGATACATGGAATTGGGTCTTCGCTCGAATACTGGAGTGACGATCTCGAACAATTCAAGAACCTTCAGCATCTTTCGTATGACGTTCGAGGGATGGGTAATTCAGAAGGAACTCCAGATGCAGTGTCTCTGGAAATCTGGGCTCAAGATTTGAGTATGCTCTTAGAATCACTTGATATAGAAAAAGCAATCATTGCTGGCTCCTCAATGGGTGGAGCAATAGCACAGAGATTTGCAATCGACTTCCCTGAAAAGACCCAAGCACTTCTACTTTTATCGACTTCGAGTCGAGTGGGAGAGGCCGCAACAGCTCATTGGATGGAACAGGCAAACGAAACTGAGAGTAGTGGAAAAATATTTTTGGCCCAAGCTCAGCGTGCGGTAGCAAGCTACAACATGGATGAAGAACTTAAGAGCATCAGTGTTCCTACTCTGATCATAGTCGGGGATGCAGATCCGACCACGCCTCCGGGAGGCTCGGTTATTATTTCGCGCTGCATTAATGATTCCGAACTAGAAATATACCCAGGTCTCGGTCATGCTCCGCTGCATGAATCTGACGAACCTGTTCAGAGGGTCAAGATATGGTTGAATTCACTTGAAAATAAGTAGGATGAACCTCCAGAACATCAAGTCTCTCCAAAACCTAAACCGAGAAATTTAGATCCAAAAGCAGTTCCCTGCTAGTATAAAAGTCGAGATCGTGGTGGGTGTGGCCTAATGGTTAAGGCTCCAGGTTGTGGTCCCGGCGATTGAGGGTTCGAATCCCTTCACCCACCCCACTCTCAAATCACTCGGGTATCTTACGGACATGATCTTGAGCACCGTGGACAAATCATCGCGACAAAGCTCTACAAATACACTAGTTGGTACTGTTGTAATTGATATGTTTTCTTTAGCAGCTGCAACCATCTTTACCCATACAACCGGTCAACAACTTCTTCCCATCTTCATTATGGGCTTGGCATCTCTCATCACATTCTTTCGACTTCGCAGGCAGCCGATCCTGTCAACATACCAGAGACAATTAACGGTCTATTTTGATGGGGATTGCGCATTTTGTAAGTGTGTATTGTCGGTAATTCATCGAGCCTTTCTACTGAAGCGAATTGAGTACCAAAGAGGGGACTCTTCGCAGTCGATTAATCAATACATAAATGAGACCAACTCGTGGCTAGTTTGGTACCACGGAGGTAATTCATATATCCGTAGCGAAGCCCTCATGATCCTGCTAACTCACTCACCTCTCTTCATCTCTAATCAAGGATATATATTTATATTAATGAAGCTGCTGAAGTTTCCACTCGATGTGCTATATAAAGTGATAGCAAATCAACGCAGTCTATTTTCAAAAATAATAAAATGTCGGACATGAAAAACATCTATAGTTATTGTGGCACTTAAGACGAGAACATATGAACCAGCTCTGCACCACAAAAAAAGGTTTCTTTTTTGCGAAAAGACGTTGCAACGCTTTAGCCGCAGGACAGTGTGTATATTGCGGCGAATACTTTTGTTCTGCCTGTGGAGTCCTCGGTACCGATTATCAAGAAGTATGTCGCAGACCTAGGTGTCTATCCAAATACGATGATCTGAATACTCATAAAGACTGGATCAGGAGGCAAACACTGAAAAATAAGTCAGGGCTGTGCGGCTCAGAAGAATGCGAATCTGAGGGACTTCATCGGTGTGAACAGTGCTATCTTGACTTCTGTAGTAGGTGTCTCAAGCACGCACGAGCCCAAGTAGTACGAGTCCGAGATACCAAAATAGTGGACAAGATCATTTGCAAGCATTGCATAGAACGCCAAAAAATATGGCGAACCGGATGACCCTACTAGGCGCGGACCACCGGATTACTTAGAAGCACCCTGACATCTCCATCACCGACATCTACCTCACACACATCACCTGAGGAAATTTCGCCTGTTGTACCTGGGGTCCCCGTGAAAACTAAGTCACCTGGTTCTAAAGACATGTAGTTTGAAATACGTGAGATACAAGCAGCCACCGAATTAATCAGGAGTGAAGTATTTGATTCCTGCTGAGTTTTCCCACTTATCCGACCTTCAATACTGGTATTCCAAGGATCAATCTCTGTCTCCATCCATGGGCCAACTGCGGTAAACGTGTCACTCGATTTCGCTCTCCACCACTGAAGGTCTGCCTGCTGCCAATCTCGTCCGGAAACATCATTCCCAGCTGTGTAACCCGCCACGTAGTCTAGTACCGATTCAGGAGCAACTTTTGAACATGCCTTCCCCATCACTGCGACCAATTCCGCCTCCATATGTACATTGGTCGAGTCCGCTGGGAGCACTATCTCGTCCTGATGACCTATAAGTGAAGATGGTGTCTTAAGGAATGGTTGAGGTTCTGTCGGAGCAGTACGGTCACCAGCATGATCCATGTAGTTGATGCCGATTGCCACAATTTTGGAAGGTGATGAAGGCACCAGGAACTTGACTGCCGCGATATCCAAAATTTCGCCTGTCTCAGGGCCAGGGGTGATTGGTGTTCCCTCAAGTACTACTAATTTGTCTCCGTCAACACGGGCAGTTAATTCCCGATCGTTGGTTTGAACTCTGGCAATCTTCATAACGTATCCAATCCCCTTAATCTTTGTACATGTCGTACATATTGTCGTAAAGATAATCCACTAAACCCGAGGTTAACTCATTTCTCTTCCAGTTCCAATACTGCCGAATCTCTACAATTAGTCCGTTCTTGACGCGGTAATGCTCCGAACCTCTATATACAAGTTGATTATTGTCGAGGTTACCTTTCATGGTCCATTCGATGGCGGCCGAATCTTCAGATTCTATGATCGAATCAACATGCCACGTGGCTTCGCCATATCGCTCCCGCACATTCAACCAAAATTCACCAATGCTCCCGGCACCACGAATAGGCGGATGGTTCGTATCATAGATCACAGCATCTTTTTCAAAATGGGACGCTATATCGGCGGCGGTACCATATCCGCATGCAAGAAAATATCGAGTAATGAGGGTCTCGATTTTACCTCTAGACTGACCGCTTATCTCACTCACCTGAAGACCTCAAGTGCAGGCCAAGCACGGAAGCCATTTCGATGAGCGCACCACTACCATGCTCCGACGCAACATCGTTACCAATAATGGCTTCAGCCAACTCGACCAAGACATCACTCGCCTCTGGAGTATCCAAGTCATTATCCATCGCGTTTTGGAATCGCGTTCGATAGGTTTGCAGAGTTTGGATGTCAGCCGCCGTATTGTTATTACTTGCTGCAGCTAGCTGAAGCCTTCCTGCAAGTCCCCTATTCTCGGCAAGACGGTCACTGTCATAGTCACGATCTTCACGATACTGCACCCTGGCCAGGTCCAAACGGATGTCGTTCCCAGAATATCCTTGGTCGACAAGCTCACTCACACGAACAAGATTTCCCAGCGACTTGGACATCTTTACTCCGTCGAGTCGCATAGTCCCATTGTGCATCCAGTAACTCACGTAAGGCGATCGGCTCGTGATCGATTCACTTTGGGCAATCTCTGAAGCATGGTGCGGATAACGAAGATCTTTACCACCACCATGTATGTCTAGCTGGTCACCTAAATGTGTTTGCGCCATTATTGAGCATTCGATATGCCAGCCCGGTCGACCGACTCCCCACGGAGACTCAAACTTCGCCCCGGGAAACGATGACGGCTGCCAAATCAAAAAATCAAGGGGTGATCTTTTGAGTTCAGCTGGCTCCGCAGGCATAGAGTCAGATTCATAACTAGCCAGCTCAGAATTATCCAAACCTACTAGAGCTCCAAGAGACTGATCCTGGGTAGAATCAAAGAAAACATAGCCAGAATTCTCGTATGCAAATCCGGTATCAACAAGCTTATTGACTCCAAGGATAATTTCGTCAATCGTTTCGGAAACTCGTGGATAAGAATCAGGCGGCAAAATATTAAGGTAAGACATCTCATCCAGATAGATTTGATGATTTATATCGGTCAACTCTTCGATTGACAGATCTCTTTCTTCGGAGACGCGAACCATATCATCATCAACGTCAGTAATGTTTTGAATGTGCCGGACCGTGTAACCGTTAAAATCCAACCATCGCCGCAGGACATCAAAAGCAACCGCAGTCAACGCATGACCCAGGTGACCAACCTCATAGGGGGTGATCCCACAGACATAGAGCTTCACCTCTTGCTCAGAAAGAGGACTAAACTCCTCCACCTCACCCGACAAGGTGTTATAAAGATGTAGGTTCCTATATGGTCGCGGCTCTAACACGAGTCAAATTCTAACCGTTTTAGCGCTCGGAGCACATCACAATTCGATCCATCTCTTAAGGTCTAACAGCTCTCTTTGGTCGGTCCGCAATTCTATGAAGGAGCGGTTGAGCAAGTTCCACAAACTGACAGGCAATTTTTCGGGTATCGCGAGGATCAATAAGATCGATAACGTCAAATTTCTGTGCGGCCCGCATCGGACTACGCAAACGTAAAAGTCTCTCTTCGATCATAGTTCGGTGTGCTTCAGGATCAGGTGCCGATTCAATCTCGCGCCTGTACGCCGCAGCTACGCCACCCTCTATTGGAATTCCACCCCACTCACCTGCGGGCCACCCGAATCGCAGATTCAGACCGTCCGGTTCCCCTAAGCTATTTGGAGCATCTGCCGCAACTCCATATGACTTTCTGACATTGAATTCAACCTTAGGAACCTTTGCTTCATGTGAGGCAATGAGAGCACGGACACCTCGCCGCATAGTTGCTTGTTTCTCAGCAGCAGATCCAAGCATAAAGCCTGGCATATCCAAGAATATGACCATAGGAAGGTTGAACGTGTCGCATAGATCAACAAAATGGGTATATTTGTCAGCGGCATCCCCGTTCATAGCTCCAGCAAGTACCAGTGGGTCGTTTCCAACCACTCCAACGCTGTACCCTCCTAGCCTGGCAAAACCCGTAATTAGAGAGCCGCCGTAATATCGGCGCATTTCAAAAAATTCTCCATTATCGACCACTAGTTTGATCAATTTACGGGGATCGTACGGGTGGCGTCTTTCCTGAGGCATTATAGTCAGGAGTTCTTCGGGTCGCCGATCTACCGGGTCATCATTTTCTACTCGAGGAGCAACCTCCGATGTCGTGTCAGGTAAGTATGATAAGAAGGATTTTATCTGTTCGAAGGCCTCTTCTTCTGTATCGGCCTCGTTATCAATTTGTCCACTCGTGTGAACGTGAACCGCCGCACCTCCCAGCTGTTCTTTATCGAGGTTTTCACCTAAAGCTCGACGGACTACTGGTGGTCCAGAAGGAAATATCTGAGATTTACCTTTAATCATGACAGTAAAATGGGACATTAGGCCAAAAGCTGCTGGAGCTCCTGCTACCGAACCCATAATACCGGCCGCAACAGGCACTTTACTCAAGAGTTCGAGTTGTCTGTACCAGATATTCCCTCCCGGCAATCCCATATGCCCGGCTGCCTCATCTGATTTAGAAGAGTGACCAACACCTTCGATAAATTGAACGTAAGGGATTCCATACTGCAGAGCTAAACGTTGAGTAAACTGGGAAGCTCCCTTGTGAACATTATGTGGGCTGCCGCCAGAGATCGTAAAATCGTCACCACCAATTGCAACGTTGCGACCGTTTATTTTCCCCATTCCCAGTACATACGCTCCGGGCAGGAATTCTGTCATATTGCCATCACTGTCATATTCAGCAGCACCAACCATCGGCCCAGCCTCGAAGAAACTCTCTGGATCGAGGAATTTTTCGATACGCTCTCTGATGGTGTAACGATCACCGTCGTGCTGTCGTTTAATCCGGTCAGGTCCACCCATTTCCTTCGCGAGGGATCGAATGTAGTCCATTTCGTCCAGAGCTTTTTCCCATGGTTCTCCTGGCTTCCAAGAATCTCTGTTGGGGTCAATCGGCATTTGAATTCTCCTAGTATTTTCAATGAAGAGTACTCCAATTTGATCAAAAGCAACAATCCGCGCTCTCGGGGCGCTACTATCAGCCTTAAGAGGGAGCTAGAACGATGGCAAATTTACAGGAAAGAAATGATCTCAGTGAGCCTATGGGACCACTTAAAGGCCTAAAGGTTCTGGACTTCACCCAGTTCCAGAACGGACCCTCTGGGACAGTAATGCTATCCGATATGGGTGCCGATGTGTTGAAAATAGAACGCCCCGGTGATGGTGATCCGGGTAGAGCATTAGGTCTTCGTCCGGATGGTTTCTGCGGCTACTTCGAAGCACATGATCGTGGAAAGCGATCCATGACAGTCGACTTAAAAACGAGCGAGGGGGTCCGGCTAATACACCAGCTCGCTGTTGACGCAGATATTGTCACTGAGAATTTCCGGCCAGGCGTAATGGATAGATTAGGTGTTGGATACGAGGCTCTCAAGGCAACGAATCCGCAGATCATATATGCCGAGAACTCGGGATTCGGTCCAGTCGGTCCATATGCAGAGAGAACCTGTTTCGATATAGTCGCGCAGGGACTAAGTGGTGCAATGTTGTCACTCGGAGGTGGGATAGATTCTGTGCCTGTACAAGGCCCGTGGGGTTTGGCTGATCAAGTTGGCGGGATCATCTTTGCATACGGAATAGTGCTCGCGGTTGTGGCGCGGGAACGGTTCGGTGTAGGTCAGCGGGTAGATGGCTCGCAAATAGGGGCGATGATGACATTGCAGGCAGGATCGGTTGTGCCATACCTGCACACTAACGTCCAGCCTGATCGATTTAACAACCCCGTCTTTGCGGCCTATCAGACATCTGACGACAAATGGCTCACGATAGGGATACTGACACCCAAATGGTGGCCGGCACTCTGCCTCGCGATCGAGCGAGAAGATCTGATGATTGATGAAAGGAGTGAATCTCCGTTCGCCCGCCATGAAAATAGAGACTGGCTTCATGCTGAACTCGGAAAAGCATTTAAAAAACTACCGGAGGCGACACTCCTACAACGCCTGAATGATTCTGACGTGCCCTGTGCGCCAGTCCTTGACTATGAAGGCGTCGCAAACGAGTCACAATTCTGGGATAACGGCTATCTGGTTGATCTGGAGCACTCAAAGTTTGAAAATCACAGAACTGTGGGAATCCCAATAGCTCTAAGCGAGACTCCTGGACGAGTACAGGGACCTGCGCCAGAATACAGCAATGATACAGAGGCTGTGCTAACCCGTCTGGGATATGATGGAAGTCAAATCGAAGAGCTTCGTCAACATGGGGTCATCTAGACGTTAAAACTCTAACCTAGGGACGTACTGAGTGCGTTTCGGACAGCCGGCAGTATTTCACGAGGTACCCGCTCCAAGTATGACCCTGGTCCCTCATCGGGTGTAGGGGGATTTGGGATTGGGTGCAGAACCACATGCTCGAACTCGATGCCATTTTCCGCGGCGGTGTAAAGGACGTTGAGCAGTTGAGTAGAAATGTCATCATTGCCACCAACAAGCGCAAATGATCTAGCCTGCTCGGTACTAATGAAATTCACGATACTTCCGCTGGCCACCAAATCTGACGAGTGATGAAAATCCGGCCAGACATCTTCATTCGCTTTTAATTCCTCAGGGTCAGGCCCATTCCACTCATACCCTAGATTCTCAAACAGCACTGGAGAATATTCAAAATAGCCAGCAGCCATCGATTTAGCCATAAGGGTCGCTTGTTCGATATGGTCGTGAAGGACGGTATGAAAAATAATGCCTAATTTAACGTCTTTTTTGTCTCGACCTGCTTCCTCGGCCCCTTCCCAAATCACCTTAATCGAGGACAAGATATTACTGGAATGGGTTCCCACTCGGATGAATACCCCGTCCGCCACCGCACCGGCCATCTTGAGCGTTCGAGG
>PBOW01000094.1 GCA_002725365.1 Chloroflexota bacterium | reverse complement strand
CCTACTTTGCACTTGGAAAAGTCGGGCGCGATCAGATCGAAGACTATGCGGCACGCAAAGGCATGTCTGTGGAAAAGGTCGAGCGCTGGCTGGCGTCGATATTGGGGTATAGCGACAGAGCGGCCTAGGTTAGTTAGGTGCAATGATTGAATTTGCTTTAGCGTTGTGAGAGTGAGCGGTGGCGTGGTGCCAAGAATCCGAGCCACATTCAGGATCGCTAGTGAGCGGGACCCAAAAATTGGCCCATTTAGGTTGTGAGTATTTGGGGGAGAGACCACCGAGCAGGGCAGCGTTACTCGCGCACTTCACCACCGTCGTTGTCGTTGGTGTGGTGCGGACGTCGAAGACCAATAAATTGTCGAAGTAGGTTTTCGAAGTAGGTCAAAAAAAATAGGTCGAAAGGTAGATATTCATTGACTACATGGAAATATAATACTATATCTGTTTATTGTATAAGTCAAAATTGTAAAGGAGACAATTTGAGTGATCATGGAGGGAATCAGGATTTTGGAGTTGAGCCTACAAAGAGGCGGGACACTGGGAATTATACACAGGAATATGTGTGGGGGTTTGTAGATAAGTGGGATGAACTGATCGATTGGGACCGCCGCGCCGCAGGTGAGGGAGATTTCTTCATAAGAAAACTCAAAGAAATTGGTGCTCGTTCGGTGCTCGACGTCGCTACTGGAACTGGTTTTCACTCAGTGCGACTGCTTCAAGATGGTTTCGAAGTCGTCAGTGCGGATGGAAGTCCGCAGATGCTTTATAAAGCATTCGAAAACGCCAAAAGGCGGGGCTATGTCATGCGCACCGTTCAAGCTGATTGGCGGTATCTGAACCGTGATGTCCACGGTGAATTCGATGCGATCATCTGTTTGGGTAACTCCTTCACCCACATGTTTCACGAGCGCGACCGCCGCAAGGCCCTGGCCGAATTCTACGCCATGCTCAAACACGACGGCGTGCTGGTCCTCGACCAGCGCAACTACGACTCGATCCTCGACAATGGTTTCTCCAGCAAGCACGCCTATTACTACTGTGGCGACGATATCCGCGCCGAGCCAGAATTCGTCGACGAGGGGTTGGCGCGTTTCCGCTACCGGTTTCCCGACGAGTCGGTCTACCACCTCAACATGTTCCCGCTGCGCAAGGACTACACCCGCCGCCTGATGCGCGAAGTCGGTTTCCAGCGCATCGAGACTTTCGGCGACTTCCAGGAGACCTACCGCGACGAAGAGCCGGATTTTTTCGTCCACGTCGCCGAGAAGTATTACGTCGACGAGGAGGAAGGAAAAAACACATGAGCGCGGAAACCTCAGCGACCGCCAACACAGCCCGCGACTACTACAACAGCGCCGACGCCGATAATTTCTACTTCCTCATCTGGGGCGGCGATGACATCCACATCGGCCTCTACGCGGCACCCGATGAAGCCATCTCCGCGGCCAGTCGCCGTACCGTCGAGCACCTTGCCGTCCAACTCGAACCGATCTCCGAGCACGCTCGCGTGCTCGACCTGGGCTCCGGCTTCGGCGGGGCGGCGCGCTATCTGGCCACCACCTATGGCGTGCAGGTGACGGCCATCAACGTGAGTGAGGTCGAAAACGAGCGCCACCGTCAATTAAATGATCAGGCCGGATTGGGCAACCGCATCGAGGTGATCGACGGCAATTTTGAAAACATCCTAAGCGATGATGCGCAGTTCGACGTCGTCTGGTCGCAGGACGCCTTATTGCACAGTGGCGCGCGGGAACAGGTCTTGCGCGAAGTCGACCGCGTGCTCAGGCCCGGCGGTCATTTCATATTCACCGATCCGATGCAGGCCGACGACTGTCCCGAGGGGGTGCTGCAACCCATTCTCGATCGTATCCACCTCGATTCGCTCGGTTCGCCGGATTTCTACCGCACTCAGGCCCTGGCCCTGGGCTGGCGCGATCTCGGCTTCAGCAATTTTACCCATCAACTGGTCAATCACTACCGGCGCGTGGGGGAAGAGACGGACAAAGCCGGCGCGGACCTGGCCGGTAAGATCAGCGCCGAATATATCGAGCGTATGCAGAAGGGGCTAGGGCACTGGGTCGAGGGCGGGAGCGCCGGCCACCTGGCCTGGGGCGTAATGCACTTTGCCAAAGCTTAACGCGGGAGTCCCCTGGTGACCGACGACACAAACTCCGGTTCCAAGTTGCACATTCATCCGACCGTCTTCTGGTCTGCGGTCGGTTTCATCGCCTTCTTCGTCGTTTTCAGTCTCATCAATCTAGCGCAGATGAAGGAGGTTTTCGACGCGTTGCAAGCCGCCATAACTGGCGGTGCTGGATGGTTATTCGTGGCTGCGGTCAACATCTATTTGGGCATCGTCGTTTATCTGCTCTTGAGCCGCTACGGCGATATCCGCCTGGGCGGTCCCGATGCGGAGCCTGAATTTACGACCTGGGGTTGGCTGGCGATGCTCTTCAGCGCCGGCATGGGCATCGGCCTGGTGTTTTGGAGCGTGGCCGAGCCGATTTACCATTTCTCCTCGCCGCCTTGGGGCGAGGGGAAAACGGCGGAGGCGGCCGAGCTGGCGATGGGGGTCACTTTTTTTCACTGGGGGCTGCACGCCTGGGGGCTCTATGCGCTGATGGCGTTGGGGCTGGCCTATTTCTCTTTTAATCGCGGTCTGCCGTTGACCATTCGCTCGGTATTCTACCCGCTTTTGGGCGAGCGAATTCACGGTGCGGCCGGTAATCTGATCGACATTCTCGCCGCAGTGGCCACGCTGTTCGGGCTGGCCACTTCGCTGGGGCTGGGGGCGCAACAAGTCAATGCCGGGCTCGACTATCTTTTCGCTATTGGCCAGGGCAGTATGCAGCAGATTCTGCTCATTGCCGGGATCACGCTGATGGCCACGGTTTCGGTCGTGCTCGGACTGGACAAGGGCATCCGCCGCCTCAGCCAATTCAATATGGTGGCGGCGCTGGCGCTCTTACTTTTTGTCTTTCTCGCCGGGCCATCGCTGCACCTGCTCGACGCGCTGGTGCAGAATGTCGGGGCTTATCTGGTCAACCTGCCCAAGCTGAGTCTGTGGACCGAGGCCTACGGGCGCGGCACTTGGCAGCACGGCTGGACCATCTTCTACTGGGCCTGGTGGATCGCCTGGGCGCCCTTCGTCGGGATCTTTATCGCCCGCATCTCGCGCGGGCGCACCGTCCGCCAGTTTTTGCTTTGTGTCCTGCTGGTGCCCTCGCTAATGACCTTTTTGTGGCTGACGATCTTCGGCAATAGCGCCCTGTTTAGTGAACTCCACGGCGGTGGAGGCATTGCCGAAGCGGTCAATGCCAATGTCGCCACGGCGCTTTTCGTGTTGCTCGATAACTTCCCCTTGGCGGCGCTGACGTCAGCCCTCAGCGTCGTCGTCATCACTGTGTTTTTTGTTACGTCCTCCGATTCGGCCTCTTTGGTCGTCGATATCATCACCTCCGGGGGCCATCCCAATCCTCCGACGGTGCAGCGTATCTTCTGGGCGGTGACCGAGGGGGTGGTCGCCGCCGTGCTGCTGGTCGGTGGCGGTTTGGGGGCGTTGCAGACAGGCGTTATTACCACCGGTCTGCCCTTTGCCCTGGTGATATTGCTTATCGGCTTCAGCTTATTGCGCGGTTTGAGAGAAGAAAACTTAAAATCGTGAATGGCCGGTAATACAAAGATGGAAGACAAATCGACGGCACCATCCGAGCGGCTCGATGCCCTGCAACAGATCGTCTCGATTCATATCGATGGAGATTGGGACGTCGAGATGATAAAGACGGCTTTTGACCAACTGGAAAAGCGCGTACTGCATCTGGATGGGGAAGACGTGGAAGCAAAAGGTAGAGGGAGAATCAGAAGGTATGGTCGGTCGGGAAGAAAAAATAGGCGCGTGAAGTAATCCCCTGGGGGTGTCATCAGCGGCAAAATAACTAAAATTTCGATCTTGGTTGTGGATGACGATCTGAGAGTGCGGCGTTGTCCCAAGACGCTGATTTGGTGGGCAACCTGGGCGATTACTCATCTGTGAGGTACAGGGGGATAGGCCAGGTGGCGCAAAAGCGATCTAAAATCGGTAGCCCAGAAAGAAGGCACTACGATCCTGGTCGTCGACGACGAAAGTGGAATCAGGCGATTGTTGCGGAGATCCCTGGAACGCGATGGCCACCAGGTGCTGACGGCAACCGATGGCCAGGAGGGGGTGGAGGTATTCGCGGCGCAGCGCGGGGAAATTGACCTGATCATCATGGACTTGAAGATGCCAAGAAAGTCGGGCCGCGAAGCACTGGCGGAAATACGGTGGATCGAGCCGGAAGCCAGGGTGATCGTGCTCAGCGGCCATCTGCAAGACGGCGAACCATTGTCCGGTGCCTGGACGGCCATCCAAAAACCTATCGATATACCGGAGTTTTTGCACCTGGTAAAAGAGGCCTTGCCCGACGAAGAACAGGAGGGTTGATCGCCAGATGAAGCCATACGTAACGAGTGCGGAGTGGAAGGACATGCCGCATGCACAAGCATGCTACTTTCGCGATATCAAAGCGTGCGTCCCTCTCAGCAGAGCGCAGGAACGCGAGTTGTTCATGCGAGTGCAAGAGGGCGACGCTTGGGCCCGGGACCAGATCATTGAGGCCAATCTGCGCTTCGTGGTGGATATCGCCCGGGAGTATCAGGGGCGCGGCCTGTCGCTGATCGATTTGATCGCCGAGGGCAATGCGGGTCTGATCGAGGCTGTCGACCGATTCGATGCGAGCCGCGGGTTCAAGTTCATCACCTATGCCGTCTGGTGGATTCGCCAGGCCATGCTGGCGGCGATCGGCAGGAACCACTCGGTCCGGATGCCGGTAAATCAGATCAGCCTGCTGTCCCGGCAGGCCAATGTCGCGGCCAAACTGGCACAAGAATTAGGCAGAGAACCCTCGCTCGAAGAGGTAGCCCAAAACCTGGAGATCAAGACCGAGCGTTTGCAGGACGTAGTGGAGGGTCAGCCCAGGATGACTTCATTCGACGCACCAATCAACGAAGAGCAAACGAGGGATCTGCTAACGGTCATTCCCGCGGACGAAAAGGATCCAGCGGAACTGGTGGAAGAGACGGATCGGGGCAAAATCGTACGCGAGAGTTTGCAGGCGCTGGACGGGCGCGAGGCCCTGGTCATTCGCCGCTATTACGGGTTGGACGAGGATCAGCAGAAGACGCTGGACGTGATCAGCAGGGAATTGGGCGTGACCCGCGAGCGCGTGCGCCAGTTGCGAAATAAGGCACTCGAAAAGATCAAAGGCCATTGGGAAAAGCAATTCGCGAAGAGATAGACCAAAGGGTAAATAGCCTAATTCCCGGGAAGGGAAACTGTCTCATTGTAATGCATGCACTCTAAACGGAGGGATCTCAGAATCTAATGTCCAAATACCTCTTCACCTCGGAGTCCGTGTCGGAAGGCCATCCGGACAAGGTCGCCGACCAGATCTCCGACGCCGTACTCGACGCGATGATCGAGCAGGACCCCAACTCGCGGGTCGCCTGCGAGACGCTGGTCACCACCGGCCAGGTCGTGGTCGCCGGCGAGGTCACCAGCAAGGCTTTCGTCGACATCCAGGCCCTCGTCCGCGAAGTCATCGCCGACATAGGCTACGACGACCCCGAACAGGGCTTCGACTACCGCTCCTGCGGCGTGCTCGTCGCTCTCGACCAGCAGTCGCCCGATATCTCCCAGGGCGTTACCAAAGGACAGGGGCTGCACGAGGAACAGGGCGCTGGCGATCAGGGCATGATGTTCGGCTACGCCTGCCGCGAGACGCCGCAGCTGATGCCGCTGCCAGTCACGCTCTCGCACAAGTTGTTGATGCAGCTGACCAAGCTGCGCAAGAACAAGAAAATTTCCTACCTGCGCCCCGACGCCAAGTCGCAGGTCACCGTCGAATACGCCGACGGCAAGCCCGTGCGGGTGGATGCGGTGGTCCTCTCGACTCAGCACGGGCCCAAAGTCGGCCACGAGCGGATCGAGCGGGACATGATCCAGCAGGTGGTCAAGAAGGTGATCCCGGCTCGCTTGCTGGACAAAGAAACCAAATACCACATCAATCCCACTGGCCGCTTCGTCGTCGGCGGGCCACACGGCGACTGCGGCCTGACCGGCCGTAAGATCATCGTCGACACCTACGGCGGCATGTGTCCGCACGGCGGTGGCGCCTTTTCGGGTAAGGACCCGAGCAAGGTCGACCGCAGCGCCCACTACATGGCGCGCTACGTGGCCAAAAACGTCGTCGCGGCGCGGCTGGCCGATCGCTGCCAGGTGCAGCTGGCCTACGCCATCGGCGTGCCCGACCCGGTGTCGGTGCTGGTAGACACCTACGGCACCGGCATCACCGATGACGCGCAGATCGCCGATTGGGTGCAAGAGGTGTTCGACCTCAGTCCCGGCGGCATTGTGCGCAAACTCAAACTCAAGCGACCCATTTACCGTCAGACGACCAACTACGGCCACTTCGGGCGCGAGTTGGCCGATTTTCTCTGGGAAAAAACCGACAAGGCGATGACGCTGATGCGCAAAGCCGCCCGTTGAAGTAGTAACTCCCCGCACTAATAATCCTCAGGAGGGATAGTGCGATGACGACGCGGACCACACATGAACAGAATGGCGAACAGGATTTCGGCGACGACATGGGCGAGTTAGAGCGCGCCATCCTCGACGACGAAATTGACCGGCTCACAGCCCTGTGCGAGGACGATCCTGGTCTGATCCACCGGGAAGGACATTGGACCAGACGTAAGCGCCATAACCAGTATCTGCCGCTG
>PBOW01000093.1 GCA_002725365.1 Chloroflexota bacterium | reverse complement strand
TCAGAGATATATCGGGGGAACTAGTCCAATAATTGATACTGACACAATGAACTGGTTTTATGATCAATTTCTCCAAAATGGCGAAGACAGGACCGACCCGGACATATCGCCTTTAAACGGGAAACTTGACAATCTGCCTCCCGCACTATTCACTGTCGGGACGTTGGATCCGCTGCTTGACGACTCTTTATTTATGCATTCCCGATGGATTGCAGCCGGCAACCCATCAGAGATAGCTATATATCCGGGTGGGCTGCACGCCTTTAACAATGGCGACACAGAATTGGCCAGAACTGCTAATGACAGAAGGATTGAGGCGATTCGTTCATGGATTGCCTGACATCACTCTCGCCATATTAGGTAATCATTGATGTCCAGTTCCGGCCGGTCAAACGGTTTATAGTCAGAATTCTTACGGCCCAGAGCAATCAGGGCTTGTGGTATCCATTCATGCTCAAGTCGCAACGCGGCCCGGACTTTATCGCCAGCATACAGCGGTGCTGAAATCCAATAGGCACCATAATTTCGGACGTGAGCAGCGAGCAATATATTCTCAAGAGCGGCGCCGATAGAATGTTGTGCCAATCCCCATTCAGCCGATGCCCGTTCAGAGTCAGCGTATGTATTCAGTCCTTCCTGCACGAGACACCCGAGCAACAGAGTCGGTGCTGACAATATTCGCGCGGAGGAATTAGCCAGAGCTTTATTAATTTGAGCCTCAGGCACACCATCTCCGAGTAGGTCCTGTTTCCATTTAGCTCCCATTTCGCCAGCAAGAACTGGACGGCTTTCTGAGCCAACTATCACAAACCGCCAAGGAGTCGAATGATGTGGAGCTGGGGCCTTTAGTCCCAGGCGAATAAGTGATTCAATCTCCTCTTGCGTCAGGGGAGGTCCCTGCAGTCCCCGAAAAGACCGACGCTCAGCTAAATGCTTCTCGAACAGAATTATCTCAAGTGCACTCGCAGTATGTTTCCCAACGATATTTTGCACCTGTTCAAGGTCATCGATAGTATCGATATCTATTTCTAACGAAGACAAAATCATCTCGTTAACTCCCATCCCTAAGAGTGTTGCTTGCTCTCGATGTTTGAGAGCCGATTCTAGGCCGAACTGAGTTTGATAAGTGGTTGGGATATGTAGACCTAACCCAGTAGTGCCACCATCTTTGGAGGCAACCAGCGTGACCGCATCTTTTCGTGATGCTTGCAGGGATGCAATTAAATCAGAGATGTCGTTTGAGCTTGCCTGTGGAATGTCTCCAGGGAAAACCAGTATGGAATCAGCTTCCGTATTGTTTGCTGCAAATTCTATTCCTGCTATAGCAGCCTGATTAAATCCTGAGCCAGAATCCTCAACAACAATCGCATCAGTCTGTGACGCGATATCTTGATAATTATCAGAATCCGTGACGATTATTATCGGCCCCGAGTGCACTGATCGGAGTGCTTCGAGGAAATCAGTGAGCATCGCTGTCACCAGCGTGCGCCTATGGTATGGGATTAGCGCATTTGCCAATCTGGATTTGGCCTTCTCAGGTGCCTGGATGGCAACAATAACTGCAGTGGCATTGTTCATAGTGGAAGTATTCTACTAATACTTTTGGACTTCATTCAGAAGCGCTGTTACGTTGACCGCAACCTGTTTTCTGCCCAGTCTATCTTTCATTATCGTGTCGCAATGGGCAGTTTGTATTGCCAGTGAGTCCATCGAAGGTGTTAATTCCTGATCGATAGTGTCATATACGAATAAATCTATGAAGGGTGCGTAGATCTTTGCCACTCCAAGGGCCGAAACATCATGTCCCATCTCATATAGCATCTTGGCAGCCGGACCTTTAATTGCTTTGCCTCCAATAATGGGGCTTATTGCAATTTTGGGAGCCTTGGACTCAATCAGAGCGTCTCTTATTCCGGGTATTTGCAGTATTGGCTCGATCGATACAAAAGGATTGCTCGGAGCGATGTAAATGCTCTCAGCTGTGCTGATTAAGTCTAGAATCCCCGGGGCAGGGAGCGCAGAGTCTTTGTTTGGGAACTCGATGTTGGTTATCACCGGTTCACTCTGGCGAGCTACGAAATATTCTTGGAAGGTCAAAATACCCTCTGTAGTTCGGATCATCGTTGGATGATTATCGTCAGTCACTGGACGAACATTTACGCTGACATTGCGACGACGACAAAGTTCCCCAGTTGCTTCGCTCAGTGTGCCGCCGTTTTGCAGGATGCGATTTCTGATCAGATGGGTAGCAAGATCACGGTTTCCTATTCTGAACCAGGCTTCATCACCAAGAACTGTGAGCTCGTCAAGCATAGAGGTAAAATCATCCTGTATGCCCCATCCGAGTTCTCCTTCGATTCCAGCGAGCGTGTAAATTACGGTATCGATATCGGGGCAGACTTTCAGACCATTCCATGTGAGATCATCACCTACATTGCATATGACACTTATTGAGTCTGGTGGATGGATTTGTTGCATCCCGTCTATAAATCGTGCGGCACCTACTCCGCCCGCAATGATTACTATTTGTCGCTTGCCGGATGCCGGGTCTTGGTTGGTTGTACTTGGCACAAGAGTATTTGCTTTCTTCTATTGAATTTTTTAATTTAGTTAGCGTATACGCATTTATTATGATTATGCAGAAGGAACTTAATCTAGTGCCAATTCGTAATCAGTTTAGTAGTTTTAAACGCAAGTTTTTAGGAGCTCAACCAGTCGTTGATCAGGAAGACGCCCATTCTATTGGTGACGCTTTTCCTAAAGTAATTTTCGGGTTGGGGAATCCAGGAGAGCGTTATGCGGGGACCCGCCACAATACAGGAGTTGATTGCCTGGATTTTATCGATGCCCGGTATGGAGATGGTAAGAAGCGTAAGAAAGATCAAATAGTCAAGACTGTTCGTATGGCAGGGCAAAATATAGACCTGGTTTACCCGTCCGCTTTTTATAACGATGGGGGATCGTCGTTGGTGAAATTTATGAAAAAGAATGGTTATACCAACTCACAGTTGTTAGTCATTTGTGACGATATTGATCTTGAAGTGGGGGATGTACGTATGCGACTCTTAGGGGGTAATGGTGGTAATAACGGCATGAAGTCGATAATCAACCACCTCGGCACACAGCAATTCCCAAGAATTAGGATTGGGATTGGCCGCCCTCGAAGCGTCTCTGGCAAACCAATTCATCATTCTGAAGAAGTCGCAAACTGGGTGCTCGCACACCCTGACAAACGTGATAGAGATCTTATCAATACCGTTTTAGAGGAAGTCGCAGTCAGTATCGAAATTGGAGTGACCAACGGGAATGAGGCCGCGATGAATTCTCTCAATACTCGAGTAGGAGGATCGGACAACGGACAGTGACAAATATTGACCTAGATCTGAGCCCTAACAACGTGACTGATCGCAGCAGTACCATCGCCGTCGGTCAGTTGAAGGCTCAGCTTGCTGGGATAGCTCGGTCTCCCGATATTGATTCTGTTTCGAACCATCTCCAAGCTCGAGGGATTGTTCGACTGAATGTATTGAATTCTGCTCGAAGCGCAGTTATTGCCAGTTTAGCCGGGTCCGTGACGGGACCTATCATTTGGATCACCAAGAGTGATCGCGAGGCGGAGCATTTAGGTAGCGAGCTGAGGATATGGCTGAGTGAAGGCCAGATTCTCTCTTTCCCGTCGCGAAATCAAATCCCTTATGGACGTGAATCTACTCGGGTTAGTCCCTCGGCACAAAGGATATCTACCCTTCATGAGCTTAATAAGACTGAGCTGCCGACTGTAGTGGTTACAAGTATTCAGGCGGTGGCTGAGCGAACTCTTAGCCAAGAAAAATTGTTGACTGGTCCGGGGATGCTGAGAGTGAACCAGAACCTTAATCAGCAGGAATTTTTGGATGATTTAGTCTCTGCAGGTTACCGGAGGCAACCATTTGTGGAGGCACAGGGTGATTTTTCCCTCAGAGGCGGAATCGTCGATGTTTTCGGTGTGACCGAGAGCAATCCAACACGAATTGAATTTTTTGGAGACGAAGTGACTTCGATTCGAGAGTTTTCTCTGGGTGATCAACGGTCGATTGCAGAATTGAAAGAAATCTATGTTGCGCCCGCTACTGAATGGCTGACTGCCACTGACCGCCTTACTTGGCTCTCAAAATTCATACGGCCTAATGGAGCCCTCAGTGAGGATATAGGACTGTTGAGGTCGGGGCTGCTGCCAACTTCTGGGATGTACGGACCTCTGGTTCTGGAATCGTCTCTTCTTGATCATGCTCCCTCAGGCACTCTCCTGGTAAGTGACTCTAGAGATGAGTTAGCGGCACAACTTGTCTCCATTGAAGATGTAGCTCGAGACCGTAGGAGTCAATTGTTTGCTCGAAACGAAATAGAGGAATCTATGCCTCTTCCCTATATTCCCAGACAGTCCCTTATGGACGCAATTTTCAATACATCACACAGAATTGAGTTCGATCCGTGGCTGAGTGGCTCGGATCGTGACCAACTCCAAACCACTTTCCGACAGGTCGAAAAATATAATGGGAACCTCGAGGCTGTTGCAAAGAACGTCAGTAGAAGAATGGTTCGAGGTGACCGGGTGATCCTCTTCACATCTCAAGCGCAACGACTCTCCGAGGAACTGTCAAAAATCGGAATTGACCTGGAGGTGCAGTCACAACTACCGCGTGAACTGAATAAGAGCGAATGCGCTCTAATTCAAGGATTTGGAGGTTCGGGCTGGACGAAAGAGCTTAGCGATGGCGAGCTAGCCTTGCAAACCGACAACGAAATACTAGGAGTCTCGATCGTACCTGTGACACCTGGGAAACAGAGTCGAAGTAGGTACACAAATCTTACGGACATCAGTGCTGGTGATTACGTGGTAAGTGCAGAGTACGGCGTCGCGCGCTTTGTGGGGATTATCAAAAGGAATGTGGACAACGTAACAAGAGACTATCTCGAGATACGATTTGCTGAGGATGGGAAGTTATTTCTTCCCACCGATAGGCCCTTGAGATTATCAAAATATGTTGGCCCGACCAATCGACCACCTCGTTTGACTCGGCTCGGAACTAATGAGTGGCGTCGGTCCCGGATTAAGGCCAGTCATGCTGTCCAAGCTGTGGCAGGAGAATATTTGAGTCTGTATGCGGCTAGAGCGCTCAAGACTGGTCATGCATTCTCTTCTGATACTGAATGGCAATGGGAACTCGAGTCAGCTTTCCCATATGAAGAAACAGAAGATCAAATCGAAGCGATCGCAGCCGTCAAGCGTGACATGGAAGCTGCTCGACCAATGGACCGGCTAATCTGTGGTGACGTAGGATTTGGAAAAACCGAGATCGCAATGCGTGCTGCATTTAAGGCAGTAATGGATGGATTCCAGGTTGTGATTTTATGCCCGACTACGGTCCTAGCACAGCAGCACTACAATTCTTTTCGAGAGCGAATGGCCGGTTTCCCTATCAAAATTGAAATGCTGTCTGGCTTCAGAACAGGAGCGGATGCAGCTGCGGTTGCTCGTAAAGTGTCAGATGGTGAGATAGATATCGTTATTGGTACACATCGTGTTTTGGAGTATCGTGAGTCCAAAACCGCGCTGAAAACTGGCACCGGTGTAGCTTTGCCTGCGTCAGACCAGTTACCGGAAATTACAGTTAGCTCTGAGAGATCAGGGCTCGACTTTAAGAATCTGGGACTCGCCATCATTGACGAAGAACAGCGGTTTGGAGTTGGTCACAAAGATCGCCTGAAAGAGATGAGATTTGAGGTAGATGTGCTGACCCTTTCAGCAACACCTATCCCACGGACATTGCACATGGCTCTCTCTGGGATAAGGGACATGTCTCGGGTTGAATCTGCACCGGCCGGTAGGCAAGCAATAGAGACATATGTGTTGGAATGGGACGAAGACGTTGTGAAAACATCGATTGAAAGGGAGCTTGCCCGAGGAGGACAAGTATACGTGGTGCATAACCGTGTTAAGACAATTGATGAATTTGCCGAGTCGCTTCGGAGACTTGTCCCTCAGGCGAAAATTCTCGTAGGGCATGGTCAGATGCCGAAGTGGCACTTGGAATCAGTGATGCGTAATTTTGTAGACGGCGAGGCAGATGTCCTGGTCAGTACGACGATTATCGAGTCTGGCCTAGATATCCCTAATGTGAACACTATCTTGATAGACAGAGCACAGTCTCTCGGTTTATCACAGTTATATCAGCTAAGAGGAAGAGTCGGACGATCACACCTTCAGGCCTATGCCTACCTATTTCATTACGGTTCTATGAATGATCTGCAGCAACAACGTTTGAGCGCGATTTTTGAGTCTTCTGAACTAGGTTCGGGTTTGATGGTGGCTCAACGGGATCTTGAATTAAGAGGAGCCGGCAATCTGCTCGGGAGTCAACAGAGTGGCCATATAGCAGCTGTTGGTCTAGATCTCTACATGGAAATGCTCGCCGAGGCTGTGGAGCGTTTGAAGCATGAATTGGATGGCGGTGCAATGGAACTGCAGGAACTACGACTCCGCCAGGAAAAACTTAGACGAATTACGGTAGAAGTTAACTGGAGCGGGGAAATTCCGGAGGCTTATGTAGATGATTTAGAGGCCCGGTTAGGACTTTATATGAGAATTTCTATGGTCTCAACACTGACATCCATCGTGGAGCTTGAAGATGAGATTGCAGACCGTTACGGTCCTATTCCTAGAGAGCTTTTTGAACTATTTTCGATAGTCAAGCTGCGAATATTGGCGGGCTCAGCCCACCTGACCGCTGTGCAACACCATGGCAACAAGATATTATTCGTGGCTGAAAAGGGTGACCCCTTTCAGACCAGAAACCTACCTCCGATGCTCCCACGGAGCACTCGTGTTGGGCATTTGCAACTGGAGGTTGAAGAAATAGATCTCGATAATGGGTCACCGGAAGCTGTGCAGGCTTTTGTTAGGGAATTGGCATTGTCAAAAGGGGTGTAATTGAATTGATCGCCAGACATATCAATACTCTGTTACTTGATTTTGATAAGACTATTGGTTTTATGAAGACTCCTCATTTGGAAATGTATTGTGAAATTGCCATTGGTACGGGACTGGAGATCGATGCCGACTACTTGTTATATCGGCTTAAGGCAACCCCGCTGGGAGACGCCTGGGCAGAGTGGCGTACTTCGGAAGGTGTGACTCATAGAGAAGAGTCCAAAGATGAAGAATCTTATCGAATACTGAGGGCTTCCATAGCTGAGAAACGAATACGAGCCGCAATTGTAGAACACCTAGACGGTGGTGTTACGGAAATTATTCGCGAGGCAAGTATGAAGATAGCAGTTGCAGAGTCCGAGCCTAATCGGTACGCGATTTATGACGAGGTACGCGAGTTCCTTATTCAAATTAAATCAGAAAATATATCAGTTGCACTAGTGTCCAATCATGACTGGAATCTTTCTCAAATTACGGATGGCCTCGGCCTATCGCCATATCTCGATGCGGTGGTCACCAGTGCACGAGTCGGGGTTCGTAAGCCGCATCAAGAAATGTTTCTGCACGCTATGCGAGCATTAAGAGCTACCCCAGAATCGTCTTTGATGGTAGGTGATTCGCTCGAAGATGACGTCCAAGGTGCCAACGCGCTTGGTATTTCATCTGTATTGATTGATCGGAATGGTGCACAAGATTTAGATACTGGAAATCGTAAGATTGAAAGTCTGATTGACCTGTGGGGTGAGGCTCAGGACGAATGCAAACAGTAAAACTACAGCCCGTATCAGTGAGTGATACAGACATATTTTTTGGACACTATGAAGCCTATGCCCAGGAATTGTCTGTGTTTGGGCAGACAGCGACACAACATGAATTAGAACTCTACCGCACGGCTGTGTTGGAAGAAGCCCAATATCCCCCTGAGCGGGAATTATTCTGGATTGAAGTTGACACGGTCCGTGTAGGTTTCGTAATAACTAGGTGTTTTCCTGATTGGCCCGACGAGACAATCCTAAAGGGTTCTATCAGCGAATTTTGTATTTTTAATGATTTCAGACGGATGGGCTATGGCTCTGGGGCGGTTGATGAATTGCTTAAGCTGTTTGCTGATCGAGAGGTGAGAGAGGTGGAAGCAGATATTTTGAACGGGAACCAACCTGCTATTGAGTTTTGGCAGAAAATGGGGTTCGCGATCCGCTTTCTTGGCACATCACGACCGATCTAACAGCATATTGATGTAATCTGGTCTCTGTTAAAGCTCTGGAGGTAATTTCATGGCCAATCCAATTTTTGATGTGCACTGCCATTTTCCACGTAACTGGCAGGACCCGGATTCACAGGACAATGCGAAGGCCATCGACGAGCGAGCTGATGCGTTGAGAGCGGCTGGGGTAGTTAAAGCGAGCTTATTGGCTGGTGGACGTTTCGGTCTAAGCTATGAAGAATCACTGGAATATGCACGACGTCATGAGGATTTTTTTCTGCCATCAGCAGTGGTCGATCCAGAAGATATTGATGGCCGGGCAGTTCAGCAGCTGTTCGAGATGGGTTACGTCGGTCTAAAAATGATCGGTGTGAAGAGGGCATACGACGACCTAAAATATTTTTCTGTGTATGAGATGGCCGAGCGGCTTGGAATGCCGATTCTACTCCATATGGGAGTCATTGGTGGTCCAATCGATTACGCGATTACTCATCCACGCCGAGACAAAGATGCAGCAATAACCTATCTCGCTTCACAAGAGCGACGGATGAAGGAGCAGATACTAAGTTTTGGCAGAAATGCATCGGCTACACGTATGCGTCCATTCCATATGGATACTATTGCTAATAATTTCCCGGATCTCCGATTAATTGGTGCTCATCTTGGTGGGACAGGTAATTATGATGAGTCTGCGTCTGTTGCCCGCTGGCGTCCGAATGTGTTTTTTGATATGTCTGGTGGCGACACCATCGAACGGCATGCCGTTGAACGTAGACTGGTAGGTTACGAAATTGGGGTTGAGAAATTGGTATGGGGGTCTGATTGCGGGAATGATGAGATCTCCTCCCACGTGGATAATCTGGAAGAGATTTTCACAAAGGTTAGTCTCACTGATGATGAAGCTCATCGAATTCGCTGGTCCAATGCGGCCGAGATATTTGGCCTAGAGGAACCGGTGCTTGCTCAGGAATAGCACTGTGTCGTGTGGGGAATAGTATCTTGCTTTCTCGTCGTCCGGAAAAAATCAGCCAAGATAGCCTAGCTATTAGCTTCGTTATTGGTTTTATCTCTACGGTAACTTTCTACTTTGCTATTCCAACAGACCCCTTGTTTGAATGGATTGTGGTAGCCAACGCTCTATTGATAATTATTTCTCTCGGCTGGGTTCAGAGATGGGGCGGGTCTGTTGGAAAAATGGACCGACTCAATGTTCAGTATCTTTCGGTATCACCTCTGTTTTTGTTTGTAGCCTTATTAGTTATGCGGCAGGTGATACTGTCAGATGTGAACTCAGCATCTTTTGCTCTATTGTCGGGTAGCTGTTTCGGGCTGTCGGTCTGGGCGACTATGTCACTTCATATGCACTCAGCGAGTGAGCAATCGTTCCCGGTTGTCGTAGGTAAAATTTTTGTCCATGTGGCCCTGTTTTGTCTGTTGCAATTTATCTTTGACGCGGTAGATGACCACATATTCCGCACGATATTGGTTGGCGTGATCGCCTATTGCCTCACTGAAATATATTTCCGACAACTGAATCAGCGTTCCGATTGGCGATATAGCGGAGTACTGACTGGGACCATCGCAGCACAATTGTCATTGCTCGGCTATTTTCTGCCGTTTTCAAATTCCGGTAACGGAGTACTTACCTTTTCTGCGATATATCTCGTCATTGCGTTATTAGAGAACTTAAAGAACGAAAATCAGCAAGGGAGTGTTCTTTTTGCACAAGTAGTCGGGGTTGCATTACTCGCTATTTGGATCTTGAGCTAGTTTTCATTCATCACTGGTGATAGCATTTGCATTCAACTTTTCGGGGAGTGGCGCAGTCTGGCAGCGCGCCAGTCTGGGGGACTGGAGGTCCCGGGTTCAAATCCCGGCTCCCCGACCACAGAGTTCCATGGCTCACCTTGATTGGATTCTGATATCTCAGTAGAAAACTGGTCAACGCTCGCCCTAGTACTGATTTTAGGTGCCATGACTCCTGGCCCTTCTTTGGCTTTGGTCGTTCGAAATACTATTTTCGGAGGTCGATGGTACGGAATAACAACTGGAATTGGTCACGGAGTAGGTTTCAGTATTTACGCCTTTGCGGCAGCAACAGGGATCGCTGTAGTGGTGGGTAATTATCCCGAAGTTACTGGCACGCTCCATATCATTGGGTTTATTGTCCTTTTGTATTTAGCGATAAATTTCCTGCGTATTTCTTCAACAGACAACAGAGTGGATGCTGCAAGTGAAGAACTGCCTGAGAGGCGCCCGAGCATCGCGTTTATACAAGGATTCTCACTTGCATTTTTCAATCCAAAGATACTCGCTTGGATGCTTACAATGTTCGTTCCTTTTATTGACCCTTCCATGAGTACACAAACCCTAATTGGTATGGGATTTTTAGGTCTTTTCACGGATGGGGGATGGTATATCACCGTGGCAACGATTCTCTCACAGGGCCGCCTATTAGAGGTCGTGCGAGAGCATGAGGTAGTTGTCACTCGAGCTATTGGACTAGTTCTCCTGTTCTATTGCGCCTCCTTGGTGTTTAGATTTGGATGGTTATAAGAAATCTGGAAGTAGGCGTATAATCGTGGGAAAGTTGAGACTTCGGATCGACATGAATAACTGGGGGCTGCAGGTCTGTTGACTACCATTGCGCTCGGGTGACAAATCAAATTTCACAATGACTAAAAATCGAGAATCAGATCCACAAAACGGGCAAGAGCTGTTTGTAAAAGCTCGTTCAAAAACCAGGCGAGCTATACGGCTTCCTAAAGGTCAGGCGAATGGCTACCGGGATCGAATCCTAGATAAATTTTCAAAAACTCCGTTGAATGGATTTTATCTTTGGATAGCAATGTGGCCGATACTGTCGGTGATTGGTG
>PBOW01000092.1 GCA_002725365.1 Chloroflexota bacterium | reverse complement strand
GTAAATGTGTCGGCTGTGATAGCTAACGCTGGGGTTATGGGATTACCTACATATGAAGAAAAATATGGAATGGAAGCGCAATTTTTGACCAATCATCTGGGCCATTTCATATTTGTGAATTCGTTGATCGATCACTTGGTGCCGGATGGGAGAGTAGTAGTGCTGTCGAGCAGTGCGCATAGACGTACCTATACTGGAGGACTAGATTTCAGTGCCTTGAATCACAAGGAAGATTATCAAAAGTGGAGATCGTATGGGCAGTCGAAGTTGGCAAATCTGTTGTTCGCTCGAGAACTCAACCATCAATTTGCGGGGACATCTAGAACAGCAAATGCTATACACCCGGGTGTAATTAGGACAGAACTTGTCCGACACTTTATTAATCCAGTCATTCAGATAGGCGCTAAAGTTGGCGAATGGTTAGTGTTTAAATCTTTGGCACAAGGTGCAGCTACTCAGTGCTATGCCGCGGTGCATCCAGATATGGCTGAAGTGGGTGGTGAGTATCTGTATGACAGCAATATCCAGACCAGTTCAGTGTTGGGACAAGACCGGACAGCGGGCGAACAGCTGTGGGAGTTCTCTGAAAAATTTTCCGATAGATTCAGGTGAAGATAAACCGAAGTATCCAAAGCACTATCAACCACACGATAACGGCGCCTATTTGTCTTATTAGTTCCGACCGTTCTCGGATCACGTTATAGAAAACTATCGCGGGAAGTGCAGCAGCAATGAGAGTGACTGTGTGAGCATCGAAATTAATTTTATCCACCTTTGATTCGGCAATCGCCTTACACTAACGTAGTCCGGTTCGTAAAGGATAATACCAATTGAGGGGTGGAAGTATGACCGAGTGGGAGACACTTGAAGTAGAACAGCACGGGCGAGTCAAACTGATTCGCTTCAATAGGCCAAATTCTCTTAACGCGTTCAATGGGACCATGTATTCTGAATTTCGCCGCGCCATTGAGGACGCAAATGCCGACCCGTCGGTTGGTGCTATTGTCAGCACGGGTAACGGGCGCGCATACAGCGCTGGAGCTGATATAGGTGGATTCAATGCTACTTTTGAGAATGGTGGTAGTGCTGGCTCTGCTCGTGAAGAACGGGACGATGGAACTCCGTTTGACCCAGTATTCATCATGGAGTCCAAACCGATTATTGGAGCAATAAACGGGGTATCGGTTGGGATCGGTTTAACGGGTCCACTTTTGTATGACATGTTACTTGCCTCGACGGAGGCGAGATTTTCCATGCGTTTTGCGGCAATCGGTCTGACTCCTGAAGTAGGGAGTAGCTGGACGCTTCCCCATATTATTGGTTTACACAAAGCGCGCGAAATGATGCTTACTGGAAAAATTTACAATGCGCAGGAAGCACTTGAGCTTGGACTTGTTCGAAAACTTTATGAGCCCGAGGAATTAGTGCCAGCCGCTCTAGAGCTTGGCGCTCAAATCGCTGCCAACCCTATTTCCACCCTGTCAACTATTAAGAGAATGATTTGGGATGATCTGGCAGCCACTGATGTCTCTTCGGTGTGGAGGAGATCCAGCGATCATTTTGCTAATGCTCGTAAGACGACGCAGCATCGGGAGGCGCTGCTGGCGATGGGAGAAAAACGAGATTCACGCTTCCATGATGTCGAATATATGAGTGAGCTTGCAAAGAAAGTTTCTGAGGGAACGAGCTAAATTCGACTCTTACTGAACATCATTTTTTTGCGTAGGTGAGCCTAATTCATGCTGGAAAAATTCCCTGCTTTACTTCACTCTGACTTCAGGAAACTTTTCTATAACTATGTTCTAACATCGGCTGCTGGTTGGGCTTCTTTGCTCGGCCGCGGGTGGCTCATATTTGAGTTGACAGGATCTTCGAGCAATGTGGGCTGGGTAACCTTTGGAGGGATGGCACCAATGTTGTTCCTCGGTCCAGTAGCGGGGACTCTCGCGGATCGCCTCGATCGGCGTTATATGGCCATGGCCTCAGCGTTGTTCGGTGCACTTGTCTCATTTGTTCTTGCGGTGCTGACGCTATCAGGTGCAGTAACGATGTGGCACATAGTGGTATTGGCGGTTTTGCAGGGAGTGGCAATGTCGGCAGTGACTCCGGCCTCAGAGGCGATTATCCCTAGCCTTGTACCCAAGGAACATCTGCTTTCGGCTGTGTCATTCCGAGGTATAGCTAGACACGGGTCTAAGGTGATTGGTCCGTTTTTAGGAGGCGTCATGATGGCTATCCTTGACGATGGTACCGGCTGGGTCTTTATGCTCACATCAGTGTTCTTTCTTCTAGCTGGATACCAACTGTTTAGAATCCAGTGGCGTCCAAGTGTGCGAGCGCTACCGATAGACGGCGAAGTGTTTGATATCGTGAGCCCGATGGTCGACGCTGCCAAATATATAGCGTCAGATTTCAGACTGGTGCTGGTCCTTTCCCTCATTGGGGTCCATTGCGGATTCACTATGGCTTTTGATTCTCTTTTGCCAGGACTTTCTGATGAAATCGGATCTGGTAGTTCAACATTTGCTGCGATTTCAGTAGGTGTTGGCGTCGGTGCACTCGTGGCTACTCTGGCCGTCTCGACCATTACCGACGGGAAAACCCGCGGGAGAGCCCTGTTGGTATCCGGCTTAGGCAGTGGTATCGCACTACTGATTATTGGGACAGCACAGAACACGGCAGTTGCGGTGTTTGGAGGCTTCTTATCGGGTGCGACGCAAGCACCGTACATGGCACTCTCTGCCACACTCATTCAGCAGGTGGTTAAAGATGAGTATCGTGGACGTTTGATGGCTTTTTATATCATGCTGGCAGCGGGTTTTATGGCCTTTATGAATCTTGGTTTCGGGATCGTAGCGGATACCACGGGCGAACGGATATTGTTCGTTGGGCCTAGTGCTCTTTGGATCGTGATATTCCTGATATATGCCATCCTCAGCCCGGCCTTACAATTTCTTCTACGGACAGGCGAATTTCCTGATCAAGCTGTAGTCAACCAAAAGGTGAATGGGTAGGAATTGGTATGGACCTTTGTTTCCAGCCCGTAAAAGAATTGTCGCGGCTCATTACCACAAAGGAAGTGAGTGCCACTGAAGTCGTTGAAGCTCACCTCAAGCAAATTGAACGAGTAAATCCTGTAGTCAACGCCGTTGTGACATTGACAGCTGAGACTGCACTTGAAGAGGCTAAAGCGGCCGATGGACTTGTTGCACGGGGAGGCGTTGTACCCCCGTTACATGGAATTCCCGTGATCCATAAAGATCTATTTGATACTAAAGATGTTCGAACTACCTATGGTTCTCCAATTTATGCCGATCATATTCCTGATCGAGATGCATTGATCGTTGACCGGCTAAAGAAGGCAGGAGCAATTTCGTTAGGTAAATCCAATACCCCGGAATTCGGGGCGGGCTCACAGACTTTTAATCAGGTATTTGGGCGAACACTTAATCCATATGATCTTTCTCGAACATGTGGCGGAAGCAGTGGAGGCGCAGCAGTATCGCTAGCAGCAGGGATGACAGCACTTGCTGACGGGAGCGATATGGGTGGCTCACTTCGTAATCCCGCTAATTTTTGTAATGTGGTGGGTCTCAGGACAGCAGCAGGGCGAGTTCCAACTCGAGGAGGTTCGCGACAGAATTTAAGTGTTCAGGGCCCGATGGGACGAACTGTTGAAGACGTAGCACTGATGCTCAGTGTCATAGCAGGGCCGGACCCAAGCTCGCCAATTGCACTTGAAACTTCGGGTGAGATATTCGATCAACCTCTAGACCGAAACTTTACAGGCACAAAAATTGCTTGGTCCGATGACCTGGGAGGACTTCCAATTGATGCAGAAATAAAACAAATGGTTAGAAACGGGCTGTCCATTTTTGAAGATCTTGGCTGTGAATTAACTGAGACCTCACCGGATTTTACGGGAGCTGACGAAGCATTTAAGGCGTTTCGTGCTTGGTCATTCGGTCATAGGGCTGATCAATTGGAGCAGCATCGTGACCAGATGAAGGATACAGTTATCTGGAACATAGAGCAGGGAATTAATCAGTCGGGGCAAGATCTTGCCAGAGCTGATGTCATGAGAAGCGAACTCTATAACCGAATGTCATCCTTCTTTGGAGAATACGAATATCTCATTTGTCCAGTGAGTCAGGTGCCGCCGTTTTCGATTGATATAGAGTGGATAACTGAAATCGAAGGTCAAGCAATGGAGACCTACATCGATTGGATGAAATCATGCTATTTCATTTCTATTACTGGTTTGCCCGCGATATCGGTTCCTGGAGGTTTTACTGAAAACGGCCTACCTATGGGTCTACAAATCGTGGGAAGACCGAGAAGTGAATTCAGTCTCCTGCAGATGGCTTTTGCTTTTGAGGCACTGACTGGATTCCATAAAATCCGACCTGAGGTTGTAGGTAATTCAGCCGACTAATTGGTCTATTTTGTGAAAATTTATCCAGTCCTCATCCAATTCCATTCCTAGACCCGGTTTTTGTGGGATATTCAGTTTGCCGTTCCCGTTAATATAAATGTCCTCCTGAACACCCCACTGATGAATATGTTCTGGTCTCCAGTACTCATAAAACGTATTGTTGCGCACAGAAGCTATGACGTGCAGATTCGCGGCGTTCATCAAGGAATTTCCGGCTAACCCGATTTCGCAATTTATGCCGAATGCGTCCGCCATTGAGCATTGTTTGATCAATCCTGTAATCCCAAGTTTTCTTGTTGTTCCTCTAATCATCCCTACAAGATTTTCGGATAAAAAATGAGCCGCTTGATTTATTAGGAAGCCAGGCGAGTCGCTCATATTCAGGGGTGTGGCAATCGATTCAGTGAGTGTTTTTATTGAGTCTATATCTGACGCTGGTACGGGATCTTCGTACCAATAGAAACTATTCGAGTCGAGTGCTTTGCCGACTTCTAATGCTTCTTTGAGGGAATACCCGTGATTTCGATCCAGCATAAGAGTCATTTCGTTTCCGGCTATTTTTCTTATCCCCTCAATTGCACGGACTGTTTTTTTTGCGCTTAGTGAGCCTGGATGAATTTTGTATGCCGAATATCCTTCGGCTAAGAGTTCTTCAGCTTCCTGAATAAACCCCTCAGGCTCGCTGTGCCGCGGAGGATATGTCGCATAAAGGGGTACTTCTAAATTTGTTCCACCCAGCAGCTTATATATAGGTTGCCCTAATATTTTCCCAGCTAAATCCCATAACGCGACATCAACAGCAGCCCATGAAGAATGAAAGGGTAGTCCGTTTATGCTGTGATTCTGAATTTGGGACCAGAGCCATTCTCTGTTGTCATAAGACATCCCGGATATCTGCGGGGCGATCGTATCAATAATTATTTTGATTCTTTCGGACGACTCAGCTGCTTGATCACCTATAAACGAATTCCCCTCGTGACCGTCTTCTGTTCTTATTCTGAGCACTCCTTGTGTGGTTTTACCCCCGATGTCTGATCGCTCATCTCGAACCTCTAGGGAGCCGGTATCTCTTTCGATAACGTCGATGCTTACGCTGGAAATGCTAGTCATCAGAGGTGATCCTCACTTGCCAGACCAGTAAATCGGATTAGGAATATATTTGGCCATGATCATCCTCCGTAGTTGTCCCTCGACGATGGTAAGCGATCACGGACTCGACTATCCGAATGCTCCAGTGCGCATACAGATTAGTCTTATTCCCGAAAAAGTGGAGTGATGTTTACTGTCACCCCATCTCGCTAATTGAGAATGAGAATCATTCTCAATATCATGCTACCATTGAACCCTAATCGACCATTAGGGGGATATATGAAAAATTATGACGTTGTGGTTGTGGGTGCCGGGGCGGCGGGCGTCGGTATAGCTGCTATGCTCACGGATTTCGGCGTGGAAAACATGGTGGTTCTCGAAAGGGATAGGGTTGGGTCCTCTTTCGATCGATGGCCGAAGGAGATGCGATTCATCACCCCTTCGTTCACAACTAACTATTGGGGTCATCTTGATCTCAATTCAGTTGCGACTGGGACTTCCCCAGCATTTACTCTTGATACGGAGCATCCTACCGGGCACGAGTACGCTGAGTATCTCAGGCTGATCTCGGAATATTTTGAGCTGCCTGTGAAGGAATATACGAGCGTTGAGCAAATAACCTATTCCGAGGATCGGTTTACTATTCGTGTTGACGGGGCCGATGGAAGCGAGGTCATCGAATCACGCTTTTTGATTTGGGCTGCAGGCGAATTTCAATACCCAAGCACTGAGTTGTTTTCAGGTTCTGAACTCTGTTTGCATAACAGCCACATAGAAAGTTGGAAGCAAGTTCAAGGCGATGATGTCTACGTCATTGGTGGGAATGAGAGTGGCATTGATGCCGCAATTCACTTAAGCCGGCTGGGCAAGAAAGTATCCGTATTAGCGGAGAATGCAGATTGGGATGCCAGAACAACTGATCCGAGCGAGAATTTATCTCCATACACAGTGGACAGATTAAGGGAAGAGATGCTTGGTGAAAGTATCAGTCTCGTTGGTAAATCCAAGGTTAAAGATGTGAAACTAGAGGATGACCAGTATTTTATTTACGTGAAGGGTAAGAAGTCATCTCCGTATCAGACTCAGACACCACCTATCTTGGCAACGGGATTCGACAGTAGTTTGATTATGGTCAAAGACTTGTTTGATTGGGACGAGAGTGACTCGTATGTCCTGTTGAATGAGGATGATGAATCAAGGAAAACTCCAGGATTATTTCTCGTCGGACCGCAAGTACGTCATGAAGATTTGATATTCTGCTTCATCTACAAATATAGGCAGAGGTTTGGTGTCGTTGCCAATGCGATTGGTGATAAATTAGGCATGGACACGTCATTTCTTGAACAATATCGGGACCAAGGTCTCTATCTAGATGATTTAGGCGCCTGCGGCGAAGAGTGTCCGTGCTAGTCCGAAATATCAAAGTACTTAAATCCAATTCGAGTGTGACTGGGTTATTTCAACTAATTGCGAGTTCAGCTTGGATGGCCTCAGTTTTCGTTTATGGATCATTTACTTCAGGTGATTACTTGCAACTGTTAGCGGCATCTTCATGGACGATTTCAAATATTATTAGTCTCTTTAAAAACTAGTTAGATGTCTCCGCAACTGTCCTGACACGTTAGAAAATTATTGACTGAATTAGTCGACAAAACATGCGGCGCGCGTTAGCCTGAGCCAAAAGTAGTAAGAAATGGTTAGGGAGTACGTATGCCAAGAGCAAATATTGTCGCGAGATCAACTGTAAAACCTGGGCGTATGGCCGAGGCTGTAGAACTAGGATCCAGAGTCGCTGATCTATTAGTTGAATCTGGCGCGCAGAGTTCGAGATTCTGGGTGCCAGTATTTAATCAGGACATAAATCAAGTATCGATAAGTTCAGTGTGTGATTCAATTGCCTCGCTGGATGAGGTTATAGCGAAATTCGCCACGTACGAAGAGGCAGCCCCGAAAGAAGAATGGCCGGTGGTTCTGAATACCAGAATACTCATGCGGGAATTCCATGCAGCTGAAGATTCCGTGCCAGGGCAGCTACGTTCCACCATCATTGTTGCCCCTGAGCCAGGCCTCGTATCACGACAGGCGGTATCTGATTGGGTGGATATGAATAAGGCGAGTGGTGCAAATGGTTCGATAGCATGGGTATCCTATTCGGGTACACTTGGCCAGCGGGTTGCGATCCAGACTTTTTATGATGACTGGGCTCAAATGGAAGAAACGAGAGATAACCTTCAAGCTAACAGGGAAATGAGTGCTATTTTCACCAGTGGCCTAGTTCCACCTGTTCAATCAGCAATCCATCGAATGGCACATGAAGTGATCCGGTAGGACGAGTCACGATACTATCGCGGCCGTTAACCATAGAAAAGACAAATGAAGAGGTGATTTGTATGCTATTTCAGGTGGACTACAAGGTTTTTCAAGCAAATAGAGCTGATGCGCTGAGAGCGTTCGGTAGCTTTACACAGGAGCAGTTGGAAGGCTTAACAAGTGAACATGGAATCGGGCTCATCGGACGTTGGCACTCCATTGCAGATGGCACTGGGACGATGATTCTGGAGACAGACGATTTTAAGAATTGCGCGCAGTTCCAGCTTGCGTGGGCGGACGTCTGTGATATGAACGTGAAACCGGTTACAACCGATGTCGAAACACGCGAAGCGATACAGAAGTACTACATGTAGATCTCGGTTTCGCTCGGCCACTGAATAAGTATTCGATACTTGGGTGTGTAAGTTGC
>PBOW01000091.1 GCA_002725365.1 Chloroflexota bacterium | reverse complement strand
GGCACCGTTTACACCGATCACTTCCGATATTCACGAGATATCCCTACACCGGATATCGGCTTCTTTCATATGACAACTCCGGACGCTGCAGGCACGTGTGGCTTTGGAATAGGGCTATGGGACAACAAAATCAATCTCCAAAAATGTGGGATCGTAGTCGCAGAGGTACAAGAACAGATGCTCCGGACGCCGGGTGATAATTTTATCGACGCCGATGCGATTGATTATTTCGTAATAATTCCTGACGGCGAAGCACCAAGAGCCCCTGCCAGGAGAGAAAAACCACCACTCGACTTCAACGCAGTAGATGTGGCGGGTGCGCTAGCCGCATCACTCGTTAACGACGGAGACACCTTGGAAATCGGTGTAGGTGTCGCCTCAAACGCAGTAACCCCTCACCTCTTCTCGAAAAAAGATCTCGGATATCATTCTGAACTTACGAGTCCTGGCATTGCCCAACTGTACGAAGCAGGAGTGATTAACGGCTCAAACAAGAGCAGAGACGTTGGGAAAGTCTGTGTCACTCTACTGCCGGCCCAACCAGAAGACTTACAAATAGTTGCTGAACATATCAATGATTGGGAAGTCTACGGAGTTGATTACATACATAATCCGTCTGTCATTTCGTCACAAAAACAAATGACAGCCATAAACACCGCAACAATGATCGATCTCACTGGACAGATCGTGTTCGACTCGGTCGGACGAGAACAGATCACTGGACCCGGGGGACAATTTGAATTCGTGGCCGGTTCTCTCTACGCGCCAGGTGGAAAATCCGTGCATGTCATGCAAAGTATGGATGGGGAAAACTCTAAATTTGTTGCCGATCTGCCACCGGGAGCAAGAGTAGGTGTTCCTCGGTACTTGGCAGATTACGTTGTAAGCGAATACGGTATTGCCTCCCTGCAAGGGAAATCTGAACGTCAACGGGCTCGGGAATTGATATCAATTGCTCATCCGGAATATCGCCAGGAGTTAACTAGGCAAGCCAATCAATTAGGAATTCTGTAGGATAGAAGGCCTCTTGGGCAACCCACGTAATCCTGCGTGGCGTTATTAACAATGTGTTTACACAGATGTGTAACTCAGGGGTTGATAAAAGCTAAACTGTTAGTCATGACTAAAATACTTATAGTCGAAGATGATCCGGCAATCTCTGAAACCGTTGCGTATAATTTGGTTTCCGAAGGTTATCAAATTCAAGTAGCATCCGACGGCCTTGAGGGCCTTGAATTAGCTCGCGAAATGCAGCCCGATCTTGTAATACTAGACATAATGCTTCCAAAAATGTCAGGCCTAGACGTATGCAGAATGTTAAAAAAAGAGTCGGACCATAAGATCCTAATGATGACTGCTCGAGACTCTGAGGTGGACATTCTCCATGGGTTCGATTGTGGCGCGGATGACTACGTTACGAAACCCTTTTCAATGAGATTAATGAAGGCTCGAGCAGCAGCGCTACTGAGGCGAGGAGAGCCTGTACTAGGGGGGCAAGAGTTTGAGATCAATGCAGCAGAACCCGCACCTCGAGCCGCAACACGATCTGACGAAAACACTCTGCTTGTCGCCGAGAATGTTGAATTAGATAGCCTTGCGCGAGAAGTGCGCGTCGCCGGCAACATAATCAACATGAGACCACGAGAATTCGATCTGCTCGAATATTTGATGAGGCATCCCAGACAGGCTCTTAGCAGAGAGATGCTCCTTGAATCAGTCTGGGGATATACATTCCTTGGCGATACCAGAACTGTTGACGTGCATATACGCTGGCTACGGAAAAAAATAGAAGTCGATCCCGCGAAACCTCAGAGGCTTGTCACAGTGCGGTCCATCGGATACAAGTTCATACCCTAAACTTTTGTACTTACTTCGTCATTACTAGTGCCCAACGGAAGCTCGAAAAAGAAAACGGAGCCCGTCTCGAGAGAATCCCGTACACCAATGATGCCCCGATGACGTTCGACGATATGTTTCGCAATAGCCAGCCCAAGACCCAAACTCTCCTGTTCAGAATTTCTCGCCACGTCGCCTGTATAAAACCTCTCAAATACACGTGTTCGGTCAGCAGGAGACACGCCTGGTCCTTGATCAATCACCTCAAACGTAACTGAGCTAGCCGCTTCACTCCGACGAATGTTCGCGTTTAGAAGTATTTTACTTCCCTCTTGGGACACGCTGATCGCGTTATCAATAAAATTCGATAATACTTCAAGCAGGCGATCAAAATCACCAGACATTTCCACGTCCAGCCGCGACATAGATTCAGCTTGTTCCGTTTGGAGCAATTCGACCCCGGCCGCAGCACTAATTGGAAGCATATTGTCTACTGCTGTGACTAAAAGCTCCTCGATCGGAAATGTAGTTACTGAAAACTCTTCCTCCCTACTCTCAATCCGAGACAGCTTCACCAACCTCTCCACCATACGGCTAAGGCGATTGAGTTCGGCGAGCAAGCTTCTATGGAATTTCTTCCGCCTCCCCAAATCCAATGTTTCTGATTCAATAGTTTCAGCCAAGAGTCTGGCGGCAGTAATTGGAGTCCGTAGTTCATGGGAAATATTACCCACAAGATCTGCTCTGGCACGTTCCGCTAACCTTTGCTCACTCAGATCGAGCATCGTAAGGAGCAGGCCGTCAGTTGAAACCTCCTGACCATGGGGATCCGAGATAAATACTGAGCTTGGCAATGAAATGGCTGCAACAGACAAAGTTTTACCACCCGGCAGAATGATTTCCTGATAGTCACCTGATGCCTCTCGAGCGACCTCAAGTAGCGAGGCGTCTAGCGCAGCACGAATGAGTGACATCCCTGTCATATTATCCATATCTCTCCCAAGTATTTCGGCAGCTCGATGGTTAGCAACGTAAACTTCCCCATCATCGGCAGCGCCTTTAATGATTATGACTCCCTCCTGCATCGGGCTAATAATCGTCTGGAAAGTCTCCATATTCATCCTGTCAAGTTGATGCTGAGGGAAACTGAATTGATCTCGACTTAATTGAGCCGAGATCTCGCTGCGCCTTAGTTGCTTCCAAAAAATAATAATCACTAAAGCGAAAATTAAACTAACTGAAGCAAACAGCCTCAGCTCCACACCGATAGATAGAAACTGGGAGCTTATACCCGCCAATAGCGCGAGAAGAAGAACAATTAAAACACGCTTAGGGCCAATCTCGTCGGTCATAAAGTTTGATAACTAGCGGCCATACCATCACCCTTTAAATTTATGTGAGTTATCCAAACCGCCCAGTGATGTAGTCTTCGGTGCGGCTATCTGACGGATTAGTAAACAGTTCCTGCGTAGGGCTGAACTCAACAAGCCTACCAATACGCTCCTCGCCAGCAAGCATGAACGCTGTTTTATCCGACACCCTGGCTGCCTGCTGCATATTGTGCGTAACAATCACGATAGTAAATGTATTCCTCAGCTCTCGGATGAGGTCCTCAATCCTTTGAGTAGCGATAGGATCCAATGCAGAACAGGGCTCGTCCATCAAAATCACTTCGGGCCTCACAGCAATGGCCCTGGCTATACACAGTCTTTGCTGCTGCCCGCCTGATAACGCCAGTCCGCTCTCCCTGAGCTTGTCACTCACTTCGTCCCAAAGCGCAGCCTGCTCAAGGGAGGACCGAACCAGCTCATCCATGTTCCCTTTGTAGCCATTGATACGGGCACCAAATGCAACATTTTCATAGATGCTTTTTGGGAAAGGGTTCGGTTTCTGAAACACCATACCCACATTACGTCTCACAGCGACAGGATCCACATCCTTTTCGTAGATATTCTCTCCATGTATTTTGATCTGGCCTTCCAGAGTGACCCCAGGAATCAATTCGTTCATCCGATTTATACAGCGAAGAAGAGTGCTCTTTCCGCAACCCGATGGACCTATAAGCGCAGTGACCTGACTATCTGGAATCTGCAACGAAACATTTTCTATGGCCTGAACACCGCTGTACCAGAGACTTAGCGCATCAATGTTGATAGCCACGGCCTCCATTTCGTCAGGAGATTCCTTTGAGTCGTCGAGCGCGAACCCGACCTCTGGTGAATTGGATTCTTGTTCCGTTCCCTTATCCATTATTCCTTCACTTGCACTATCAATCACTGTTTCACCAACATCCTAACAAAGGGCAAGGCTGAGCTCATCATGTCTATTTACCTTGAGCTACTTCGACCAAGTTTGACCCGAATTAGTACCGCAATGGTATTCATCGTCAGCAGTGTCACAAGTAGCACCACTATTCCCGTGGCCGCAAGATCATGGAATGCGGCTTGCGGTCTTGATATCCAATTCAAAACCTGAATCGGCATCGCTGTGAATGGATCGAGCGGACCTTCGGGCCTGAAGGCAACAAAGGTCAGGGCTCCGATCATAATTATTGGTGCTGTTTCGCCTATTGCTCGCGAAAGAGCAAGAATCATTCCAGTCATGATTCCAGGCATCGCCTGAGGGAGCACATGGCTTGAAACGGTCTGCCATTTTGTAGCGCCCACTCCGTACGAAGCCTCCCGTATGGAAGGCGGCACAGATTTGATGGCCTCCTGAGCTGCGACAATCACTATCGGCAAAATCAGCAGTGTCAGCGTCAGGGCTCCGGACATAACAGACCTACCAAAGCCACACTGCTCACCAATACATATCGCCGGACCGTATCCGATCGTCCCTCTGACAAATAGCTGAAGTCCTAGAATGCCGAACACAATAGAGGGTACTCCGGCTAGGTTTGAGATATTTGTCTGGATAAGACTTGTAAGCTTATTCCTCTTGGCGTACTCCTCTAAATAAAGTGCGGCGCCAACTCCAATCGGAAATGAAGTGATGGCGACAATTCCCATCACCCATAACGTTCCCATAATTGCACCGTGGAAACCCGCTATCTCTGGTTTGCGAGATGGGAAGTTTGTGAAAAAATGTTTGGACATATAGCTGAAGCCGTCCTGCCTAATGTCATTGATGAGAGTCACAAGCAGCAAGATCCCCACCAAAGATCCAAAAAGACAGAGCAAATAGAACATCCTGCCTTTGAGGTGCCTGAAAGCGAGGTTAGTTCGAAAGTCAGATGAACCTAGTCCTGACCTAACACGGGAAGGATTATTTTCAGAGCTCAATCGTAGACCTCCCGAAATCTCTTAGTAATACGGCTGGAAATCACGTTCATGACAAGTGTCATAAAGAACAAAGTTAACCCAACCGCAAAAATAGTCTTGAATTCAATAGTGCCGTGCGGTGTGTCACCCAAAGAAACGCTGACAATATATGCCGTCATCGTCTGAACTGCCTCGAGGGGATTTGCGGTGAGATTGGGACGAGCTCCCGCCGCCACAGTAACAGCCATCGTTTCACCAATCGCTCGTGAAATCGCCAAAATATAAGACGCGATAATCCCTGATAAAGCAGCGGGAAATGCCACCCTTGTTGTCACCTCTAGTCGGCTCGAGCCGACCCCGTACGCTGCTTCGCGTAATTCTCGAGGAACGGCTCGTAAAGCATCATCTGAAATTGACGCCACAATGGGCACGATCATGATGCCTACTACGATGATCGCTGAAATAGCCATATATGGACCGGCCTCTGGATATAAATATTCTTTGATGAATGGCGAGACAAAAGTCAAAGCAAAGTATCCGTAAACAACGGTAGGGATCCCTGATAGCACTTCCACCATAGGCTTCAATACGGAACGTATTTTTGGCGTAGCGTATTCAGATAGATATATCGCTGTGAGGGTCCCTAAAGGCAATGCGACACAGGCCGCGCCTAGCCCAATCAACAGAGTACCGCTAATCAAAGGAAGAACACCAAATCCTTTAGACGTGAACAACGGCGTCCACTTTGTGCCCGTGAAAAATTCGATGGGACTCACCTCAGCAAAGAAGGAAAATCCTTCGATGCAGAGAATAGCTACTATCCCGATGGTGGTTACAACGGTGACCGAAGCGCACAAGAACAGCAGGATACCTATGAGACGGCCACCTAAATTGTTTCTTAGATTTTGCCTATATCTTGCTGAGACTGGCCTGGACTCGTACGACATTATTCCTCGCTAAGTAAACTCACTGACTCACTTCGCTGATCCATAGCGCGTCGAATCAACCTATCTGACTGTAAACTAGAAAAACATAGTAAGCGGCAGATAGATTCTTAGTACGATCTATCCACCACCTACTATATTTGCTTATAGGGAACCTCGCCCGTTATTCCCAAGATACCGTTTTCCAGAATCTTACCAATGCCCCTCATTCTCTATCCATACGAACCCTCTCCCGCATTAATGCTAGAAGATGTTCACATTAGCCCCTTAATTGCCCGCTATTGCGCTAGCTAATGTTGCCCGTGTACCTGCGAGTTCATCTGCCGGCACATTCGAGTACCCAACCTCGGTGACCATAGCTATGCCTTCGTCGGAAAGGTAGTAATTAACAAATTCACGAACCTGCTCTTGCTCCTGTAGCGACTTGACGCTCACATAGATATACAAAGGACGTGACAGCGGATAGCTCCCGTCACCAACTGTTTCATTACTTGGTGCAACACCATCGATCTTCACCACGCCGAGCTTATCCATGTTTTCCGCGTAGTATGCGAAACCAAAGTACCCCATGGAATGCTTGTTACCCGCAAGGCCGGTTACAAGAACATTGTCATCCTCTGATGGTGTGTAATCGCCACGTGACGCACCGCCCTCTCCATTCACTTCCTCCGTGAAGAAGTCAAAGGTTCCCGAGTCTGTACCCGGTCCGTAGAGATCAATATCCTCTGCTGGGAATGAGGCATCGACTTGGTTCCATTTCATGATCACTTCTTCTGAGTCTGGTCCCCACACTATGGCCAGCTGTTCCATCGTCAGGTCGTCCAGATAGTTATTAGCTTTATTCTTCACGACAGCTAGGCCGTCAAGTCCAACTCGTAGTTCAATGAATTTAATATTGTTTTCTGCACACATAGCGACTTCCTTGTCCTTGATGGGACGTGAGGCGTCAGAAATATCCGTCTCCCCCGTGCAGAATTTCGTGAACCCACCGCCAGTACCTGAAACACCAACTGTTACACGAGTATCTGGATGAGCAATTTGAAATTCCTCAGCCACTGCTTCAGTGATCGGATATACGGTCGAAGAGCCGTCAATCGCTATACCACCCGAAAGATTCGATGAGGCTGAATCACTGCCCGACGATGACGCTGAGTCGCCGCCACAAGCGACAGTAGCCATCACTAACACGGCAATGATGCCCAGTAGTGAAAACCACCTGAGGGGAATTGTCGAAGCGGTGACTAGACTTAATCTGTTACGTTCCAATTTTTTTTGATTCATGCCCTTATTTCTATTCCTTCTCATCAGTCATTGCCGTCTGCACATCATTACCTTTAGATGCGAACATGAGAAGGATCGGGTCTAATTGTTAACAATTCATGATCGAATACATGTTGATAGCGACGGGAAATACGCTTCAATATAATTAGATGACTTGCATTAAGACCCATAAATTAAATATGCTGCCAGTCCGTGAGGTTTATAACGTATGGCCCGTGATGAATTCCACAAGCAACTTTCAGAACTATTAAACAAGGTTTTGGTAATGGGTTCGCTCGTCGATCGGGCGCTGGATAAAGGTATGCAAAGCCTTGTGGAGAGAGACGGGAAATTAGCTCAAACGGTCATAGAAGGTGACGCGGTCATAGATGAGCTGAATTACGAGGTACAAGACGAAGTTCTTAAGTTACTTGCTCTTGAAGCCCCCCTTGCAAAGGATCTGCGAGTAATAGTGTCTGTCTCGTCAGTAATGATTGACCTTGAACGAATGGGCGACCATGCGGAAGGCATCGCTCGGTTGACAGTGGTGATGCAAGATGAACCACTCGTTAAGCCACTCATCGATCTTCCAATTATGGCATCCAAGGCCAGAGATATGCTGCGCGACTCGGTGGAAGCTTTCGTTGATGCAGACCCAGAAAAAGCATATGCAGTAAACGCCGCTGATGATGAAGTGGACGACCTCTATGATCGGGTCTACGAGGAATTGATAGGCATTATGGTTGATGACCCTACAACGATTTTGCCAGCTACCCACCTGCAATGGGTGTCTCATAACATTGAGAGAATCGCTGACAGAGCCACCAACATCGCCGAGCGAGCCGTTTACTCAGCCACTGGCGTGTATCCTCGTAATATGGACGTGTCTAATTACTAGATCATGAGTATCCAACACTAGAATTTTACTTCGTGAGGCTCACTTTCCATGTCTTTCCGTCGTCTATTTCGTCTACTTGCATGATTCCCTGACCAACCATCTTGGCTATATGGGAACGCACCTGGCCGTGCGCAGCTCTCCGCAGACCTTTTTGGATTTCAGGATATAGCGCCCGGCGAATCTGCTGATCGGTGTCATATCCTTTATCAATGATGTCGATAATCTGACGATCACGCACCTCTCTATGATCAAGAAGCTCCTGAACTTTCGCCGCAGTGGCCGTCACCGTCGGGCCATGACCGGGTGCAAATAATTTTGCCTCTAGCTCGCGCATTCGCTTGAGTGATTCGATGTAATCGCCCATGTTCCCTGATGGCGGTGGCCCGATTGCACTGGTCCCTACACCAAGAATATTGTCCCCTGTGAATAGCTGCATCGTCTCTTCTACGAGATAGCAGTTATGCCCTGCAGTATGCCCAGGAGTGTGTACTGCCCGAACCGTGAGTCCACCAACTTTGAAGGTATCTCCATCCTCCATCATCACGTCTATCGGGGTCTCAAATGCCTCTTTCTTCCAGACGTCGGCTCGGTCCGTAATAACTTTATCGTCAGGTAGATCTTCATTTCCTTCTTCCGGGCCAAGCGGCGTATGCAATAACGCATCGTCAATCGGATGAATCGCTGTATCCGCTTTCAAAATGTCGCGCAGCTGCCGTCCACCGCTGGAATGATCGAAATGATGGTGAGTCATTGCAATCCTCTTGAAATTATGGCCAGACCAATCCTTTCGAAAATATTCTCTGCGAGCATCGATCGAAGGCTTATCTCCATAACCGGAGTCAATAAGTGCCGCCTCATTACCGTCATGCAGCACCCAGACGTTCGACGTCGGGAACGTTCTACTGAACATTTTCACAGCAACGACGTGCTGCACAAGATTGTCATTGATGACCTTCTCGGTAGTTGTTGCCACAGGTTCCTGATCTGCAGACGCCGACGAATTATCCGAGGAAGTTCCTCGGCTAACCGATCTCTTGAGTTTCCTACCATATCTATGCGCAGCTAGTCGCAGCCGCCAAGTCTCGCGTTTCACAGAATCTCCCGTCTCGCCAAGAAAACCATTGGAGACCACATAATAAAGGATTTCAGGCGATCTACATATCTATTTCTGCTGGCCTGTGTCAATGGTCCCAAGTCCGGCCCGTTGTTCAGATCGCCAGATAAGGGAATCTTTTTCAAGCCCGGCCAGTATCGCTTCAAATCTGTCTTCGTCTTGGTCTAGATCTGTTCGCAATTCGACAGTGATTTTCTCGATCGCCACTGGGTCTCTCTGGCCCCGCAACACCTCCAACACCTTCCCCCGTAACTCCCTGTCACTCCCTGAAAAAGGTTTGCTGTCCCCAACGGTCGCCGCCTTCTCCCCAGACAAAAAACGGTCGGCAGCTAAACATAACTGCTCAGTACTGAATGTACATTCCGTACATCGTGGTTGAGAGGTACAGACCGCTGCACCGAAATCCATCACCGCAGCATTAAATTGCTCACCCTCAGAGAGTCCAAGTAAGGTCTCACCTATAAGTCGAATTTCGTCAATGGCGGTTTCCTTAACCGGTTGAAGATCACCATGGAACACTCTGCCAAGTATCCGGATTACATTCGTATCGACAGTGAGGGTTTGTATGCCAAATCCGAAACACCTCACAATGCCTGCAGTGAACGGGCCAACTCCAGGAAGCGACAATAACTCTAACTCGTCACATGGAATAACTCCCCCGTACTCAGAGCAGCAGACTTCAGCGGCCCGCTTTAGATAAATCGCACGCCGAGGATAGCCGGACCGACCCCAAATCCGGAGGACTTCCTCTTCTGGGGCGTCCGCCAAATCAGCGATAGTCGGAAACGCTTCAATCCAGCGGGAATATGTTTCGATTGCACGACTCATCTGCGTCTGTTGTGTGCACACAGCGCCGACTAGAGCGTGGTAGGGAT
>PBOW01000090.1 GCA_002725365.1 Chloroflexota bacterium | reverse complement strand
TACGGTTTCTGAAATGGAGAACATAATCTCCTTCTATACGAAAGAAAGAGCCAGAATACATTGTCGGATCAACAAACTGACCCAGTTAAAGCAATAACGGAGGATGAGGCCTCCGGGGAAATTGCTCGGATTTATCGAGACATTAGAGAATCACTCGGGGTACCAGTCGTAAATCTTATCTGGCGCCACCTGGCTACGGTCCCTGGAGCACTCCCATGGGCGTGGGATTCATTAAAGCCACTGTACGTAAGTGGGGCTATCACGGAGGCAGCTGTTTTACTGCGGGCTTCTCTTCGAACAGATCAGAATCTAGTGTTCAGTTCTTCCACCTTGAAATCAGTGAGTCTCTCTCCAGATGATTTGAGATCTATTACTGTCGTGCTCAATAGCTATGAGCGAAGTAATTCTCTCAATCTAATAGCATTAAACGCCCTTCTCGCCAAAATTGACGGCGTGGATATCCAAGAACGAGATCGGCTGCCACAGGTCGCCATAGATGAGAAAAGTGTGGTTCACGGCGAAATGCCGGAGTTGTTGGCTTTGGCGAATATGGAGGCTGAGGTTAGAGACCTTGTTGAAGAACTAAATCAAATTGGCGGACGATCCGATATTATGCCCAGTATGTACAGACATCTGGCCCATTGGCCTCAATATCTTGCCCTGCTTCACGTTCTCGTCAAAACAATCGAAACGGAATCTGGACTGGAAAGTCAGATTGTCAACACTATTGGGAAGGCCAGAACAGCAGCGGTGCAGCTGCTGCCACAGCTAGCTAATGATGTAGAACCTCTACCCGCAGCAAGTGAATTAGAGGTTCGAGATGCCTTGCCACGATTCATTGAAGGAACTCTCGGTAAAATGACTACAATTATTCAATTGGTTTCTGCAGCGATGCCTTCGACAGAGCAGTCGACGAGGAATTCTTGGTGGACTGATATAAGTCAATCAAGTTCAGGATAGATATACTGGAGCGCAAACTATTGTGTTTCGATAGGTAGGTATAAATGACAACCGTGGCAACTGAACACAAGTCTGACGACATTGTGACGGAAGAATTCGACGTGCTGATTGTTGGAGCCGGCGTCGCCGGAGTAGGTGGTGCCTACCATCTCAGCACACAGCGTCCTAACGGGAGCTTCGTAGTTTTGGAGAGTCAGGAGAGTTTTGGTGGCACTTGGTGGTCACATAATTATCCGGGTATTAGATCAGATAGTGACCTGCATACGTATGGATATAAGTTCAAGCCGTGGACTGGACCGCCAATTGCGACAGCTGAAGAGATACTGAAATACATGGGCGAGGTCATTAATGAAAACGATCTAGCCTCTCACATTCGATATAAGCACCGAATTGAATCGGCCAGCTGGTCCAGTGAGAAAAATAAATGGTTCATCCAGGCTGAACTAACGGACACCGGTGAGAAGAAATATTTCACCGCTAATTTTCTTTGGATGTGTCAGGGGTATTACCGACATTCCGAGGGATACACACCTGACTGGCCAGAAATGGATAGTTACCAAGGTGAAATCGTCCATACCGAAACTTGGCCAAAAGATCTGGTGTATGAAGGTAAAAAAGTCATTGTGATTGGCTCTGGAGCCTCGTCTGCTACGTTGATACCGGCAATCGCTGAAAAGTGCGAACACGTGACGTTAGTCCAGCGATCACCGATTTATTACAGTACTGGTCGAAATAGGGATGATCTTGCTGAAACCTTGCGGGAACTTGATGTCGACCCGGATTGGATCCACGAAATTGTTCGCCGGAAGATATTGCGGGATACTGCGATTTTTTTCAAAAGGACCCTCGAAAAACCGGATGAAGTTCGTGAGGAACTACTTAACGGTATTCGGAACGTTCTAGGACCTGATTATGAAATAGAGCCGCATTTCACACCTGACTACAAACCCTGGAGGCAGAGGGTCGCGTATGTACCGGACGCTGATTTTTTTGAGAGTATTAAGGCGGGGTATGTTTCGGTCGTTACTGATGAGATTGAGACATTCACAGAGACCGGTGTCGTGTTGAAGTCGGGCGAGACACACGATGCCGATATAGTGGTGACTGCGACCGGCTTCAATATGAATGTACTCGGGGACATTGATTTTACAATTGACGACGAACCACTTGTTCTATCTGACACTGTCACGTACCGCGGCATGATGTTTACTGGCGTGCCGAACTTGCTTTGGGTATTTGGATATTTCAGGGGGAGTTGGACGTATAGGGCTGACTTACTTGCCGACTTTGTCTGTCGCCTGCTGACCCATATGGAGGCTCGCGGTGCGCCGAGAGTTGAGGTAAGGCTTCGGGATGAAGATAAAGACATGGAACTCCTTCCATGGCAGGATCCGGAGAGTTTCAATCCGAGTTACTTGCTACGAGCAATGCCTTTCTTACCGAAGAGTGGAGCAAAACCTGAATGGCATCACTCCCAGGACTACTGGGAGGATACACAAGTGATACCTGCTATTGATTTGGACGGGGATGAGTTTATATATCAGTAGGGCTATGCCTAACCTGATATTGAGCGCCCGCCATCAACGCGTAGAGCTATACCTGTAATAAATTGAGCTTCGTCTGAATGCAGGAATAGTGATGCGTTGGCTATATCCCAACCAGTTCCCATTTTTCGTCCGAGTGGAACCTGTCCATCCCTCTGGGCTACAAGTTCCCCACGGTCTGCGCCAGCACTAACTCTGGCCTCAATTGCCATGGGGGTGTTGATGAGACCAGGAAGGACAGTATTGGCGCGAATTGAGTACTCTGCGTTGGCGGAAGCTATGTTTTCAGTCAGAGCGATTATTGCTGCTTTTGTAGTTTTATATCCAACGAATGGGTAGGATCCTGAAAAAACGGCCATAGAAGAGATATTGATAATTGAACCATTGTTTTGTTCTCTCATGATTGGGAGGGCGTGCTTAGAAGGTAACCACATCCCCCGAAGATTGACCGCATAAATTTGGTCGAAGGCATCGGTCTCGAGTTCGGTCGCAGATCCATCTTTGAGAGCAACACTTGCCCCCACATTGTTATGGAGAATATCGAGGCGCCCAAATTGTTCCACACAGGATTTAATTGCCATCTCGACTTGTTCTTCAGAAGTGACATCTGCCTGGCAGGATGATGCGATGCCGCCTTGCTCTTTAATCATCTTGGCGGTTTCGTCTGCTGACACAAGATCACGATCAACGACGAAAACGCGAGCGCCTTCTCGAGCAAGAACAAGAGCAGTTGCTCTCCCATTTCCAACAGTTTCTCCAGCGGTTTGTCCTCCACCTATAAGAACTGCTACTTTGCCTTCTACTCGACCCGCCATCCATCAACCTCTCAAACTGTTATCTATCGAAACTCAGGTGCAACTTCCTCGGCGAATAATTTCATCGAGTGACTAATTAATTTGGGATCCATACTGCCAACCTGAAAAACACAATTCAGTTGATCGATGTCTGCTACAGACTGATAAGCTTTGATCTTTGCTATTACCGTATCTGGGCTGCCTGAGAGAGTTCGATCGGTGAAAATCTCATCAAGTTCTGGCTCATCGTCGTAGGGTAGAGGTGCGGACACTCCTGATACCACTTGTTCTTTACCACTGCGGAGATTCCGTGCCTGTCTGGTCTGATATCGGAAGTGAGACATTTGTTCCTGTGCTATCTCGTCAGAGTCTGTCACACAGATTTGGGCCTGAACCCCCAACATTTTTGGGGCTTTCGGATATCGTTCCAGCGCGTCCTGATAATGGCTCCATCCCTCTGCCAGAGTTTGTATGGTTCTTCCTGAGTTCGTAGTAAACGCATTGAGCCCAAATCTTGCGGCTATTTCAAAGGATTCTTGGGTATGAGCCGCGAGCCATATGGGTGGGGTTGGTTGCTGCTTTGGGGCAGGGAGGATGGTAGTTTCAGGGATGTCAAAGTAGTCACCCTGCCATGTGAATGTTTGTTGAGTCAGGGCCTTGAGGAGGATCTCAAGCGTTTCGTCTGTTCGTTCGCGGGCATCGTCAATAGTTAGTCCAAATCGTTTGAATTCGAACGGTTGATAACCACGCGCGACTCCAACTTCTAGACGGCCATCGGTAAGATGGTCAGTCAGTGCGATGTCCTCAGCAACCCTGAGCGGATTCCAAAACGGCAATACCAATACAGCTGTTCCTATTCGGATTCCGTCCGTAAGTGAGGCTGCTTTGGTCGCCATCAGTAAGGGATTTGGGATATATCCATAGTTAGAGAAATGATGCTCAGCAAACCAGAGTGAATCAAACCCAAGCGACTCTGCGGACGTCATGTAGGTACTCAAGCGATCAAAGACCTGAGTTGGGTCTTCGGAGTCAGGTGAACCTGACAAAAAAAATGCTCCAAATTTCATTAACTTTCCCTCAACTAGAATTTTCCCCTTTTAACCAATCTTCCCTTTTAGCCAATCTAAGTCCTGCTCTATACGATTCATACGTTCAGGTATCCGAGTAGTGGTAACCCCTTCCGCATCTGTAAATATGAATCCTCGGTTATCTCTGATGCCTTCCAATACTATCTCAGCAACACGAGAAGGATTCATGGCTGTGCTTGCACGATCCGGGACTTCGAATTCGTGTGATTCTCCATACGAGCTTGGTCTGTGTTTTTCCGATCCCCATATGTCTGTATCGATTGTGTGAGGGCAGAGGACAGAAACTCCGATATTGTCTTTTGCCAATTCACTTCTCAACATTTCCGAAAACGACACGACCGACGCCTTTGATGCGCTATAGACGGCTTGAATACCTTCTAACCTCGGTGCCAATCCAGCCATTGAACCGGTATTTACTATGTGTGCTTCCTCGGCACCACGTAGGTAAGGCAGCAAGACACGAACACCAGTAACAACACCGAACACGTTGACGGAGAAAATCCAGTCCCAATCTTCAGAAGTGGCATTGGAAAGCGGCGCGAGAGTCATCACCCCCGCATTATTGATGAGAATATTTATCTCTCCAAAATTGTTATGAGCAATATTTGCCGCGTTATGCCAGGCGTCCTCGTCTGTCACGTCACCTGAAACGCCTATGAAACTATTCGGGTGGGCTGCGAATTGTTCTTTTTTAAACCGATCGAGTTGGGACTGTAAATCCATACCTACTACGTTGGCACCCTCAGCAAGAAGTTTCAGCGCAATTGCTTCACCGATGCCACTCGCAGCGCCGGTCACGAGTGCAGTCTTGCCTGAAAAGTCATCCATAGTAAGTGTCCCGCCACTACGCGACTTATGATAGTCCAAAGACGACTGAAATATCACTCAACGGGTATGTTCCGTGACCCTTTCCTGTCGACGTCCTCTTCTCCATCATCCTGATCATCCATGATGCGACTGAGAGTTCTCGTTAGATCACTGAGGAGCATGAGTTGTTCGCTAAACAGCTTACGAACGCGAGACGACACGTCCGACCCTTTTAGATCGTCCATCATCCTAAACAATTTGTTCTCATTAAGTTGTTCCTCGAGTACACGAATTCGTTCCTCGAGATCTTCAATCCTTGGGTCCTTATCCATTAGTGCGTCCTCCAAACCAAATCTTAAGCGAACCATCTGAAAGCTTTGCTGATAAAACATCTCGCGTCTGTAGGGATCTTGGGAGCAGCATGTTTCTCCGATATCGTCCTACTTCAATGATCAATTCCTCTCCGACCTGATTCAATTTGACATCTTCCTTATCGACCGTGGGGATACTCAATATGAGCAGCTGATCGGCGCCGAATGGGGCTTCATCATCGGTTTCAGGTGAGGTAATGGCGAACGGTAACTCGTCGTAGAAAAACTCGGCCGGCGACTCTGCGCCAAATAGTAGGTCTGCAAGTTCTGATAGACCAGTTATTCCACCTATCTCACGATCAAATTGAGGCGTAGTTCTGATAGGTATGGGCCCGAATATTTCCGAGAGCTCACCTAAATATTTTTTTTGGTCTTCACCACGTGCTGCGAAATAAGAATTTTCTAGGACCTCTTCAGGCATTACCCGATTGCAGACAACCATATCAGCACGGTAGCCGAACAACCCGAGCTGTGTATAAGCGCGTTGAGTTTCCTTTATCACCATCCGTTCAGGATTTGTCACGAGTCTGACGCTGGTGGACTCAGGATCGCTAAGAAGTTCCTGGATTTTCTCTATCTGATCCATGAGCTGCTTCGTTGCATCGAAGACGTCATCATCTGGCATTGGCATATTGGTCACACGACGGATGACTGGTCTGGCGAAGCCTGATATCTTTCTGCTCAACGGGAATATTTTGTCCAGCCACCACCGTCCTGCCTCAGGGAAAGTGAGGAGCCGAAACGTCTCAGCTGTCGGGGCACAATCAACTACGATTAGGTCGTACTTGCCGCTCCTGTGATGTTCAAGGATCCAAAGGAGATTAGCCAGTTCATCCATCCCGGGTAGCACGACCATTTCGTCCGCAAGGATTGGATCGAAGCCCTCCCACGCAAGAATAGATTCTAGCCATTTTTGAACAGTGCCCCAGTATTTGTCCATGTTGTAGTAGACGTCACATTCCTGTGCCCATAGATTCTCAGCAATTAATTGGGGTTCTGGTTCTAGAGGAAGGTCAAAAGAATCACCAAGACTGTGAGCAGAGTCTGTACTAAGGACCATGGTGGAGAGACCTTGTTGTGATGCACGAAGGGCACTGGCAGCCGCTATCGAAGTTTTTCCGACGCCACCTTTACCTGTGTAGAGAATGATTCTGGTCAATTACATCGCCTTTTTATTAGAAAAAACCGTGAATTCAAAAACCTCTATTTCTAACTTACACCAACGATTGATTTGCGTTAAATGACGGTGTAATCCTCTGCAATTACTACGTCTCCATCGAAATATTCTCTGACTTCGGTAAGGACAGAATCTACGCTCGCACCCCAGAATAAAATATGTGACAGCACAAGTATTCCGGGTTGAGCATCACGGGCTATGATTCCGACCTCAGAGGCCGACGTGTGGTGTGCCTGATGATAGTTTTGCCAGTCGGCCGGTTTTTGTGCAAAACCTTCACTTGAGTAAACTTCGTGTATCAGGACATCCGCTCCTCTAGCGTGATGCTTTAAAGTTTCGCTCATTCCGGTATCTCCTGAAAAGACAACGCGTCTGTCACTTGTTTCGAATACGTAACCGAAAGAGTTTTTAAGATTCCCATGATCCACTTCAAAAGCCTGAACAGTTACATTGTCATCTTTGAAAATTTCACCTTCAGTTATCTCTGTGGCATCAAAAAAAGACCCCGATATGTTGGACGGCTGGGACCCAGTTGTACGGTAGTCGATGTCGATTTCGTATGCGTCACGAAGATGCTTCAGCATCTTTGTCGTACCACTCGGACCAAAGACTTTGAGAGGTTCTTCTCTTCCCATCACCCATGGTGTCAGTAGAAGATCAGCTAGGCCGAGTGTGTGGTCTGAGTGCAAGTGGGTAATAAAGACATGTCCAAGAGAGTCCGCCTCAAGCTCAGAGAATTCACCACCCCAAGTGGGTGACAAAGCTGCAGCCCGACGGACCACACCGACCCCTGCATCTATGAGATACGAAACCCCGTTCACGACCACAGCCGAGGCGGCGCCTGTCCGCGCGGGATCCGGATTTGGTGTACCGGAGCCAAGAATTAAGACTTTTGTAGACACTGGCTTGTGTCAGATTAGCCGAACGAACCAGCGCGTCTAGTCTCTGTTTATCCCCGTGAGGGCAGTCTCCACTCCCTGAAGTGCCCAAGGGGCCCAAGGCATAGTAAAGAATTTGAATCCTTTTTCGATGTAGAAGTTTGGATCCATCCCAGGGGGGATAAAGTACATACCTGGCACAACATCATGCCTTTTGCAAGCTTCAGCAATTGTGTCGAGACCAGCCTGATAGGTGTCGCTCGGGTAATCAAGAGGCACATCTAGTTCAATTGAGAGGTCGGACGGACCTACAAGCAATACGTCGATTCCTGGGACGCTGAGTATCTCGTCAATATTAGCGATAGCCTGCTGTGTCTCAATCATTGGAATAATGAGCAAGTCATTATTAACAGTGTCTAAGTGGTCGCGATAGTCCTTATATTCACCCCACTCGCCCCGCACGCCGGCATGACTTCTGTCCCCATCAGGAGAATATTTGCAGGCTCTTACCATCGCCGTGGCCTCTTCTTTGGTATTTACCATCGGGACTATGACACCCCGTACGCCTAGGTCTAAGGCAAAACAAATTAGGTCAGGCCGGTTTTCACTCACTCGCATGATCGGTGCTGCAGGCTTCCCTCTCATCGCTGCTATCGCCCTCTGATATTGTTTTGGCTCAATAAACGAGTGTTGAGTATCAAAAAGCAAAAAATCCAGGCCTGAATCAGCGAGGAGAGCCATGTTTTCCTCGGAAACTGATCCAGCTGTACCGACAACTGCTTTGCCTGCTTTCAGTCGATCTTTAATTGTATTCATCTGTTCGCACCCCTAATTGTTTTTGACGACTCAACTTTGAGTCTTTTGTCGGTAAATCGTAGACTCTCCTACGTCTTACAGCTAGTCTCAACCTTGTCCTATTAACTAGGACAAGGTTGAGAGTTTGTTGTTTGCTTACACTTGCAGCTAACTTGTTGGCAAGCAATACACAGGGGAGACCGCTAGTCGTGAATATTGCACTTGTTGGAGTGGGCAAGATTGCGAAATCGCAGCATGTTCCTAATATTTCTATGAGTGATGCCTGGAATCTTGTAGCAACCGTCGCTTTAGAGGGTACTGTTGAGGGAGTCGATTCATATACAGACTTTGACCAATTTCTTTTGGAACGAAAAGATGTTGAGGTTGTTTCGTTCTGTGTTCCTGCCATAGCCCGTTTTGAATACGCGGTAAAAGCGCTAAAAGCAGGCTTACATGTGATGTTGGAGAAGCCTCCAGGAGCCACGATCTCTGAGATAAACCACTTACAAAAACTTGCTGAAGCATGCGACCGAACATTATTTACGACTTGGCACAGTCAGATGGCTCCGGGTGTCTCTCCGGCGAAAGAATGGTTGGCTGACAAAGTCATAGAAGAGGCAACAGTCACGTGGCACGAAGATATAAGACAGTTCCACGTGAACAACGCCGGTGATGATCGGGACCGAGGTGGTCATCGCGGCGTTCGGAATCAGGATTGGATATTCGAGCCTGGTGGTATAGGAGTATTTGACACGGGTATCAATGCGATTTCGATTCTTACTGAAATTATCCCACATCCTCTACGGGTTACCGAAGCCTCGCTCGTATATCCTGAAAATCGCGGACAACCTATACAGGCAGAATTAATTTTTGATTCAGTGGTGCGGGCCTCGTTTAATTTCAGACATGAAGGTAAGCCTATCTGGGATATGCATATCGTCACCGATCAGGGAGAACTTAGACTTGAGCGCTCGGCAACTATTCTCAGAATCGATGGTGTGCGATACGAATTAGGGCCGAGTCAGGAATACGCGCGTCTTTATAGCCGAATGTCTGAGTTAATTTTGTCTGGTGAGAGTGAAGTCAATGTTGACCCGTTGATCGTCGTGGCAGACATATTCATGATAGGCACGAGACACGGCTCAGTTCCCTTCAATTTTTGATTAAATGATATTTGGAAGACTGCCACACAATCCTTAATCCGCGTAGTTGGGACTCGATATAAGTACGAAAAGCATCGTGCACGGGTGTGCAGAAGTATTCCTCCACGCGTGAGAGGTGGCCCGCTGTACAACGACATCACCGGTCGATAAGTGAGCACTTCCATTATCGAGCTCGAGGGTTATTTCGCCTGACAAAACGATTCCATAGTCAAGAGTAGGCGTGGTGTGCATGCCTGGATTGTCAGGATCCATCGAGTCTGCCGTGTTAAATCGTCGAGTGGCTTCAGCAATAACATCAGGTGAGTTTGAGATTTCATTATTAGGGAGAAATGTGAATACCCTCACCACTGACCCACCTTTGGGGGGAGAGAGATTGAATATATCCGTGTCTACCGGATCCTGACTTGTAGAACTGTCCGGTTTTGCTGGATCATCAACCCAGATTTCGTGGTCGATTGCTCGTCCCAGGTCAAGATACCCTGGAGTCTCACCGTCATACCTGAAATAAGAGTGACCTTCCTCGTCGAGGGCTGTAACGATTCTTCGTGTTGTCATAATTATCCTCACTGTTTTGTTGATTAGATTTACACGGTTGTGTTCATTGCTGGGGAGAATTCTAGAACACCGACTGGATTGCTGATTGAGCGACAGACACAGGTTGCGAAGTTATATTTGCGTTTATCTGAGATCACTATGTAACGTAGCGAACACACTCTTTCCTTTATAGATACGCTCTTTTCTTTTTAGATACGGGTGCGCGACTGAAACTGAGGGACCCCATTGGACCAGAGAACCCAGCAATTTCTTCATGACCCGATTGCGCCTCTTCTGGTACGCATGTCCACTCCAAATACGATTTCCTTCCTGACTCAGGCGATTGTCAATTTGACAGAGATTTGGTTTATTGGGCAGCTTGGAGTAACACCTCTGGCTGCAGTAGCCTTGGCTTTTCCACTGTTCATGGTGAATGCGACCATGTCAGGTGGAGCTTTTGGTGGTGCAGTTAACTCGGCAATAGCAAGGAGTCTTGGAAGTGGCCAGGCCGATCGTGCTGAAAGATTGCTGTGGCACACCATAATGCTCTGTGCTGCTGGGGCCTTGTGCTTTCTATTGTTGTTCCTGTTGTTCGGCAGAGACCTCCTGGTTTTACTAGGCGGACGAGACGAGATTATTGATAATGCGTTGGCATATTGTCATGTTGTATTTTTGGGTGGGATTTTCTTGTGGTTTAATGGAGGGCTACAGGCAGTTTTCCGTGGTATGGGAAACATGCGTTTTCCGGCTGTGGTGACGGTCACTGGGTCAGCGGTTCAGATAGTACTTTCGGCAGGATTAATTCTCGGTCACTTTGGATTCCCTAAATTAGGATTCTTAGGCGCAGCAGTATCACCAATGGTCAGCGCGGCATTCATGAGTACGGTAATGGTCGTGGCGCTGATGGGGTCCAATCAGGCAGTGAAACTGCGTTTAAGCCGATTTGCATTTGACTCCGAGTTATTTCGTGACATCTTGCAAGTATTCTTACCAGCCTCGATTTCGCCGCTTGCAACTGCGGGAACGACGCTGGCACTGACAGGATTGGTTGGTCAGTTTGGAACAGTAGCGCTAGCCGGTTATGGAATCGGTTCGCGAGTGGAGGTGATGATGATCCCATTAGTCTTTGGTATAGGGACCTCGATGACCGCGATGGTTGGAGCTAACGTTGGTGCAAAGAATATTCGGAGAGCTGAAAGGATCGGCCTCATAGGAGGCCTCGCAGGTGCTATGTTGTCAGGTTCTATTGGTATTATTTTGGCAATATTCCCAGCTATGTGGATAACTCTGCTTACCGATGACCCAGCGACTGTTCTTGCAGCAACAAAATATATTCAAATAGTTGGCCCCTGCTATTTATTCTTCGGAGTCGGATTGTGTCTGTATTTTGCTTCCCAGGGTGCAAAAGCCATGCGGTGGCCAATAGTTGCGGTAGGTAGTCGATTTCTGATTGTGTCCTGCGGCGGTTTCGTTGTATCTGAATGGCTTTTTGAGGGTATTGAAGCTGTATACATTATTGCTGCGGCCGGAATGATTGTCTTTGGTGTGATGAATGCATTAGCAGTGAGGGGTGGCGCGTGGCGACGCGCTAATATGTAGGCCAGATAATTTAATCGCTATTATTTTGGGATGAATGACGGAGTACTAAATGGAGAAACACGAGATAGAACGAGCCATAGCGCTTGCCGGTCTTCCAATACCTGATTCAGATATTGATATAACTGGTGCTGATCCAGTTTTTTACGGACCGTTTCATCTTGGTGAGGGTGCGGCTGTCACCCAGGCATTAATAGGCTCAAAAATTGACCAAATTTGGCAAGAGCAGGGACACACTGCTCAAACGATAAACATCGATGTTCGTCATGCAGCAGCATCATTAACTTCGGCACAGTTCGTGTCGGTTCCGGAAATGCCGGAAAGAGACACGCTTGGCGAAAATCTCAGGCGAATTTACAAATGTGCTGATGGCAGGTATTTCCAGTTACACAGTAACTTTGGTGAAACCCATGAATTGGCTGGCGAACTCGGAGTGAGTGCATATGCCAGTGTTGAGGAAATTGCACAGGTGATGTCGGAACGAAATTCGTTCGAGCTTGAGGAACTCCTAGTAGGTAAAAATCTAACAGGTGGTGTAGTGCGAACCACTGAGGAGTGGGCAGCCCATGAGCAAGGGAAAATTTTAGCCACTAAGCCCGTAGTCGAAATAATCAAAATTGGCGATTCGCCTCCTGAGCCTGTTAGTTCAGGCGCCCGCCCACTTTCAGATCTGCGTGTTTTAGATTTGACACGCGTATTGGCAGGCCCGACCTGCGCAAGAACGCTCGCTGAGCACGGAGCACAGGTATTGCATGTTGCATCACCTCATCTGCCGACAGTCGAAGTATTTGAAATGGATACTGGCCACGGCAAACGTCAAATACACATAGACCTGAACGATCCTGACCAGGCTGATGTTCTGCGGGACCTTGCGAAGACCAGCGACGTATTTAATCAGGGATTCCGGAAAGGAGCTCTCGATAGGCGAGGATTCGGGCCGAGCGACATGGCCAGCCTACGTCCGGGGATTATCTACGTTTCGGAGAACTGTTATGGTCACGAAGGTCCATGGGCCACCCGACCCGGGTACGAACAGTACTCACAAATTATCTCAGGTCTGGCTGATCTCCAAGGCAAGCTAGCGCCAATGGAGCCTAATACGGATACGAGAATTGCTCTTGGGAACGATCCGCAGGCACCGCGGCTAGTGGGTGCAGCAGTGAACGATTACACCACAGCTTATTTTGCAGCGTATGGAGTATTAGAAGCGTTGCGTAGGCGAGCAGTGGAAGGTGGATCATGGCATGTTCAGGTTTCATTGACCCAGACCTCCATGTGGTTTCAGAACCTAGGCTTGATTAAAGGCGTTGGCCCCGAGACCAAACTCGGTGATGTCACTGATTTTCTAGAGACCCATGACACCCCATACGGGGAGATGCGTCATCTCGCACCATCTCTCCACATGTCAGAAACAGAACCATACTGGGCGTTTGGCTCTCGCCCTCTTGGAAGCGATTCCCCTCAGTGGTGATCGGTAATCAGGCCAGGAGCTTCCCGCTTAAGTCATTAAAATCGGTTGCTACAACATCGAATTCTTCGATCGAGGGCATAGGGTTTGGAGTGTCAGCGCCTTTTTCAGTAGGTCGATGGACGTAGGCAGTTCTCAACCCAGCAGCGGCGGCATTATTAAGATCATGCTGATGAGCGGCACACATCATAACTTCCTCTGGCTTTAAACCGAGCAGCGTGGCACCTTTTTTGTATGCCTCAGGGTGTGGTTTATAGTGGTCAAGGAATTCGCACGAAAGAGCTCCATCCCAGGAAATCCCATTGTGTTTGGATGAAGAGACGACGATTTGCCACGACAAGACTGTGAGTACGATTACCCGATATCGACTTCGAAGTTTTTCTATATTTTCTGCAGCATCCGGCCACGCATTTAGTCGATGCCAGATGGTATTGAGTTCTGTTCTCTCCTTGAGAGTCATCGGCCAATCGTATTTGCCGAGGACGATATCGAGTGCCTCCAGATGGAGTTGATCCGCGTTCTTCCAAGATTCCAAACCCTCACGAACAGGTTGAAGGAGCTCAAACATCGTGGTCCGCCAGTCGTTTGTAAACTGAGCAGGATCGATATTTCTCGAGGAGTCCTCAGCTAGTTTGGATATCTCATTTTTGATGCTGTGATGCCAGTCAAATACGGTACCACCCACATCCCAGGCGAGGGCTTTTATTTCAGTTAAGTCAAAATCAGACATTCTGGTTACCTTACTTACGTTCTATTCACAGCTTCGGGATAGTTAGGGACGGATGATATGCGAGTTCCCGTACTCTTCATTCGTTGATATCTTTTGTCGTACAAATATACTCGCACAGTGTAAGGAGTTTACTGATGATCGTTGATGTACGCACATATGACATTGTTCCAAGACAAATGAAG
>PBOW01000089.1 GCA_002725365.1 Chloroflexota bacterium | reverse complement strand
TGTCCCCAAGATTCGTTCCATGACCACAGACTACTTACTCGAAGAGATGTATATCCGACCAAATGGTGATCTCTCCAAGTATCAAATAATTGGTCAAGTGATTATCAATCATGGGAATAACCATTATGGGCAGATCAATATGATGCTCACGATGATGGGCAAGCCTGGACTTGGTATTTAGAGTTTCGATTCGTATTACGTATTGAAGATGGATGTGAAGAAACTAAGAAACAGCGCTCTCAGAGCGCTGTTTCTTAGTTTCTTGGTGGTCACAAGTTGTGATTGAGTTGGACTACTGATTACCTAGAATCAGAGTACTTGTAGCACTAAACATACCGCCGGGTGCATGTACGAGAGAAACTTCAACCCCGTCGACCTGTGCTTCGGCTTCACCTCGAAGTTGTCGCACTGATTCTTGGATCGCAAACATGCCATACATACCAGTGTGTGTATATGACAGACCACCACCATTGGTATTAATGGGGAAGTCTCCGCCGGGCGCAGAATGCATTTCCGCAAACCACGGGCCACCTTCACCTGGTTTCACGAAACCGAGGGCTTCGAGTGCGTAGATCGGAGTATGCGAAAACGCGTCATAGAATTCGGCATGATCAATTGCCGAGTGGTCTAGCCCAGCCATTTTGAAAGCTTCTGGTCCAGTATGGCGTGCAGCACCTGTCCACTCAGTGAAATCAAGCATCTGGCTTACATTGGTGTGGGCAATAGACTCACCTCGTCCCAACACGTATACGGGCTTTTTGGGGAAGTCTTTTGCTCGTTCCTCTGATACCAGGATTAGTGCGCCGCCGCCATCAGTTACCAGGCAGCAATTCAGGAGGTGCAGCGGCCAGGCGATCATCCGGCTTTCTAGGACATCTTGGATGGTGATAGGGTCTCGCATCATCGCACGAGTATTTTTTTCAGCCCACTGTCGCGTGGCAACTGAAACTGCAGCAAGTTGTTCCTCAGTTGTACCGTATTTTTTCATATGCTGAGCAATTGGGACTGAGAACATAGTAGGAGGGCCTGCGACACCGAAAGGTGCTTCGAACTGTCCAGTCGGAGTTTGTCGACCAGCTCCGCCTCCGCCAACTCCAACGCGGGAGCGTCCCGATTCTCCATGGGTCACGAGAATAACGTCGGCATAGCCAGCGGCAATGGCTGCCACAGCATGGCTTACATGGATGAGGAATGAACACCCACCTACTGATGTGCCGTCTACGTATCGAGGAATGATTCCCAGGTATTCTGCTAGTGCTGCAGGAGAGACTCCTGCTGTAGCAAGTCCGTCGACATCATCCAAAGTTAGTCCAGCATCGGCTAATGCATTAAATGCTGATTCCGCATGCAGCTGCAAAGTTGAGTGAGTGGGGAGCTTACCCACAACATCGGTCTCTGCGGCTCCGACGATCGCTACTTTATGACTTAAGTTTCTTGTATCTGCCATTATTTTTCTCCAATTTCAAATCTAAGTAAGTGACTAGGCTAGGTGCCAGACCGGCAATGTAACCTCATCTGATACATCTTCGTAACCAATCTCCATCGGTGCGTTAACCGGAAGGTTTTCGGCCGTTGGTTCAAGGTCACCTAGATCGAGATTAGTCATCATTTTTCCGCCCTCTTCGAGCGCAATGACAGCAATCACATACGGCGTTTCGAACGCTGGATGTCCTCGGTGAGGTATGACGTATGAATGCAATGTGCCCTTACCTGACGCCGTAAACCACTCTACATTTTGGGAATGACAACCCTCTTTAGGACAGAACGGGCGCGGATAAAAATAACCGTCTCCACAGGTATTACATTTTTGAATTCTGAGTTCATGCCTTTTGAGTCCGTCCCAGTATTCCTGTGATTCGGGATCGGCTTCTGGTAAAGGTCGCTGAGGTGTAGTCATGTTTGGTCCCCCTCCTATTGGTTCAACGATTGCTTCTGTACTTGCAGGATAGTATCACTAGCAGGAGCCCACGGGTTAGAGTCACACTAGAGATTTAAGTTAGGGAATAAACGGGAGTATTCAAGTGATCTTAGTGCAACGTCATTTTCATGTAGCAAAGGCCAATCGGGCGCCGTTCGAACGTATGAGTAGTAAAGGTTTATGGCCCGCGATGAGGGAGATGGGCGTGCAGATGGTTGCCTACGGTACATGGGGATTTGCTGGCACTGGTGATGTAGTCGTTACTCACACGGTTTATGAGGACTTTGATCACTGGTATGCAACACGGAGAACTGCACCTGGTCACCGCGATGGGGAGAAAGTTGGTGCCTTTTACGATGACCCGCAGATCGTGGGAGCGATCAACCATCTAATGCCTATATACGCCGAACGAGATGTTTTGATTGAACACTCAGAAGCCTATCCTTTTCTGCTCGATGAAGAGCTCTCCAGACCAAAAGTTCATTACCGTACAAGTGATACCGGGCCGAGTCCACTTCCACCAACCTTTGGTCGGGGATCAATAGTCGAGGAGGTTAGCTTTGAATTTGACTCAGATGACCTGGCAAATGACGGTAAGCAGCAGCTAAGTGAATTTGTCTGGCCTACTATCGAGAAAAAAGGCGGTAGAGTGATCGGTCTGGGTACGAGTGCACTTACAGGCGATAATAGCTTCACCACGCTCGTATCTTTTCCTTCGTTTCGCGAGTATGTTGAGTACGGGAGAGTGTGTCCAGAAGACACGGAGGACTCGGTTCGTAACGGATGGGAATCGGTTCACCAGTCTTCAAAGGGAATGAATCGGCGACTTTTGATAGTAGGGAGTGATTACGGTGCAAAATCCTGATTTGCAGGTAACAGAAGATGAGTTGCTCGAAATTGAGTCCTTGGCAGTCGAACTAGCGAATTGGGCTGGCGCGGAGGCAACTCGATCGTTATTAACGGATCTAGATATCTCGTACAAACCGAGAGGACCTCAGCGTCGATCGCGCTCCAAGACGGACCCCGGTGATCCAGTGTCAGAAATGGACAAAGCACTGGAGAAAGAGTTACGAAGTCGTATACGAGATAAGTTTCCTCAACATGCCATACTGGGGGAAGAGGAAGAAACTCTGCCTGAGAATGAAACCGAGTGGGTTTGGGTGATAGATCCAATCGATGGGACATCAAATTTCGTGAATAGGTTTCCTTTGTTTGCTGTATCGATCGGTGTGTTGTACCGAGCAGTACCCGTAGTCGGGGCGATATGGTGTTCGACCACGCATCTCCTCGGAAGCGGTGTGTATCACTCATATGTTGGAGGCAAACTATATCTTGATGAAAAAGAAGTGGCTCCTCCACCTGCCCAAGTGAAACGTAGACTCGGAGCTGCACCTGGTGGTTCGCTCGGCAGTACAGAGAACTGGGACAATCGGGTCACTGGAAGTGCTGCTTTTGAATTGGCAATGGTGAGTGCCAAAGTATTTACATCTGTTCCGCTTTGGTCGTTATCAATCTGGGATGTGGCTGCCGGTATTTGTCTTGCCCGATCAGCCGGACTGGAAGTTTGGATAAAGGCCAAGGATGATTGGGAGATGTTTGAACAATTGCAACCCGGCTTCAGGGATGCCGAAACAAAGGATGCTAGAGATCAGTCTCTACGATATTGGCGAGCACCTCTGGTGGTGGGAACCTCAGATGCCACGTTAGTTTGGCGAAAGAAATCTGAGAGAGTCTTGGGGTGGCAAGGTCGATTTAGGCGTCGACTGAGAAAGTTTGTAAGTGTCTGACGAACCAAGAGTTCCTCTGGATGTCAGCGTCAAGGATGCATTCAGAGTGTCATTTGTCCCTGCGATTTTCATAAGACTATCGGAATTTCCTAAATATTTGGAGCATGTTTGGCCACAAATGGTGCCATCGATAGAGACGGTAGGTTTTTTGAGTTCTGCATTGTACATGGCCGATATGGCTCTGGACGCGGCGCAGGATGTGTACGAGCCGGTATTGGACCACGACGCGTATTCGCCGGAGACAGCGGTTGATCGGGAGTCGTTGCGGTCGACAGTGGATTTGTTCCACTATGTACAGCCGCAGCTTCTTCTTGTTTTGGCCGGGCTAGCCGAAGCTTTCGATCGCCAGGAAATAGGCGGATATGGTTCAGCAGAAGTTCGTCCCCGGACAAAGCGTGAAGATACCCATCTCGCTGCTGGTCTCAAATTATCGGATCAATTTTCAGAAGCGGCAGATATTTGCGACATTCTAGGCACTAGTAAGGTGCCCGATATTTATAGATCTACCGGAGAATTTTCTAACTTCGTGGAGTTGTTTTGGCAGGAGGTGAAGGAACTACACTCTTATCCTGATTTCCGGAGACGGTCCCGTGGCCTCTATTATTATGCCCGCTCGGCTACCAAGTTTCTCGCTAATCCGATCAGGGCTAGTGAGGCAGATCTTCAGAAACTTGATCTTGAGGTACAAGATATATCGGCGATCAGGGAGCTAATTGATGATGAGCTACTACAAACAGCGGTTATGATGATGCACGCAGAGTGTATGCGTATAGTTCTTGGTGATACAGCCAGAGAGGTCGTACAGTAGGTTTCGGACTCGTAGTCAATGGACAGAAAGTAAATGGTAGTTTTATGAACGAACACAATAACGAAGATTTGGGGCTTATGGAGGCTCTCCATTCAACCCCTGCAAGGAGATATTTATCACAGGAGCCGATTTCTGATGAGTTAATTTGGGAGCTTCTTGATGCCGCGATCCGGGGTCCATCAGGTGGAAATAATCAGGGATGGGGTTGGATCGTCGTAAAAGATCAGTCTATGAAAAAACAGATTGCGACTTGGTACCGAGAAGGATGGGAACGGGCATACGGTGTGCGCCGAGAGCAAATCTTGGGAGGCGATGATCCTTCGGATACTTTAGGTTCGAGGAATTTCCGTAGTGCAGAACATTTAGCAAATCATCTAGAGGAAGCTCCGGTCTGGATCTTTGCGGTTCAAAGAAATACTTCTGACGAAAACGGACCAAGAACAGGATCTTCAATTTATGGTGCCATACAGCACCTGATGCTGGCCGCGCGTTTTCATGGTATTGGGGCAACTCTCACCACCCTATATGCGGGTCATGAATCCGACGTCAAGAACCTTCTTGGCATACCCGATGACGCCATGACGATGGCGTTGATACCTTTGGGCTACCCAAGCAGGGGCAGATGGGCCCAACCTAAGCGCCAGGATGTACAGGAAGTCACCCATTGGGAAAAGTGGGACGACCAGAGGAATCGCTAGCTGCTTGATTTCACCTCGGCGTTGGTTAATTGTTCGAGAGCGGTGACCAACGCCTGTGTCCCAGCGTCACTTCCATGAATTCCCTCAGCAACCGCGAACATTCGGTCCACTAGGGTTGTACCTAGCAGTGGCATGTTGACGGAATCAGCTGCATCAATTGCTAAGTGAAGATCCTTGCGCTGGAGGCCGACTTTGAAACCAGGGGAGAAATCGCGTTGAATTATTTGAGGTCCAAGATTACTTATTTGCCAAGATCCGGCGGCTCCAGCAGAGATTGCTTCCAACATGATTGCAGGATCAACTTGATTTAGCGTACAAAAAACTAATGCTTCAGCGAGCGCAAAATTATTTATGCAAACCGCTATTTGATTACAGAGCTTTACAGTTTGGCCAGCCCCGGAGGGTCCACAATGAGTTATCTGTTTGCCCATCGACTCAAGTAGGGGCATCACTTCTTGGAGAGAGTCATGCTCTCCCCCACACATGATCGATAATGTGCCTGCGATAGCACCCTTATCCCCCCCTGATACTGGTGCATCGATCAGGCTAACCTGCAAATCGCTCAGGTCAGCATAAATTTCCCGGGTCACATCTGGGGAAATAGTTGAATGATCTACAACGATCATTCCGGGTCTAAGGCCTTTTGAAAGGCCCTGTATTTGCTCCGACCCGTTGATTACATCGACAACGTCACCGGAGTTGGTTACACAGATAAACACGTAGTCACTATTTTCTCCAACTTCTTTTGGAGAGCCCACAACAATTGCGCCCTCATCAGCCAATGCATTTGTCTTTGCTGCTGACCTGTTCCAAATAACTAGGTCATGACCGGCTTTCAATAAGTTCCTAGCCATGGGCTCACCCATGATCCCCATTCCTATGAATCCACACTTTGCCATTTTGATTAGCTCCTAAATTGTTATTCTGTGCCTAATTTAATTTCTTTGACCCGTTGAAACTATCTGTTCAATCATCTGTACGCTGAAATTTTTTTGAAATCATGCTTTAATTCCTAAGTGCGCTATATTGGCATGGATTGAGGGATAGTGAGTTTTATGCGGCGTGGGATTAGTTTACTCCTAGTTTTATCAGTAGGGATAGGCGTCATACTTCAGGTTCTTCGGTCACGTGGACTCATTCGCGGAGGTGAATGTGGCCCCGTGTGTGACTGTTCTGTTGGAGTGCGCACGTGTCGCTGTGGACATCCGACCTGTCTCAGCCCAGTTTTGTAGCAGGTTAGGCTACTCAACTCAAAATTTGATGAAGGAAGAAGGTTAAAGTTATGAAAGCAGCAGTATTAAACGGTCCGCAGACAGCTCTGAGCATCGAGGATTTGGAAGTCGATAGTCCTGGACCAACTGAGGCAGTCGTGAAGGTTATTGCCGCGGGTGTTTGCCACTCGGATCTGCACTTTATTGAGGGAACTTATCCAACTCAGTACCCTACCGTTTTAGGGCATGAGGTAGCTGGGGTTGTCAGTGAAGTAGGGGCGGCTGTCACTAACGTTTCTGTGGGCGATCGGGTCATCATTGGATTTGTTCAACCGTGTGGCCACTGCGGCGACTGCGACAGCGGGCGACCAAATCTTTGCCGCCAAGGAGCACCTCGTAGAGAACAGCCTGGCCTCACCCGTGGAGGTGAGGGAGTTACCCAGATGGCGAATGTTGGTGGTTTTGCTGAGTACGTTATTACCTACGCCTCTGGTCTTGTGAAGGTGACTGATGATATTCCTTTGGAGATCGCAGCACTTGTAGGATGTTCGGTGATGACTGGGTACGGAGCAGTTGTAAACACTGCTGGTGTCACACCAGGTTCAACCGTGGCTGTCATCGGTGCTGGCGGAGTGGGCCTGAACATTATCCAGGCGGCAGCACTCGCGGGAGCCCAGAAAGTGATTGCTGTGGACATGGTGGAGCACAAGTTAGCGACTGCTCGTAATTTTGGTGCCACAGATGTTGTTGATGCCTCGGAGGGTGATCCTATAGCAAAGGTACAAGAACTTACAGGTGGGGGTTGTGATTTTGCATTTGAGGCCATCGGACTCAAGGCAACGTCTGAGCAGGCCTACCAAATGGCCCGGCGAGGCGGAACCGCCATCGTGGTCGGTATGGTTCCGCCACTCGATAAAATTGAAGTGAGCGGAATGATTTGGATGGAAGAGAAAACTTTAAAGGGTTCGTTTTATGGCGGCGCCCGATTCCACCGGGATATGCCAAACATTCTGAACTTGTATCGTCAGGGTAAATTGGACCTCGATGGATTGGTCACCCGCAGATATAAGCTTGATGAAATAAATGACGCGTTCGATGCTCTTAGAAATGGCGAGGTTACGAGATCGGTGCTCGCGATTGGAATTGAGTAGTGTGAGTTGCTTTCTTAGTATGTAGAAATACGAAGGGCTCCAAGGCACTGAACTTCATGAGGAGTTGCCTTTAGAAGGAATTGACTTGAGGAACAATAGAAATATGTGGCCACCAAGTCTGAGCCAAGTGCTGGTCATGGTGTTGCTTGGGTCTATTTTGCTGACTGGGATTTTCCTACTACTAAGCCAAGCGGGTGGCTACGGTTCTAACCAGCATAAGGTTACCGCGATGTCGTCACCGGCCCCTATTCAGTCGGCGGGAACGAGCCACGGGACCTCAGTACCAGGTTATGCAGTCAATGAAACACCAACACGCAAAGCTCCTGTAGTAGCGGCAGCAGCAGTTTCCACAACTACACCTAGGGGGGCTATAGAGAGCCAACTGGAAACACCTGTTGCTGCCTCGATCAAGATTTCTAAGTCTGGTGACTCCACCCGAGTAAG
>PBOW01000088.1 GCA_002725365.1 Chloroflexota bacterium | reverse complement strand
TTACAAATGTGGGCGGTTTGTCTGAAATGATCAGAGTGTATGAAATGGCAGCAATTCATAACAAAATCGTTATGCCGCATAGTCCAAGTGTCGGCGCAAATTCCATGGCAAGTCTTCACCTCTATTCGACTGTTACCAATGCGGTTAGACCTCACGAGTTTTCCGAGGAATTCACTGTCCCAGCTGAAGAACTCGCTAAACTATATAGAGAGCCAGTCATACCAGAAAACGGAACTATCTCACTCCCGGATCGACCAGGTCTGGGATTGGAACTTGATCCTCAGGCGTTGGAAGCATTCATCGTGGAGTAGCTAGGCCTAGACTGGATACGGTACAGTTCGCCACTTCACTCCACATATTTCCAGTGAGTCAAATTTCCGCCTTCCGGGCGCTTCCCATAGATCTACGCCTATCACACCTGTGCGCCCATTTCGAGATTCGACGAAACGCATGGTTTGGAAATCGGCCAATTGTAATGCGGTCGGATCGTCATGGACTAAAGAGCAGCCAGCGCCTAAACCATTGACCCAGCGCAAGCAAATTTCTGCAGGATCTATATCCCTACAAGCAATTTCCACTGCCGCAAAACCAGTGGTCACTCCACCATGAGGTCTTGAATCAACATCATTTTGCCATGTATTCCCAGCCGGATAATACGTTCCTTTGTTTTGAGGAAACGAGTCCTGTCCGGGCCAGTTCTCCTGTATTTCCGCCAAAGTACCAAAGTCACGTGGGTGAAATTGGACATTAACACCAGACACGCTGTCTGGCTGCTTTGTCAGAGGAGTTCCCAATTCATAAGGACCTGATTTAACACCCGCCAACCCCGACCCTGGCTCCCCGTCACAGATATTCCAACTTCCGGCCACGATACCAGTGCCCGAGCCTTGAACGGACATAGTCTGGGAGGCTAACGCAACGTCAGGCACTTGGACGATTGCCATGTAGCCGCAATCACCATTTCGTTCCAATAATCTGGTTTGCGTCGTGGATTTTGCCCAGGCGTGATCAGATGGAGACACGGTTTCCAGGAAGGTATCACCCAAACGAATATGTGTATTGGTCAAATCACCACCAGCCGCCATCCTCGGATCACGGAACACGACAGGTGCGTCGAACGCGGCACTCAACATCCCCGACGTCCACTCCAAGTCATAAGCAAGTAGGCAAATTTGTCTCAGTCGCAGTGCAGTACTAACAGTCATAACTTATCCCTTTACCACTAGATGATGTACGCAGATTATCTACTAGACGGATATCATGCGAGTTCGTCCCAGTGTACGTACCAAGGTGTGAGTACCAGTAACACCCTGATATGCTCCAATGTGCTGCCCAAGGTCTACAGCTGAAGCCTTTTGAAAGCACCATAAAAGATTCGAATATCCAGAGGGAAAAATATGATCATCAGCCTAGAAACCCTGAAAACACGTATCCACGGTGTCGTACTAAATAAAGGCGAACAGGGGCATGTTATTGACGGCCTAATATCAAAATTAGAATCACTGCCAGAGAGCTACGATGAGCTACTCGAATTTGCGAATGGATTATCTGATCTCCCTGTCCGGGCCGACTGGCCCTATATAGAACCCAACGGTATCGAAGATATCTGGGAAGAGTCCGATCCAAGCCGGCATACAGGAACCGTGGCAAGTATTGATTTAGAGGAGAGCGCCCAGCGAGTAGAATCCGCTTTCCTCGGTTCAGTCGCTGGCTGTGTTCTGGGCAAACCTCTGGAAGTAATGCTCAGTGGTCAGGAGATCAGGAGTGCACTGGAAGCTATGGGCGATTGGCCTCTGGATAACTATGTATCCAAAAAAATCGAAGACTTTCTCCCGAGAGTACATAATTCATTCCCAGAAACGGCTCGCGAACTTATCCAACATGTAGCTCCGGATGACGACATCAACTACACCATCATGGGTATGCTCATCCTGGAGGAATATGGCAGTGGTTTTACACATGACAACGTACAGGATCTCTGGCTGAAGCATCTCAACTTCCAGACCACATTTGGGCCAGAGCGAACCACCCTCTTACGTGCAGGTACCGAATCTCTTGATAGATTCAATCTTGCATCATTCCTAGAGAAAGGTGGAACTGGTCGCAGAGAGCCAATTAAAGCGCGACCTGGTCATTTATCAGTGTTCAATGACTTCCTCAATCCTGGAGATGAGCTCTGTGGAGCGGCAATACGCGCCGACGCATACGGGTACGCGTGTCCCGGCAGACCGCAAGACGCAGCGAATATGGCTTGGATGGACGCGAGTTTTACACACAACAGAACTGGCATCTACGGAACTATGTTTATTGCTTCGGCTATCGCAATGGCTCAAGTGACAGACGATCGAATACAGATAATCGAGACGGCTCTGCAATACGTCCCGCAGCGAAGTCGGTTCCATGAGCGCGTGTCTGCCTGTCTGGAAGTTGTCAAAGCCGCAGACTCCTGGGAGCAAGCGTACGATCGAATAAGTGATGAATACGGGGAATACGGACATTGCCGGATATATCAAGAAACTGGGATGCTCATAAACACACTGAATTTTGCGGAAAACGTCGGAGATGGCATCTGCATTCAGGTCAGTCAGGGAGCTGATACTGATAGCTACGGAGCCTCGGCCGGTTCACTACTCGGTGCTTATTTCGGACCGGGCCATCTCGATAGCTCCTGGATAGAACCTTTTAACGATGATATTCATTCAGGTATGGCATGGTTTTTCGAACGGTCGCTCTCTACACTCGCGGCCAGGATGGGCGAATTACCGAGACAGATCATGCCGGAACTTCTAGAAAAGAACTGAACGAGGTCAGCTCACGATCGGCTGGTGTGATTTCAGAAACCTACGTGCGTGTTTAACTGCTTCCTCTACGTGCTCTTCAGAATCTTTCCACGGATAAATTGTCAATTCAGAGTTCGGAGCAAGGTCAGCAACTTCCATAGCGGTGGCATATGGGTGAGCTGGCACATTATCTGGCGCTACCAGCATCGGGGTCTGGACTGATCGTACAAAATCTCTCGATACAGTAAAAACGAAATCAGCGCGGTCGGTATACATACTCGTCAAAAACTCATGGATTTTCTCCATATCTATATCGGAACGCTTTTCACAAAGAGGTGGTCCCCATCCTTTAATGTTGTTTTGATAGAACAGATCCGGATATTCGGGGCTATAGCCACTTGGCTGCATGAGTGCAGCAGCCACAACCCGTTCCGGTGCCAGCCGAATTAAATTATGGATCATTGGTCCCCCAATACAAAAACCCAACACAAGGAATTTCTCTATGCCAAGATGATCCATAAGCCCCAGCTGATCATGGGAAAAACCATCCCATGGATGCTCAACATCCAAAGGGCCCGTTGACCCACCGAGCGGCGCGTTCCGAAGATCCGAACTAATACAACGAAAGTCATCTCTGTATGTCACCATTGGGTTAAATGGCACAGCGGTGTCGAGTGCTGCCATGGTCGAATTAAGTCCGCCACCAGGAATAATCAAAAGTGGAAATCCGGAACCAACTTCTTCATAGGCTATCCGCACTGAATCTCGCTCGTAAAATGGCATACTGTTATCGTCCCCAAGGCTGTGGTTAGAACTATCGGAATGGCAGCATAACAGTTACAGCAAGAAAATTAACAAACAGAGGGAATTGTGTTTTATGAGTCAACTCTTCCAACCACTCGAAATCGGCCAAAAGACAATGAAAAACCGCTTCATGCTGGCACCGCTTACAAACTGCCAAAGTAACGACGACGGGACATTGTCAGACGAGGAATTCAAGTGGCTGACAATGAGAGCTGAAGGTGGTTTTGGGCTGACGATGACCTGCGCAGCCCATGTCCAGGCGGTGGGACGAGGCTTCCCTGGTCAGCTCGGTATCTTCAACGATAACCAGCTAGATGGATTGACCAGACTAGCCTCGGCAATAAAGTCACATGACAGCATCGCTATCGCTCAGCTTCATCACGCTGGCATGCGAAGTCCACATGATTTGATCGAGGGGCCGCCTGTCTCCGCATCTGATGACGAAGAAACTGGTTCACGAGGTCTCTCGACCGATGAGGTAAAACAAGTTATTACAGACTTCATTTCAGCTGCTGTCAGGGCGGAGCGTGCCGGCTTTGATGGTGTCGAGCTGCACGGTGCACACGGCTATCTTATTTGTCAATTCCTCAGTAGCGAGATCAATCACCGGACAGATGAATACGGGGGGACACTCGATAACAGGGCTCGTGTTCTCACTGAAATCATCGACGGAATTCGTGAAAACTGTGCCCCGGAGTTTCTTCTTGGTGTAAGACTCTCCCCCGAACGCTTCGGCATGGATCTCACAGAAATCAAAACTCTTTCTGAACAAATCATGCTGAGTGGAAATATTGATTTTCTCGACATTTCACTGTGGGACTCATTCAAAGAGCCGAACGAAGAAGCATTCGAGGGAACTTCCCTACTCTCACATTTTGCAGAATTAGAGCGAGGTGATGCCAAACTGGGTGTCGCTGGAAAAATCACAACACCGTCCGACGCAGAGGCCATTATGTCTCAGGGTGTCGACTGGATAATGCTTGGGCGCGCAGCGATAATCAATCATGATTTTCCTGATAAGTATCAAGCTGATCCTGACTTTACCCCAACGGCACTTCCTGTCTCCCCGTCTTATCTGAATAATGAAGGGTTGTCAGACAACTTCGTCGAATATATGAGACGTTGGAAAGGCTTTGTGACCGACTGATCGACCGAAAGTGCTAGCTTCTTCGAGCGTCAATGAAACTTTTGACGAAAAATACCATGGCCAAAACTGAGGTCACTATCATCACAAGCACCCGAGCTAAACCGGCCCCACCAGAATCGATCGATGTCGGTAAACGCATGCCGATAAGAGCCAGCAAAATAATCAAGGTCAGAAGAATCGCTATATGTGAAACCAGCTTATTTAAATCTGGTCTTTTGCTGGATATGAGATAACAAATAAAAAGTACTATTCCAAATGCCACTGGTATCAAAGCAGTTACAGAAGAGACGGCGAAATACCCCCAGATGCCCATAATCATCAACGAAAGGGAATTTAGAAGATTTGCATTGGATACGTTCATGGTGGCACTCACCGTCCTCTCGTTAGCAACACTGATAGCAGGCACTTTGATCATATCAACTAGTTGGGCCGGGCCATATAGTCGAGTGTCCTAATTTTGCACATCAGATTTCAACGGGTAGCGTTTGCCATTAAGTAAGAGACCTATCGGAGAGTGCCTGACCAGACACTTATAAGTTATTAGACAAACAATGCTTGTGGAGACTATTGCGATTGCGAATTTTACCAAGACCGGCATATCCCAATCAAACATTGAGAAGGTAATAAAGGTCACGATCGGAAGATGTATCAGATACATCCAATAGGAACCATCTGATACAAACCGCAACATACTGTTAGGGGTACCGAATTTGCTTTCGGCCAGTCCGATGAAACCGAAGGAAAATATCGTGGCGCAGCAAATTCTGATCCCGTATTTCACTAGTTCCCGCAAACCGTCCAAATCAGACCCGTCATAGCCAGGAGTGAGATCTGTTAGAACCAATACAGAATAGCCAAAAAACAACAGCAAACCCGTCAGTGCATATGTAGGCCACTGGGAAATTATTATCGAAAGCAGTCTATTGTTCGTATACAAGCCATAGCCGAGTACAAAATATAGTCCACTGGCTAGTGGGTTTTCGACCAATTCACCCCAAGTAGAAATATTGATAATCAGAGAAAGAACAATAAAACCTATAGGAACCACTGGCCTGAAAAATATACCTGCGGCCAAATCCTTAATCCATACCAGACTCGTTTTAATAAACTCAATTCGAGTTCCATCAATTACCTCGGACAATCTCCTCAAAGCCACCGAGGGCCCGCTGCATAACATTGTGAGCACCACAAATATCATCAAGTGCCAGAGGAACCACAGATGATGGGGCTGACCCTCGTTCGAGTAGAAAAAACGGACATCCCCGCTCCAGCCATATTCGAAAATCCAGGGCAGTGATAACCCGATCAACGGGAAAAAGATAATCGTCGGAAAGGCAAGACGCAGCCACCTGTTTAGCCACCAAGCCTGCCATGATTTGCGACTAATAATCAGATTGGCAAAAAATCCAGCCAGCATAAAGAACACTGGCATTCTCCACATGTGGATGAAATCGAAGATCAGTCCAATGATCTCAGACGAATTTGTGTCTTTCGGCCACATCGCCAAATCTGGGTAATAGGGTATTGCCGCATGGAGGACTATACCCAGCAGCATGGCAATCCCTCTCAGAGCGTCCAGGCCGTGATAGCGTTCAGGTGAGGGTGCCAAAGACATACTACATCCAAATTACTGCGACGGTGAATGCATCTAACTGCACTCATTGAGCGTACAGTAAAATGTAGAGCACGCGCCTAAAGTGTCATAGTCTGCAGACAGAGCCGGGGACAATATGGAGCTCGAAGAATACAAATCAATACTAACTGCCGCCCGAAAACCTTTCCTCGATTTATTGAATGGCTGCGGCGCTCCAGAACTAACCCAGAAACCTGACGAGGAGTCTTGGTGTTCTATAGAGACATTCCAGCATTTAGTGCAGTCCGACGTTTACCATTTCGCTGATATCTTGCGACCCCTAAATGAAGCTCGATTCGACCTGATCACCCTTTTCGGTGCGAAAGTAGAATCTGATTCACCCAAAATTTTTGAGACGATCCCGTCGCCAGACGGTCAGATGGCAAAAGCGGGCCTACTGGGACTACAAAGCGATATTTATGAAATATTTTTCGAGGGTCTGGGGTCCTATGCGGACCAATTCGGATTGAATAATTCGACTCTGCATCACCCAGTATTTGGCGATCTGAGAGGGCTGCAGTGGCTGAATTTTTATGTTTTTCATGACTGGAACCACTACATACAAGGAGCTGTATCAGCAAAACAGCTTGGTGTTATCCCAAACTACGACCCTTACGGTGTTTCTAATCCGAATATATAAATAGCCGCTCGCACGGCCCGTCAAAACAAATTATTTCCATTTGCTAAATCACAACTGTTTGAGAATATTTCTCAAACAGTTGCACGAAACTTAATTGAGAGATAGTCTCAATGCTCTGTGAGAATCATTCTCACTAATAAATTATGTCTAGTGAAAAAGTATGCAGGGGGATTGGATAATTATGCTGAGTTGTTTAAGCACTCGATGGTTACGTTTCTCAAAATTAACGACACTCGCGATAATTGCGTCGCTAGTCGCACTCGCACTAGTGGGTTGCTCTGACTCGGAGAGCTCGAGCTCGTCCGAATCACAGAGCTCCAGTACTGAAACGACAACAAAATTAGCGCTATCTGGCACCATATTCCCGGTATATGACATCGTTCGCCAGATCGCTGGGGATAAAGCCGATGTATCCCTTCTATTGGCACCGGGCGAGTCACCACACACATTTAATATGACTCCGTCTGTACAAAGGGCAATCAGCGAATCAGCAATCGTGTTCGGAATAGGTGAAGGCCTCGACGAATGGATCGTCGACTCGGATAATTACTTTGTCCTAACTTCTGGTATTGAACTGCGAGGCTGGCCAGACGAGGACGGCCATGATGACCATGATGACCATGATGACGACAAACACAAAGATGACGACGATGATCACGATGACCACGATCATGACGATGACAAAAAGCATGATGATGACGATGATCACGATGACCACGATCATGACGATGACAAAAAGCATGATGATGACGATGATCATGATGACCACGATCACGACGATGACAAAAAGCATGATGATGACGAT
>PBOW01000087.1 GCA_002725365.1 Chloroflexota bacterium | reverse complement strand
AGCCTATGGCAGCTCGTACTCCTATACGGTCTTGGACGTGCCCTCGCCATGTCTGGAATGCAACCGGGCTCGTACGTCACGATCGCGAACTGGTTCATACAGAAACGAGCCTTTGCGGCTAGTATCGTCGGACTAGGACAACGGATAGGCATGGCAACGCTGCCACCGATCGTGCTTCTAACCATTGACATTACTGGATCATGGGAACAAGCGTGGCTTATTCTATGTGTGCTCTTAGGTCTCTCTTTTCTTCCTGCGGTAATTTTCACTAGGCGCCGCCCTGAGGATGTCGGCCTACTCCCTGACGGAGTGCATAAGGAGTCGCACAACTTAGAGGGGCGACCCACGAGTGAATCAGCGGGTTCACAAACGGACACCTTAACAGAACAACTTGCAATCACACTCCGTGCCGCGTTAAGGATGCGATCGTATTGGCTGGTTGGCGCTGCACTGAGCCTCACTATGATGACGAGCGGTGCGATCAACTTCCATCAAATCCAATGCCTAGTTGAGAACGGCCTCAACGCCAAAGAAACCGGCTTGGTGATGCTCACGTGGGCTGCCACAGGCGCTGTCGGGGCCATCGTGGGAGGGTTCATCGCTCAAAGAATAACGATGCGGAAAACGATGATCGTGTCCCTCCTCTTGATGTCGGTCACCATCCAACTACTCGGGCGCAGCGACACTATTACTACAGGTCTAATCTATGCGGTGACGAATGGTATAGCGTTCGGTTCCCATGTGACCTTCATGCAAGTTATCCATGCTGATTATTTTGGCCGCCTTCACGTCGGAAAAATCCGCGGCTCCATGCAACCGATCCAATTAGGAATGAATGCAATTGGACCGGTATTAGTTGGAATTTGGTACGACCACTATCAACACTATGACGGGATATTCATATTCTTCAGTGCCATTTTTTTAATCGCTGCCGGAGCATATTACTTTGCTCAGTATCCCACTCTCACACGCCGCAGATCGTAACTCGATAAATCTGAGCAATTATGCAATCTTAACTGTTCAGCTGCATAAGCAGCTTGACACTTTACTCGTTCACCAAGATACTTCCATACAACGACTGTGAACACGAAACATTCAGAGGAAAGACGATTGCCGCAAACATCACTCGTGCCGCGCCTGCTAGCTGAATCCATCGGTGCCTTCACGCTCGTATTTGTTGGCGTTGCCTCGATCATCATCACTGGCAACCTCATCGCAATCGCGTTAGCACACGGTCTAGCTATAGCACTAATGGCATCAGCTTTTGGACATGTATCAGGTGGACATTTTAATCCTGCTGTCACCATAGGATTTTGGGTAACACAAAGAATTGAAAGCATTCCGGCAGTTGCCTATATTTTGGCTCAGCTGCTTGGAGGGATAGTCGGAGCGATAGCAATAAACTTACTGTTGCCAGCTAGCTTGCTTGAAATCACTTCCTCATTGGGTACTCCAGAACTTGACTCACAGATCTCTTTCACCGCTGGCGTGGCCATCGAAGCCATACTAACCTTCTTCCTAGTGTTGGTAATATTCGGCACTGCAGTCGATTCACGAGGACCCGCCCTAGGTGGGATGGCTATCGGCCTCGCTATAACGATGGACATACTGGCCGGTGGTGCCCTAACAGGTGCAGCCATGAACCCAGCAAGAGCATTAGGACCCGCACTGATTAGTGGAACTTGGGGAAATCACTTGGTCTATTGGATTGGACCAATCATTGGTGGTGTGGGAGCTGCTTTGTTGTATCACACGATTCTTATGAAAGATGGAGGGACTACACAAACTTAATAGTTGACTGAGGTTCGTAAGAATCTCGTTCTTAAATTGGGTTACTACATCTGCCGCAAATACGTACCCCCGCCGCACGGCAGATGTGTAATAAAGGGAAAAGCCTGTAGTGAAAGCTACAGGCTTTTTTCTTGCCTAAGTGAATCTAGTAAGAGCCACTATCGATCACCAGTACTGCCATGTCCGCCCGAGCCCCTGGCAGTCGAGCTCAAATCAGATTGATCAAATACTTCTGTCGTAACTACTCTCGGCAAAGTCGAAAAAACAAGCTGCGCGATTCTATCGCCAGAATGCACCACATGTTCATCACAATCAGGAAGGACATACATCGTCACGAATAATTCACCTCGGTAGTCAGCATCGATGGTCCCGAAAGCCGCGACAACTCCCTTAAGTGTCAATCCAGAGCGCGGTCTGATTTGAGTATCTATGTCTTCAGGTGAAGCAATTGCTATTCCACACGGAATCAACTGCGGTTGACCAGTTAGGACAACGGGCTCATCCATGCAAGCATAGAGATCAAAACCTGTAGCAGCTGCAGATCCTCTGCTGGGCAAATGAGCCTCCTGCTTCAAGCGCAAAATTTTGACATTACTCATTCGCTTCTCCCAAGGTCGATCCAAAAATACAACGAAGTTAGTCTAATATTACTTCTTGAACATCAAAAATTGGAGACAGTTCAATGGCTGACGAAGGTATTGACAAAACGACATTACAAGAAGGGGCGGATTGGATCGCTGAAATGGCATCTGAGGATCTCAACGGGTTTATACCATCCGAGCTATGCGACTTAATAATTGAGACTGAGGTCGTAATACGCGAGGAAAACAATGAGCCACTCATGTCGCACGCTTCTATGGCGAAAATGCTATATGCAAAGTTTGAGGAAGATCCAGATATCCCTACTAAAGAAGGAGCCATCACAGAGTTTTTAATCAGAGAAATACTCTACTGGGAAGACGAATTTCGGGCCATGGCCGGTTTCCCTCGTCAGGTAAATCCTTCGTAGATCATCCGTCCCGAAGTGATTTGAGATGTCGGATATTCCTTATATCAGGACCTTCACCCTTGCCGCCATCTTCTGAAGGATATCCTGGGACTTCGAGCAAAAATGGAATTCCGGCCGAAGCTTCATGAGTGAGTAGGGCTCGAAATCCCTCATCGCCAATAAACCCCTGACCTATATTTTCATGACGGTCCCGGTTGCTTCCAAGATCCATAAGAGAATCATTTGCATGCACCACAGCTAATCGGTCCAAGCCTATCTCTGCCTCGAATTCTTCGAACAGAGCATCCACTCCATTCGTATCTCGGATGTCATAGCCAGCAGCGAAGGCGTGACAAGTATCCAAACACACAGCCATACGCTTTGACTTCACACCTCTTATCAATTTACCCAGCTCAGACAATGATGCACCAATACCCCCGCCTTGACCGGCCATATTCTCCAGCGCCAGCACTGGAGGTTTAGGTGTGTCACTGAGAATCTCTTGAAGTGAATCAATTATTTGGGACGAAACTGCGTCGAATCCTCGCCCTTTGTGAGATCCGGTATGTAATACCACGCCAGTAGCGCCAATTTGATCCGCGATACTCAACGAATTCTTTATAGAGTTTTTTGATTTTCCGAGCATAGCTTTATCGTCGGTCGCTAGATTCGCTAAATAAATATTGTGAATCCATGCCGAAGAAAGTTTTGATTTCTTAAAGGCTTCCCGGTATTTCTCGATCGCATCGTCCGTGTGTTTCGTTGCACGCCACATCTGAGGTGCCGAACAAAATATTTGTATAGCCTCGGCTTCGATATTCTCACCGCGCTCTACACTGGAAAAAATCCCGCCAGATGACGAAACGTGTCCACCAATAATTGGATTACTCACGAGCAGTTCCTACTCCTTTAATTCAATGGTACTCGAATACTATGTGAAGCTAGGAAACCTAGCATTACTAACGCTGAAGAGCCTTACCTTTTTTAGGTGTGAGAACTTCCAAGGGGTATACCATCTTCTTGAGCATCTCTCGAGGCGGGTCGATATATATAGCGCTCCACCCACATGCCTGTTCGCATAGCCGACAGCCGACACATTTACGATCGTCTACCGTTGCCATTCCATAGTAGTCACCGTGGTTTGGAGTATCTGCCAATGAAAGGGCATCGAAGGGACAAATATTTATACACAACTCACAGCCTGAGCCAATGCAGTTTTCCTCAACCACCTTGGCAAGAGGTAATTCTCGACGAGGGAATGTTCTCGCAATGTCACCCAACTCATCCAAGATTGCCTCGGGCGGACAGACTGCCCCGCAAGCCCCGCAGTCAATGCACAGCTCCGCATCGATCACGTGTAGTTCATTTCTAACGCCAGAAATAGCCTCAACTGGACATTTCTTAGTGCAGGCTGTGCACCCGATACAGGTTTCTACGATCTTGTAAGACAATTACACACCTCACGCTTGACGATGACTCGAGATTACTCTTCCTGCATCGTGGCGGCAAGTCTCAAGTCTCTTCCAAAGAAGGTTAATAGAGAATTTGTTCTGCCATCAAACTACCAATTTCTTCAGGTTGAAGCCCGAGAACACTTTCACATATCTCCCATGTATGCTCACCAATCAAAGGAGCTGCTCCTCTGATTTCATGAGGGGTCTCCGATAATCTGAAACCTGCACCATCGTATGCTCTTTTCCCCGCCTCTGAATGATCTGGATAAGCATAAAATTCTCTGGCAGCAAGATGCGGATCACGCAACACCTCGGACGCTTTTTGCACCATGCCAGCCGGAATACCGGCCGACTGGAGCTTATTCATAGCGTCAGGAGCATTCATATCTCTGATCCACCCAGACACAATATTATCCAAGTTATCTTCATTACTCTTTCGATCTTCCAAAGTGCGGAATCGTGGATCCAATGCTAGTTCGGTTGATCCCATTACTTCAGTCAGGCTGACCCAATGATCATCAGTCATGCAAGCCAACGCGACCCAATGATCAGCTCGGTCTCCGACCTCATTGGCGAGAAAAGCACCATGAGGAGCCGCGTACGGCACTCTATTCCCCGTGCGCTGATATGGCGTCTGTCCGTTATCCCAGGCGAAAAGTGCTCCTGCCATCCCTGAAACCGAAGACTCCAATTGTGACATATCGATAAGTTGACCTTCGCCTGTGCGACGCTTGTGCCGCACGGCTGCCATAACCGCCACTGCAGCATGAATCGGGTTGATAACATAGTCCGTATAGTTTGTACCGACTCCGATCGGTGGCTCGTTATCGTCTCCAGCTAAATAATTGACACCGCAAATAGCTGACAAAAGAGCTCCAAATCCTTGGAACTCTGAGTGCGGTCCAGTCATCCCCTGCATCGGCTCGTAAAGACCGATAATACCGGGATTGGCCGTCTGAACATTCTCCCAAGTGAATCCTATTTGCCGAATAGCCCGAGCAGTCATATTTGTGGCAAACACGTCCGCCCACTTGACTAATTCAATCCCAAGTTCATGACCTCTTTCCGTGGTCAAATCGATAGTGATAGATCGCTTCTCAGCATTGAAATTATTGTAGTAGCCACTCTGATTGAGGCTCTCCTCACCTTCGGGCTTTGGCTGAGCAATCCTGAGGCCATCTGGGCGTTTCTCTGTCTCAATTCGAATGACGTCAGCACCTAGATTTGCCAAAGCTCTCGTTGCAATCGGACCGGCTCCATACCATGTCGCGTCACAAACTTTCAGTCCATCGAGAGGCCGAGGTTTAGTACTTACATTGCTCATTTAAATCACTCCATTTTCACTCAATGCTTTTAGGTCAGACTCTGTCAGTCCAACACTTGTGAACATTTCCTCATTATGCTCACCAAGAAGTGGTGCCGGCCGAGACAGTATCGCGGGAGTTGCCTCAAGTTGCCAAGGGGCGCCGGGATATCTTAGCTCCCGTCCTCTCCCAGGATCACTTACCGTCCGGAACCAGTTCCGGTAGTTGAGCTGCTCACTTTCTGACAATTCCTTTGGCCCATTCACAGGTCCAATCAGTAGTCGCAGCTTTTGGCCTTCCACATAGAGTTGTTCTTTAGGGTATTTCTGGAAAAACCTCGTCACCAATACATCAGCCTCGGCGAATACATCCTCAATTTCTTTCAGCTTTTCAGGATCACCTAATAGTCGAAAGACCGCTGCACTGTTGGAAAATTCTGCCATCACCGAGGCATATGGCTCCTGCCGTAGTTCATCCGCTATAGAGTCACCCAAAAGATCCATTAGTTCCAATAATCCAGCAAATCCGGCACCCGCAATCCCGGCTGCCATGGCATATACCCATCCATCTTCGGCAGAATACAAACCCATCCCGGGCAATTTGATCCCGATAACGCCGCTTGTACCGCCGGTTCTTTCTCGGTCGATACCACGGATATCAGCAGTTTGCATGGCTGTTTCTTCTGCCATTAGTAATGACTCATGCATAGACACTTCAACGTCTTGAGCAATACCTGAAGAGTCTCGCTCCAATATTGCCGCCACTACTCCTGCTGCCAAGTTGAGTGAAGCACAATGGAAACCTTGATTGTCCGGCAGCTGTGTTGGAGGCCCTTCAGCAAAACCAGAAAGATTCATTACGCCAGCCATCGCGAGTGACACAATATCCGAATACGCGAGCGACGCGTATGGCCCGTATAACCCCCATCCGGTCACGGAAGCATTAATAAGATTAGGGAATTGCTTACGTAATTCTGTTGAGTCGAAGCCGAGCGCGGATGCCTCTTCACGGGACCATGACTGGAGTAATACATCGGTTTCCTCTAGTAGTTTAAGAAATGTATCTTTCCCTTCGTGGGCACGAATATCCAGAGTGATCCCCTTCTTTCCAACATTCATCAGAAGAAATTGCATACCGGCTTCGATTTCAGGAGTGTCCGGGAGTAAAGGCTCCCATCTACGAGACGGATCTCCGCCTGGTGGTTCAACCTTGGTTACTTCAGCCCCAAGGTTTGCTAGCAGATATCCTGCATAGTGGCCGAGCGGATCCGTCAAATCGAGTATTTTTATATCACCTAGTGCTGACGCCATGCTACCCCCAAAGATACCGACTCTGACAGCTACTTTTCGTTAACTACCAGAGCGTTATTCTAGAGTGTATTCGAAGTCAGGAGATTCGCGAATACCTGCGAACCTTTTAACTTATGCAAACGCTATCGCAACTTCTCTGAGGTCACCTATGACGACAACTCGTAGCAAGCCGTCAATCATGACCACTCTTTCTGTGCTATCAGTTGCGAACTATCGAAAACTATTCATCTCTTCAACATGCTCATTTTTCGGTATGAACATACAGATGGTACTTCTCGCGTTGGTAGCCTGGGAGCTTACTGAATCATTCACACTGTCAGGCGTGCTAATGGCTAGTTCAGCTATCCCAATGATTATTTTCACACTGCCCGGTGGAGCAATTGCAGATCGAGTCAATAAGAGGACCCTGACTATTTTAACCATGACTAGTATGGGATCTCTAAATGTCATTACCGGGGCTTTAATACTTACTGAGGACATCAGTGTTCTTTCATTACTGCTCTTGGGCATCGCCCAAGGAAGCATTATCTCGATCGGAATGCCGGCAAGAATGCCACTCATGGCGGCAGTAGTTACACCAGACAGAGTTGGAAGCGCCATCGCTGTCTCTAACATGGCAATGAATATGTCGCGAGTTGCGGGCCCGATGGTCGGGGTCGCAATTATTGAAATCTTGCCGCACATGGGCGATCGATTCGATGTTGGTTATGAGTGGGGCTATTTCACATCCGGTCTCCTCGGCATCTTTTCGGTGTTACCACTTCTTGGAGTTCCGTCTGCACTTGCCCAACCAAAAACTAACGATGAGCAAAGCGCGGCCAAGATGACACCATCTGCACTATGGTCAGATATAGGCGACGGGCTGAAATATGTAGCCACAACACCAACCCTCCGACTCGTAATGTTCCTAATGTTGGTCCTGACTGTCTTCGCTCAACCCTTTCAGAATCTCATAGCCGGGTTCGTCGAATCTGGCCTTGGTGAAACTGATTGGCAAGCGAAGGCGGGTCAACTTACTGCGATGGCTGGGGTTGGTGCCATGATCGGTTCGCTCCTGATTACTTGGCTGGCAGAGTGGGACAGAAAACCTCTCATGCAGTGGGTATCTGGGGTGGTGACAGCAGTCGGATTCTTCACCATGACGTTCGGGTCGCAGTTATTTGGGTTTGCAGGTGCGGTGGTTGGAATCACTCTTGTGGGAGGAGCCACCGCATTCTATATGACGGCAAGTAGCACGATGATGCTAATGACCGCCGACGCAAAGTATTATGGTCGAGTCCTCAGTCTATTTATGCTCTCTTTCTCCACAGTGGGTGTCATGTCTTTCCCTCTTGGAGTCGTGGCGGATGCAATTGGATCTCTGGCACTGTTCAGTGTGCTTGGACTCTGTGTTGCCGGATCGATGGTTCTTCTCGCGCTGACGAAACCGGGCTTTGTTTTCCGACCTCTACACATATCCACGGTGCCCAGCGGTACCACTGGTACTCAAACAACCACGCCTGCAACAAATGAAGACTTAGCACCGTCAATCACACCCCCTCGTTCAGCATCTTTAACAGAAAAAACATCAAGACAGACTTGGCATAAACAGAAATTGATATCAAAACGAAAGAGACATACTGGTTACGGAATTTTTGGCAGCAATGGTGCCACAATACCGTCCATAGTTGACCCGAATTCTACGTCCAGCGGGTATCGAACCTCGAGTCGAAAAGACGGTTATGGGGTAGTCGACTTATCACAGGGTATGAACTCAGAAAGTGGAAAAAAATCATACGGCCTGAACGGGTCACACAAATCACTCGAAGTGAAACTGACTCCTCAACCTGTTCAAGAACGGAAAATGACTGAGCACCCCTCCGATCCCAGCCCACAAGCAAAAACAACAAATGTACCCGTCACCAGATTAGTCCCAGATGCAGTGCTGAAAATAGGCAGAGTCGACAATAAAATCACTCGCTTCACAAAATATGCCGCGCCGGCCGGTGCAGCTGCTATTGTTGCTCTAGTCGTATTCTTTCTCGGAAAACGGAAGAAATGAGTCAGTCGGAAAGGGTGCAATAAGTTGGAACCAAATGAGTCACAATTAATTGCTGACAGCTTAGACAGAGGTAAAACTGATTTGCCTGCTCAAATGTCTGTAGATGCCGATGAGCTTCGTGCTGATACAACTCCCACTATGCGCAGTGTGAGCTCAGGAATCGAATCAATTTTATTTCGACCGATGGCCGTGTTGGACCATGGCTTTATACGCGTCGTAGATTACATGGGTGATGATGGAGCTGTGGTACAAGCTGCACGCGTGTCCACAGGCAAAGGTACTCGGACGGTAAATACTGATCAGGGACTCATTAATTACCTGATGAGGAACCATCACTCAACGCCCTTTGAGATGTGCGAGCTAAAAGTACATGTGAAACTGCCCATCTTTGTCGCGCGGCAATGGATACGACATCGTACTGCTAACGTGAACGAGATCTCCGCAAGGTATTCGATCCTCGATCGTGAATTTTATATCCCTGAAACAGAAATTCTGGCCGCTCAAAATAAGGATCTCAAGCAAGGCAGATCCGATGAGCCGATTAACGAAGAGCAGGCACTATTTGTACAAGAACTACTCCGTACCGACGCATCCCGTGCGTACGACGACTATGAAATTCTCCTAAACACTGATAGCTCAGGTGAAATCATCGACGAAGATAAGGACGGAATAGCCCGTGAACTGGCACGAATGAATCTTTCATTAAATTTCTATACCCAGTGGTATTGGAAAATAGATCTCCACAACCTCCTAGGATTTCTGGCACTCCGCACTGACTCCCACGCGCAATATGAAATAAGAGTGTATGCAGATCTACTGCTCGAAGTTGTGAAACTATGGGTACCACTTGTATACAATTCGTTCGCAAAATATAGAGTCGGTGGTATCGGGCTATCGGCCGCCGGAAAAGAAGCAATTAAACGAATGCTTCAAGGCCAGAAAGTCACTCGTGAAGACGTAGGTATGTCAGCCGGAGAATGGCGAGAACTTCTTGCAGACTTCGAAATAACATAAGAGCATTGAACCAAATCTACAGACGGGAAAGTACTATGTTTATCGCGATGAACGCATTCAAAGTAAAGAAAGATTCGGGCGACGCGTTCGAGGCCGCCTGGAAAGGTCGAGACAGCTATCTCAACGAAGTCCCCGGTATTATTCACTTTTCTCTTCTTCGTGGAGAAGATGATGAAGAAGGACTAAACTACTCATCTCACACGATTTGGGAATCAAAGGGAGACTTTGAATCGTGGACACAGAGTGAAGCCTTCGTTCAGAGCCATCGTGGTGGTGGCACTACCACTCCATTACTATTGGGTCATCCCCAGGTCAGTTTGTGGGACGCGGTGATCGAACAGGACTTCACGAGCAAGGGTGACTGACCAGAGGCATTGCACAATGCCCTCGTAGCTCAGGGGACAGAGCGAGGGTTTCCTAAACCCTAGGCCGGAGGTTCGAATCCTCCCGAGGGCACCATACTTCTCGAAAGCCTATATATATGCGGGATTATCATGCGGTATGAATCCGCTGCTCTTAGCGTGAACCCCAAAAGTGGGCAATATTTATAAAAATATAGCAATCTCGAGGATTCAAACTACTTATATTGGTAGACAGATCTGAAAACATCCTATCGGATAGTTTTTTTAGACACCTAGTAGATCACATAATTCAGGAAAGTTTGTTGTCGTATAGTCAGGCATGTATAAGTTGTAAAATTCTGATTCATCGTATGGCAAATCGTATCTATTAACATAAGCTCCTCGATAGCCGCTGATTCTTGCTCCTAAAATATCAAATGAATGTGCGGCTACCATCATTATCTGTCTTGGTTCAAGGTTTAACTCTTTAGCAGCAAAACGATAGACCGCAGGGTGGGGTTTAAATTGTCCCACTGTTTCTGCCGATAAAATAGTTTGGAAGTCACGTTTAATTCGGTTCTTAGCTAAATACTCTAGGTAACTTTGCTCCCCATTCGAAAGCATTACAAGGTTATATTTTTCGCTTAGTCTATCTAATCCTTCTATTGCATCGGGGAACGGAGATAAATATTGATAAGCTTCCATGAAGTCATCTATTTGGTTATAAGTAAATTCAACCTTTAAGCTTTTTAGACTATATATCAAGGCTCGTCTTTTTACAGCTAAATAACCACTGTGACCCATCATATATAAGTTATCT
>PBOW01000032.1 GCA_002725365.1 Chloroflexota bacterium | reverse complement strand
GTCGGTCTCACTATAATCTTGGTACTTGTGATTGTGGCTGTATTTGCACCTTTCCTATCCAGATATGACCCGTCTTTTACTTTCCAGTCAGAAAATCCCGATTATAAAACAAATCCAAGTATTGCTGATCTGGCGAAGAATTCAAACGCAGGCTCACCGATGATTGTGGCTCAGCTTCAACAGCCGGACTCTGAGCATTGGTTTGGAACAACTCGAGCTGGGAGAGATATATTCGCGAGGATTATATATGGGACAAGAACATCGCTAGCCGTGGGGATTATTGCTTCTGTTCTTGCAGTTGGACTTGGTATTTTTGTCGGAGGAGTGTGTGGTTATTACCTTGGTTGGCTTGACTTACTTGTTCAGCGCGTCATTGACACGTTGCAAGCCTTGCCTTCACTTGTGCTTCTGCTGTTGGTTGGGCAAACGTTTGAACCTTCACTTACTAATGTCATCATCACTATGGGTGTGATTGGACTCCCGATCACCTCGAGACTGATCAGATCAGCTGTGCTGGCAATAAGGGCAAGCACATTTGTCGAGGCAGCCGCTGCTCTTGGAGCAAGTGATAGCAGAATTATGTTCCGTCATGTGTTCCCGAACATAGGATCAGTTGTGATTATTTCATTCACGATTGGAATAGGCGCATATATTTTGTTTGAAGCGTCATTATCCTTCTTGGGAGTTGGGCCGATGGGTGTGATTTCTTGGGGTCGTATGGTTAATGAAGGACGAGCATCGATTGATATTCACCCATGGATGACGGTATTTTCTGGTGCTGCCCTGTCCCTTACTGTAGTGGCGTTCAATCTGTTCGGAGACGCGATCAGAGATGTTCTGGATCCACGTCTTAGAGGATCTCGATAGACGACCAACCAGTTGCCCGTCAGTAACGATTGACTAACCTGTAAGACGTATTCGTTGCTGTTGTGAATTCAGTATTAGTCCGATACAGGCACCCGCACTGCGTAGATAGCTTTGTTGCCTATCAACGTGCTTGAAATTGTGGTATTTGGTTTGTTCGTTAGCTCAGTTGGGGATTACTCTGCATCGGAGGGGTTGCGATAGTTTACCGCGTTGAGAGAGCTATCAGATCAGGCAATATGCCGCATGCCAATTGGATGATCAAGTAAGTATGAGTAGAGTTATCCAAGCACCTATAGTGACTAACGATTCGGGTAGATTCCCGTATAAATGGCGAGTATTCGCCGCGGTTGGTCTGTCGCTCTTCACATCCGTTATGAGTTTCTCGATGACCTTTGTAGCGCTGGCAGCAATCGCTGATGACTACGATATTTCACTTAGAACGGTCAGCTGGGTCGTGATTATTCAGTCAGTCGTTATCAGCGATTTAATGATGCCTATGGGGCGCTTAGGAGACATTGCAGGACGCAAGAAACTGCATTTGGGTGGTTTATTTCTGTTTGGACTTGGTGCTCTCATGACAGCATTTGCACCATCTTTTTCGATTCTACTCGTCGCGCGAGTAGTGACGTCGGTTGGTAATGCTATGGGGCAATCAGTCGGCACAGGGATTGTGGTATCAGCCTTTCCCGAAAGCGAGCGGGGAAAGGCAATCGGAAGCCAGACCACGGCTGTGGGACTGGGAGGCGCATCTGGTCCTATTTTTGCCGGTTTTATGTTGCAGTTTCTTCCCTGGGAGTGGATATTTATTATTCTGCTTATCCCCATAGCTGTTGCCTTTGTTGCTGGGCTTGTTTTTTTACGGTCCGACCGTGACATGTCGAAGGTCGCTAAAACTCCATTCGATAAAGTTGGTGCCTTTCTCTCAGCTGGGGCGATCGTGTTACTTGTATTTGTGATTAATAATCCGGTGGGCCTGTCTTGGGTATCTCTGGAGTTTCTGCTGCTTGGTATTGGCTTTGCGCTTATAGCCTTGGCGTTTGTGTTATTTGAACTTCGAGTCAAGGCTCCGATGCTCGAATTGAGAATGTTTAGGAATCGAAACTTTAGCCTGGCTGTGATTACACGATTGTTCGGATTTGGCGGAGCCACAGCTATGCGGTTTTTAGTGCCGGTCCTGTTAATAAGTCTACTGCGACTAAACGAGGCATTAGCCGGGGCTATCCTACTTCTTACTTCCATTGGGATGGCGATCGCAGCGCAGGCTGCGGGTCGATTGACTGACAGGTTCGGCCCGAGACCGTTTGCAGTAGCTGGTTTTTTCTTAGCTTTTGTTTCTTCAATGGCAATGCTCTGGGTGGGGAGAGAGACATCGCTCACAGTTCTCGGGTTGATACTTTTTATAAACGGACTTTCAATGGGTCTCTGGAATGTACCCAATAATGCGGTGATTCTTGGTTCTGTGTCGGACTCTGAATTGGGCATAATTGGTGCATTTACTAATCTGACGCGAAATCTAGGTAATGTGGTAGGGCAGGCATTATCGGCCTCTGTGGTGGCGATCGTGATGGTCAACAGCGGATTTGATGTCCCTTTGAGTGAAGTAGGCGATAATTTCCTTGCAGGGGAATCTTTTCTACGAGGGACAAAAGTTGCCTATGGATTGGTGTCGGTGTTTGCTCTCGTCAGTCTGGTTTTGGCAACAAGAACTCAGGCTGCACGGATTGGTGTGAAGGCACGAACGCTTGACCTTGAAGATGGTTTAGACGATGTCGTAGCACCCATAGCAACGAGTCGACCCTCCAGATTGGCTCCCTCTTCACGTCCAACGGCAAAAATTATGGATACTCCTAGCGAGACCTGGAGTGACGTTCCAAGGGATCAGCATGTCCGGCAGGAACGAACGCAACAGACGAGGCTACGCTATTGGTTATTTGGTCTACCAATACTTTTTATTATGGCCTTTGTTTTTCTGCGAAACAGAAAATAGATTAACTACTCCCAGTCTGAGANCGATCGTCTACTCAGGTTGCCGCGAGTTAGCAGCCACCCGGTTGCAAGGCAAATTAGAATCGTCCCAGAAACAACGAACCAAGTGACGGTGTCATTGGTTATTTGATAGATTGCGGTCGCACCAAGTGTTGCTAGCCCCGCTGCTACTACNTGTATGGCCGTCGCGAGTCCTTGCGCTGCCGCCTGGCGATCCTCGGGAGTGGATTCAGACACNAANATGNTGGTAGACGCAAAACCCAAACCTTCGAAACAAGAACTGATCAGCGTTACAACAATGAGTGCTACCAATCCTTCAACCACACCGAAAAGAATGCAGAAAGCCGCACAACTNAGTAAGCATAAACACGACCATAATCTAGGGCCATACTTCTGAGCCAGAGANCCCCCAAATGGGGCTAAGACCGCAATTGGGATCACTACTACGGAGAGTGCCAGTCCGATCTGCCACTGACTTGCCCCGCGGACATTCATTTCCATCACCCACACCGGTTCGAAGGCAGCAATCCATATCCAATACCCGGCCACGAAGAAAAACGCTCCGATTAGCTGTTTCGAACGTAATAAAGAGAATGAGAGTCTCCCTGCAGCATCCTGTCTACCCGGATCTGGCTTCGCTCGCCAAACGGTTGGGATGACTAGAAGCAGCATGATCGCTGTGACCCAGAATGCTGTTTGGAAATCACCTAGTGCTGTGCAGATNGCTGCAACCAAAGGTCCTACGGCAAATCCGGCCACATCCACAGCTCCTAATCGGCCAAGATTCCTTCCGAAGTTGTCCGGGTCCATCAAAATAATGGATCGTTTCACTGCTGGTGCTGCAGTGCCAAGAGCTAATCCATATATGGTCCGAGCGACCATGAATTGCCATAATTCAGTTCCGACCGCGAGAATTAGTAGGGATATAACTCCCATGACCAGTCCGGCCCGTAGTAGAANGGGTGATTTCCCTCGATCNGCGTATGGCCCAAGAATGATACTCGCGAATCCTGAGCCGAAGAAACCNAGGGCAATAATGAACCCAATTTGCATACTGGTGAAGCCGAGTTGATTCTGAAATTCAGCTATCAGCGCCATCACATTTCCGAGTCCAGATGTAAGAACAAACAGCGTCAGATAATAGGGCAACAGAGTNCGGAGCCTGAGTTTTGTAATTGAATTCGTCAAGGCTTGCAGACTCCAGAGACAACTCGGCAAATTTCTACNACATAAAATCCTAGCCCACGAATACTCTAGGAAGTAACCTACATACAAAATGGCCTAGTTCGATGGATTGGAATTTATCTATGACAGACTCTCCGGCTNCCTTCAGTATCAANGGTGCCCNAGACAGGCGGCGTATAGAACTGCTCCAGAACCATTTATTATGGGAACTTGAGTATGACNGGACGGAACTTCTCCATGCTGAATTTGATTGTGACATATGCGCCACGATTATCAATTATGTGAGGAATTTTGATTCAGCCTATAAAACAGCTACAGGTGAAGAAAGACAGTTTGAGGAAATTTTGGCCGAGTCAGAGCANACTGCTTCTGAGTTGGAATAGGAGAGATTGATGCCAAAGAAACCATTAATAGCTGTGACACTTGGTGACCCGTCGGGTGTAGGTCCAGAGGTTGTCGTCAAAGCTCTGGCNAATGCTGAGGTNCATGAGTCTGCTAATGTGTTTGTCATTGGTGCGGTCGAACCTGTGAGGCAGGCAATTGAGCAGGTTGGACTTGATGTGGCTACATGTTCGGTAACCAACATTCCCGAAGACGAAAGCGANCCGGGGTGCATTTCAGTTCTTGAGAGTACGCCGTNCACTGNTAGGANTTTCCCCANGGGCATNATCTCGGAGGAATCGGCTCGTGCATCACACGAATGGGTTGAGACAGCTACTCAGTTAGCCCTAGCTGGACNAGTGGACGCAATTTCTACGGCCCCAGTGAATAAAGAAGCTTGGCGNCNGGCTGGGTTTGNGGACAAGGGTCATCAGGAAGTATTCCAGAGAATCACTCAGGCCGAGTACGTGGCAACGATGCTGGTGAGCGGTGATTTACGCTGTATGCATTTGTCTACTCATTTATCCGTCTCGCAGGCGGCTGACTACGTTACAGAGGCGAATGTTCTACGCGCGTTAGAACTGACNCAGCAATATTTTCTGAAGTGGGGTTTTACATCTCCGCGGATAGGTGTGGCTGCTTTGAACCCTCATGCAAGTGATGGAGGACTGATAGGTACGACNGAAGACGACGAGATCACTCCAGCCATNGACCGTGCCAAAACACTAGGAATTAACGCTATTGGCCCAGTACCAGCAGATACAGTGTTTAATCAGGCAATTGATGGTCTCTATGACGTAGTGTTGGTTATGTATCACGATCAAGGGCACATACCTATTAAAGTGTATGGTTTTGAAAACAGTATCACGGTAAATCTAGGTATTCCGTTTATCNGGACATCGGTTGATCANGGGACAGCGTTCGACATAGCCGGTAAGAACAAGGCTCAGGCTGTGAGCATGGTCGAGGCTATTTCATTGGCAACATCACTCAGTTTAGGGAGTTGGACTAGGGGAGACACGACTACTGATTGAGGTATGACTTTATAGCTTCAGGATTGAGCATCGGATAGATTTCAAACTCAGCCGGTATTATTTCTGCCCACTCATTCAGTAAGGAGTGGAGCTCTTCATTTGAATCAACGTCAAATATTCCAACTCCACCTCTGCCGGTTCTGGCATAGACGGACTGCATGTGTCCACTATCTAGTTGTTTTTGTGCCCAATCCCAGTACTGTTTTCTGTATTCTCTGACTTCAGACGGGCGTGTTGGATGCGGCGTACTAATAACTAAGAACAACATGTTGAATCTCCCATTCGTACTGAGGAATCCTATCATTGGCTTCCTATAGAGTGTCATACACTCTNNNGNAAGGACTAATATGATCACACCAATTGAATCATACGCGATTACATTTATTCCACTACTAATCGGTGCAACAGTCTGGCTTTCNATGCGCCGTAAGTCCCGCTGGGCCGTTCCATTTGCCCTCCTTCTAATTTTGGTTGGGCATCTGTCTCTTAAAACAATTCTTACATGATCAGTAGTCAGTTTTGTCAGGATGTTTTCTTCTCCAGATCCAGTCCATGAAAATCACCGCAAGAATCATGACGGGAAAGCTCATAACAATTGTCTTGGTAGCCGGAGTCGAGCCTGAAATGTTCGGAACTTGTTCGCCGTTGCCATTACGACTCTCGACTTCTTCCTGAATCAAATTTTGTACCGTTTGGTGTTTGTCTTCCGATACTGATTTTTCCCGCCTGGTAGTTCTGGTGAATAAAGTAACGAACAGACCGGCTAGAGCTAGAGCAGAGGCAAGCCAGAACGCATATTTCCATCCCTGTATAAATGCCTCACCAGATCTAGGTGTGTCGGCGATTTCATTCAAAGGGATATCGAACCCTTTGCTTGACATGGCGGCAACAACTATGGCGGTAATGACGGCTTGTCCAGTCACATTACCCACGTTTCTNGTCAGATTACTAAAAGCGCCTCCCACTCCAAGTCGTGCACTGGGGAGAGCTCCCATGAGGAGTCCTTGGTTCGGAACATTCCAGAANCCGAGCGCCAATCCGTTCAACATCAGAGCTCCCATAAGAAACCAGAGTGGGAGTTTTGCGTCNCCGAATGACATCCAGATAGTACTAATTATCAATAAAACGAATCCAAACACAGCGAACGGTTTGGGATTGAATTTATCGGATAGGCGNCCAGCAGTTGTAGAGGCAATAGCCATCCCTAGGAAATTCAGNACGAGTACAAATCCCGCGACCCCTGCGGACATGCCNCTGACGCTGATAAGNAGTATCGGTGGCAGTAATTGCACCGTCGTCGAGGCCATAAATCCAATCCCTCTCGCAGCGACCGAAGTAGCGAAATTCAGGTTATTGAACATCCGAAGATCNAGCATCGGTGATGACGNTCTTAGTTCCCAGAAACAAAAAAGCACCAACAATACCACGACCGTAGCTGCAGCTCCGACAAATAGTCCGGATGTGATCGATAAGTNGATGGGGTTGTTAATGAGCGTCACNAGGACCGTCACAGCCAAGGCTGATAATACTGCNCCACCCCAGTCGAATTTTTGTACNAGNGTTGATTGCCGAAGGGCTAGGACAGAAGTGTCTATGAATATCATTGCCGACAGGGCAGTCAATAGACTCAAGGGCACAAGCATAAAGAACATAGCTTCCCACGGGAGTACCTGCAAAGTAAGTCCGGCAACGATAGGCCCACAGCAACCACCGATTGCGACCGCCGTACTCTGACTTCCTATAGCTGTTCCTTGCTCCTCCGGAGGGAAAGAAGCTATCGCTAGTGCGGTCTGTGTAGACTGAATCATCGCACCGCCTGCAGCCATAATTAAGCGAGCACCTATCAGTAACATAAATGATGGCGCTAAGCCTGTGCTAAGGGCCCCTAGACTAAATAATAGGAGACCGATCACGTGTATACGTTTCCAGCCGAACATATCGCCAACGCGACCCATTGGCATGATCAATGCGCTCAATACGAGCGATTCAATTATCACTACCCAAGAGACTAATTTAAGAGTGATTTCAAAATCTTCAGCGATAGCCGAAAGAGCGACAAACACCATAGTCATACTGAGTACGTTGGTGAATAAAGATAGACCTATGGGGAAGAATGATCTCCATTTGTGGGCATAACTAGAGGGCGAAACTGTTGTAGGATTGGTTTCCATATCAGTCGACTACAAAAGGTCATCTTCCATCGATTTGGGTGGCCGCAGAATTAATGCAGGGGTGTTTTTTTGATACCAGATATATTTTTTATCACTTCCCCACTTCGCATCACCGTGTTCGTCTAGCATTCTTATACCTGAGACCTTTGTCAGCATGAAGATTGTGTAAGGCACTGACAATGCAGTTATGTATTGCCATCCGATAAGTTCTGGTATCACCATGATTAGAATCCCTGTCCACAGAAGGATCTCTCCCAAGTAGTTGGGATGACGCGACCATGCCCAAAGTCCTGAAGTGATGAATTTACCCTCGTTAGCTGGGTCGGCACGAAATCTTTTTTTCTGGCCGTCGGCAAGTATCTCGAGGACGAATCCAATTCCCCAAATCAGCGCCCCAATGATCGCGTACGGAGTGATNTCAAGCTCCCNACNANCCGCNGNAATTGCAGCAAGAGCAGGCGACGAGCACGAAAGAACCCACAGACCTTGTAGATTCCATGTCATAAAGAATCGACTCATACTTGGTTTGATNGTGGTGAATCTTTTNTCAAAACCNTCGCGCCGAATTCGTAAAAAAAGGAATGACGAGAGCCGGAGNGCCCAAACNATGATCATNAGNGCCAATATATATCCGACCAAAGTCATATTTTCTGCTAGNGCGANGGTNAANATCATTGCNATGACGTANGTNACACCGCCGGTCAGGTCGAAAAATTTCTCAGTTTGAAAAATATACGCCGGCACAAAGAGAANCCACTGGATACCGAAAATCAGTATTGTCGTCAATGCAAAAAGNGGAATGCCTCGAGGGGAATTATTAGGAANATATCCGTNGTCGCTCCCAGCAATGGCAAGTAATAAACCGACTATCACTACTACAACGCATACTAATGAGGCAGCCAAGCCAGCNTTCCGCATCTTTAAACCCTTTACGTAAATTTAATTTTCTTAATTAGTCGACTCACTGCAGGATAAGCTAGATTGTGGGTATGAATGGATTTCTATACTCTCCACTGTGCTATCACACTATTTTGGATGCACCAAGTATCGGTAATCTGAAGGACTCAAAGAGTGCTGCGTCGATTACACCCGGCAACAGACGATGTCAACGTTGCTCATCGAAGAGCATTCTATTTGGTGTGCTAGGTATCTAACAGATCGTATTTTGTTGATTGGGTAAGTTATGTTTAATGTTGGCTACGGCCAGCGTAAAAATCCTTCAAGGAGTTGAACGGTTATCCGGTACTTTTCGAAGTCACTTGTCGCGCTCTAACAACCCCTCAATTGTTTGTTGCGAAGAGATACCACAACTCCTTGAAGGTTATTCAACTTTCGTTTCATATACTCGTTGATCTGATATCGTTCGCGTATGGTAGACATCTTTTACTTGTTGATTGTTGCTGCTGTGATGTCCTTTATCACCGCCCTGATTTTATATCGATTTATTGGACCTNCAAGNACTGACAGTCNCNATTCACATGGNNAAGAGATNTTCNCTGAGACCTNTGTTNGTCGACAAGTAGAATTCCANGACNCNAANCCTGTAATCCGGACATCGAGTGCTTTTGGGACATTAGTCTGTGGTGTTGTCATATTGGNGGCNAGNCTGTTTTTTATTGGCAGTTCGNGTGATTGAACGTTGGNNGNCTTNTNGNTACCTTCNTTNNAGANNCTANNTAANTNANAGAGANAGGNATANTGNNGTGAAAGTTGCTTATATTTTNAANACNCNTAATGCTGCCAATTACAANGTAGGNGATATGATNNTGCCTCAGTTAGAGGAAGATCGACACGGAGTAGACGTGCTNGGAATATTTTTCTTCGACGACAACGCGTTTATGTTGAGGGAAGGTGACCCGAAAGGNGAACGTTTAGCCAAGATTGCTAAAGAAAAAGGAATGCTCCTAATGATGTGTGATCAATGTGCGCTGCAGAGAGGCCTTGCGACTGGTGAAGCTGGGAACGCCCAGCCGAGTGGTGTGGTCGAAGGTGTTGCCGTGGGCTGTTTCCCCGATTTATATGCTGCTTTAGGACCCGCTGCTCCAGATCAGGTGATTTCGCTATAATCCAGATATGGCCTCGAACCAGACTCCATCTTTAATGCTGAAGAGCGAGATACTTGATTCCACGCTGGTTATTACAATGAACCGGCCTGAGCGNCTCAACGCTCTTACGGATGAGATGAAGATCTTGTTTCGAGATCTTCTGCTAAGTGTTCGTGATAACGCTGAAATACGCGCGGTGGTAGTGACTGGAGAAGGCAGGGCTTTCTGTTCGGGGGCGGATTTGAGCTCTGGCAGTAAATTGTCCGGTGAAGACATTCTCCCGTCGCGACCAGCTCCCAGATTTGGGTGGCTGGAATTGTTTCATAAATTGCCAGTACCTGTTATTGCTGCTGTTAATGGCCCGGCTGTGGGTGGCGGTTTTGGAATTGCTCTGGCTTGCGATATACGGGTGATGGGTNAGGGGAGTTATTTTTATCCCGCTTTTACCGATCGTGGGCTCGCTGCTGACAATGGAGTTAGTTGGATGCTTCCGCGATTGGTAGGTCCGGCAAAAGCGTTGAGATGGCTGTGGGATGCGTCTCGTATTTACTCTGATGAAGCACTTCAGGCTGGTTTAGCAGATTTAGTAGTAGCTGACGAGAAGGTGTTAGAAGAAGCCCTCGGGTTGGCCCAGAAATGGGCCAAGGGACCAACAGTGGCGTACGGACTTATTAAAGATCAGGTCTACACAGGGCTAACGGAGGAGTATGGTACTCAGTTGATCGCCGAGGAATTTCAACAGGCACGAGCGTCTGCATCTGAAGATGTCGCTGAAGGTATTTCGGCATTTCGTGAGAAACGCACACCAGAGTTTCGTGGCCGGTAGTTGTACTTTAAGACGATTGAGCCAGACTTATCTTGCCCCGCCTGTTCCCTGCCGACACGTTTGATGTTTTTAAGATCGCTTCATACCGCCGTTTGTGGACGGCGGCAGTATTTTTTGCAATGGGGCAATGGCTCGAACGGACTATTGTTGGTTGGCTGGTCCTTGAGATAACAGGCTCTCCTTTTCTCACTGGACTTGCTTGGGCTATTCGATTCAGTCCGAACTTAATACTTGGACCTGTTTTGGGTGTTATTTCTGATCGGTATGCTCGTCAGCGGACCCTGTCTATAAATGCACTCGTCCGGGCAATATCTATGTTGGTAGTCGCAGGGGTGTTTTTTGTCGATGAATCTTCTGTTTTTCCTTTATTTGTCTTAGCACTGATTAGTGGCACGAGTACAACCCTGCAGATGGCCGTTATTCAACCACTCGCTATTGATGTGGTTGGTGAAGATCGCTTGTCACGAGGTATAACGATCACGTCTTTAGGGCAGCGACTTGTTGGGGCTGGCGGTGCGATTAGTGGGGGACTTCTGTTGGCTACAATTCCTAACCAGTGGATTTTTGTGATTGGGGCGTTCCCTCTAGTTGTAGCCGCTGCTTATTTCTCCTCGATTAATCCACAGGTTCGGAAGACTCAAACACGGAGCTCATTTGTTTCTGATTTGGTCGAAGGTGTGTTGATGATGAAGANGAACAAAGTAGTCCTAGCGTTGATCGGGTTGATGGCNTTTGCAGAAATGTTTGGATTTTCTTACCACGGTTTTCTTCCTGTGGTAGCCGATGAGCTTTTATCTATCGGTCCGGAAGGGCTGGGCGTNTTGGTATCCGCAACTGCCATAGGAGGTCTTGTTGGGATGTTGTTGATCACTCTGTANGGCCGGTATGCCAGAAAAGGANTGNTGCTGCTGNTTACCGTTGGATGTCTGGGTGTATCGGAGATTCTTCTCGGAACTTCCTCCATTTTTTTTGCGTCNCTGATAATACTTGTTTGTCTAGGGGCCGCCGGAGCAATGATCGACTCACTCGAGTGGATACTTTTGCAAGGTGCTGTTCCAAAAGATATGCGAGGTCGAGTGCTAGGTGGGTGGAACCTCGCGATCGGGTGTGGCTGGATTGGGACACTACTCATGGGCCTGATGGCCGAACAATTCGGTATATCCGTCACATTTTGGGTGGCGGGATTAATACTTGTTTTAGTGNCNANTTTGTCTCCGNCAGTTGTGAAAGAACTGAAAGAGTTACGCTGACCGGCCTATGATTGTGTCCTAGGTTTCGACCAAAATTGGAGGAATATAATTCCCGCCAACTGGACNACGGCGGCTAGGAGAAACACGGTCTGATANTTAGACGTAAAGTCATATAGTGCGCCCATTCCTAGAGCCCCAAAGGATGCGATGAATGATACGGCACCCTGTTGCGANGCGAGCGTAGCTTCAAAGTTACGTTCCCCTATAGATTCCGATGCTAGAAGACCCTGTAACGGAAGCAGGGTACCAAATGCGATCCCGCCGATGATCGCGAACGCCCACATGGTAGTTAGTGACGGTTCTAATAAAAAAGCTAGTGTTGATATAAAAGTCATCAGATATACGCCGGTCAGTGCTCGCTTAGCACCTAATTTATTTTCNATAAAGGCGAGAGCTGCCCGTCCAGGGAGCGACAAAAATCCTCGAGCACCTGATATTGCAACAGCAGTTGAGAGACTAAAGCCTAGCGTTTGAATTGCGGCGACATGGTGAAATTGGATACCATTCGTGGCTAATCCGTAGAGCGAGAATATCAAAGTTAGAAATATCAATTGCCTGTTCGACACAAGTAGATACATTGTTCGTGTGAGGCTTCCTGACCTGTTTGATTTATCTGAAGCTATCTCAGTGTTTACTTGTCCTATTGCACGTGTTGGAGCTGTCATGAGACCCGGGATCGCAAATAATACTGCCCCGAGACTCATCACCTGCATAGCGAATCGCCAGTCCTCAAGGGAAGATATGAGACCACCTACCGGAATAAATATAGGGCTTGATAATCCTCCAACGAGGGTCAGAATCATGAAGGCTTTTGCTCTGTCTTCCGCATGTCTCTGAGCAACTAAAGCCATTGTGATGTGATAAAAAAGCGTCGCATGTAAAGTAGAGGCTCCGAGAGTCCAGCAGATAATAAAGATCGTTTGAGATGTCGCAAGACTTGCTGCCCAGATAGCAATTNAACCCACAAGTAGCCCTGCGCACATTAGAACTCTGGCTGATATCCAGCGAAGGGACATGCCCGCCAAGACACCAAACGCTGCGCCTCCTATCGAACCTAGGGTGTTTGCTAAAGACATACTGCTTATGGTCCACTTGGTGCTGCTGGTGATGTCATAGAGCAGCAGACCGAATCCATACAAGACAACCCCGTATACTCCTATAGTCAGCAGTCCAAGGGAAATAGGTAGTTTCCAATAGCCTATGGATTCAATGATCTGGCGATATGACGGAAGATAATTATTCATTAGTAGTCTCTTGCCCAAGGTATGGTAACGACTACTTGACTCGATCAGTGAAAGATTGCAAGAGAGAAATATGAGTTTCCCCGGGGTTTTGGAGCAAAAAGTTTTTTGGGCTCTGTTTTTTGTAACACTACTTGCTCTGATGCTTCGGTTTTCCCACTTCGCAGACTTGGGTATAGGCAATTTATTTTATGCTTCTACTATCAGATCAATGGGCGAATCGTGGCACAATTTTTTCTACGCTTCTTTTGATCCCAGCGGGGCTATAGCAGTCGACAAACCACCACTTGGACTTTGGTTGCAAGTGTTGTCGACAAAACTATTTGGCTTAAACGCATTTGGATTTATCGGTCCGATTGCTTTGGCGGGAGCTTTAGCAGTCCCGTTGGTATTTGTCGGGGCATACCGATGGTTCGGTCTTGAGGTCGCGACTATAGCGGCAATAGTTTTGGCAATTTTCCCTGAGTCAGTTGCTACATCAAGAGATTCCACTATGGACGCTCTCCTGATGTTCGTTGCAATGTTGAGTGCCTTGATTCTTGTTTATTCCGTAGAGAATAGACCAAAATTATTGCTGATCTGGGCAATATCTCTCGCTGTCCTGTTTAATATTAAATTTTTTGAAGGTCTTATTTTTCTGCCAGCAGCAGGTGTGTACATTATGGTCCGCTGGAGGAACCAGCTTGCTGAGAAAGCNGGCTTAATTTTTGGTAGCGGAATCATATTTATAGTCTGCGCTTCTCTTTGGATGGTGGCGGTTGAACTTACGAATGTCGATAGCCGTCCTCTGATCCTAAATGATCCAAACAATAGCCCGATTAGTCTGGCTATTTTCTATAACGGGATTGAGAGAGTATTCCCTTCAGAAGTAACTATCTTTCAGTCGATTCCTGATGCGCCGCGATACAGTGCCGCGCTTCAAGCGATATGGGCTCCAGCTTTTGGTGTAGGGGATGCGGGATTGTTCAGATTATTTTCGGGAGCGAATGGTCCATTATTGGGTTCCACACTGTGTTTTGGGCTTTTTGGTGTTCTGTCAATATTAGTTGCAAACCGCTCGTTACTGAATGGTCCCGTCCTGTTCTGGATGACATGGTTTTTAACCGGCCTCGTACTTTTTAGTTTTTCCAACAGGGCGCCGGCACACTATATCGAATCTTTTGCACCTGCCATCGCGATTATGGGTGGGTTAGGCATTGTTCGTGGCCTGGAGTATTTCGGTGTTTTCAAAATACTGATTGCCCCATTAATATTTGTCTGTTTACTTCTTTATAATTTTGCAGTNACCACAGAGTATCCGGTGCTACGAGAGATGCTTTCATATTCTCTTGCCGGAGGCATAATCGTTTATATTCTGTTCGGTCTGCTCCGGACTATGACTAACCTCAAAATTGCCACGCCGATCCTTTCAATATTCCTATTTTTTCCGTTACTGACGTCGGCGTGGATAGTGTCTTTTTCGCCTCGGGCTCAGATTACACAACCTAATCCAGTCATTTATGCCACCGAAGAATTTGCCTGGGATGCTGGCTCTCAAAATCAGTCATGGAGACGTGTGCCGGCTGAGAAGTTTTTAGAGAAACTACCAGTTGATTCTTCTGCAGAGTATCGATTCGGTATAGATGGAGTGAACAACGCTGGAGAGGCTATAGCCTTCACTGGTGAACCGATACTTCCTGTTTGGAACGAGTACCGCCGGGAGTTGATGTTCCCGCCTGATATCCTCCGTGGATTTTTAGAGACCGGTGAATTGCAATACTTACTGTTGTCGCAAGGACGAATAGCTCTTGGACTACTGGACGAAGTAAGGGATATAACGGGTGAATACTGCGAGTACGACGAGGTGCTTTCTGCTGATTTCAAGTCATGGGTAGTTTTTGAGTGTGGTCGTTAGTTTACCCTCGAGCTGATTAATTAGAGCCTCTGAGTCTCGGATCAAGCCTGTCACGAAGAGCATCTCCGAACATATTGAAGGACCATACAGTTGCGAAGATAAAAAGGCCAGGGAAAACTGCTAGATGAGGATATCTCGCTAATTCTTCTCTGGCGTCGTTGAGTTCGCGCCCCCAAGAGGGATTAGGTGGTTGTACGCCGTATCCAAGAAACGACACCACTGATTCAAGAAGCACTGCTGCTCCCACAAAGAGCGACGCAGAAACAATCACGTACTGAAATAGATTAGGGAGTATATGTTGTGCCATAATCCTAGAATTGCTGGCTCCGAGTGATATGGCTGCTTCGACGTAGGTTTCTTCCCTGAGTGCAAGCGCCACGCCTCTGACTGT
>PBOW01000031.1 GCA_002725365.1 Chloroflexota bacterium | reverse complement strand
TGAAGAGAACTATGTCGTCCCCTTATGGACACAAAACGATCAGCAACTTTTCCGAAGTGAACTTTGCGAAGAAAAGATTTCTTTCGGAGCAAGCATGTACCTCGACGATAACTATGCATTTGGAGGAATAGAGACTGCAGGACACTGGGATGCGAATCTTGAAGAAATATGGCACATCATCACCAAAGGTTGGGATCGCACCTACCCAGAATATTTTGGCTCCCAGATTAACTTTGAAACGAAGCAGGTCTCATCGGAAATAAGCCTAATTGCTGAAGCTATGGATACCGCCCGGGGTGGCCAATTCCGATTTCCTCCTGACACTTATCCGAACGGATCCTGGTATAACTATTACGACCCCACCTGTGACTACGTGTGTCAAATATATGAGTATTTTTATTGGATTCTTATGGCAAACATTGGAGCGTTGGATCCTGAATATACAGATCAGTGTGAATCCGTTCAAAGCGAATGGCCCATCTGCTCTAAAGAAGAATTGCAACTAATGGACCCTAGAGCATATGACCTGCTCAATAATCAAGGATTCAATCTCCCGACCCGAATACCGAATGGCAACTATCAAGGGAACAGCAAAAAAAATTACTAGTAGTGTGCTGAGTATGAAAATGGGTTCGACTGCCGACAAGAGCTCATTAAAAAGGCTGGTGCCTCACCTCGTCGAGAGTATTGTGGCGAGGGTTGCAGGGCTCGAGCGAAGCGCAGAAGAGACGCAAAATAGAGCCATCTTTGTATAGGCAAATTGGCATAATTTTTAGAAAATTGTGACCAAATTGTGACCAATTTCACACTTACCGAACATATGTTACAGGGGTTAAAAACGGAATCCCTTGCTATATAAGGGGTTTAGATGGTGGACCCGATGGGGCTCGAACCCATGACCTCCACACTGCCAGTGTGGCGCTCTCCCAGCTGAGCTACGGGCCCACGCAGTTATCGAGTCTAGCTGATTAATCTAATCTGATCGACCTACACTGTTTTCAGTTACTTCATATACTGAAGCACGGACTATACATATCTGAGACACATAGGGAGAATAAAAAATGAGCGCACTCGAAGGAATTAAGGTAGTTGACTTATCAAGGCTAGCACCCGGGCCGTATGCCTCGATGTTACTAGGCGATCTAGGGGCTGATGTTCTAATGGTCGAAGCACCAACTGGAACAGTGCAGGGTTCTGCCGGGGATCCAGGCTCGCAAGAAGCACAGGACCGACGGAGGGCGTTCAATCCGTTATCGCGCAACAAACGGTCAATTACAGTAAACCTCAAGTCCGAGGAAGGTCAAGCAATTGTGCACGACCTCGCCAAGGATGCTGATGTTTTCCTAGAAGGCTTTAGGCCGGGGGTCACTGATCGCTTGGGTGTCGGATACCAAACCATTGCAGAAATCAATCCTCGAATAGTTTATGCGTCGCTCTCGGGATATGGACAAACTGGGCCATATGTTGACATGGTCGGACATGACATTAATTACATATCAGTCGGTGGTGCTTTAGCAATGATTGGTCGAGAGGGACAACCATTGTCGATTCCTCAAAATGTCATAGCGGATTTTGCAGGTGGCGGACTTATGACGGCCTTTGCAATTACAAGTGCTTTATTATCACGACAAAATACAGGACAAGGTCAATACCTTGATATGTCGATGTCGGACAATGTTCTGTACCTTTTAGCTAGCCAAAGTGGCGGGGTACTCGGGGGCGGCTCCTCGCCTGTTCCTGGAATGCCAGGATTGGGTGGTGGTTCACCGCACTATAACGTGTACGAATGTGCGGACGGGAAATATATTTCGCTTGGCTCACTCGAACCACGTTTTTGGGAGAATCTATGCCAAATATCAGGCAGGGAAGACCTGATAGAACACGAAGCTGATACAAGCAAACATTCTGAATTCACCGAGCATCTTCGCATGATGTTCAAAAATAAAGATAGAGATACATGGTTCCAAGAGTTGAAAGATATCGAACTCTGCGTAGCTCCAGTCTTGAACTTAGAAGAGGCTTTGCATGACCCACATCAGCAGCATCGGAAAATGACTGTCACTGTAGAGGATGAGAATTTAGGGTCGATAGAACAGATTGGAATTGGACCAAAGTTCTCGGAAACGCCAGGTTCTGTCAGAAGTACCGCCCCGCAGCCTGGTAAACATACAGACGAGGTNTTAGCCGGCCTGGGCTATGACTCNAGTCGAATAGACTCTTTAAGGGAGTCAGGTGTAGTTTCTTAGGGAAATTAAACAAACAAAAAAGCGAGGAGCTTANTAAGCTCCTCGCTTTTTTTGTTCACACATTTTGTGTTTTATGACGTCAAATTATCCTTTAAGAGGAGCATCTGACGCGTTGAACTCATCTACGGTCTGACGCCCGTTCCACATTGCAGTGGCACCTTCTAAGCTCGTAATACTAGACCAATTCTCATGTACCCATTCAACACTTGGCAGAGAATCAGTTCCAAATTCAATACCCGGTCCCTTGACGACTACGGCCCGATTAAAGTTGCCAGCACCAGCTTCGATCATCATGCCGGAATCCTTGTTTTCTTCTGAACACATGTACACCACTGCTGGAGTGACAAATTCGGGCTTCATCTGCTCGAGCCGTTCCTCATCCATCACCGTTGCTGTCAGTCTTGTCCCGGCTCCAGGCATAAGAGTGTTTACCGTTACGTTGTACTTAAGTCCTTCTTGCTTCAGGACATTCATCAAACCAAGATTTGCGGCTTTTGCAGCCCCATAGTTTGCCTGCCCGAAGTTCCCCCAAATTCCACTTGAAGAGGAGGTGAGAACTACCCGGCCATAGCCTTGCTGGCGAAATACCGGCCAAACGTGGTGCAAGACGGCATAAGTACCCTTCATGTGAACATCGAAAATAATGTCCCAGTCCTCTTCACTGATGTTATGCATTGCTTTGTCACGTAGAATTCCAGCGTTCGTAACAACAACATCGACTCGACCCCAGGCATCCATACACTGCCTGACCATCTCCAGCCCATTGTCGTAATCAGAGACCGATCCGAGGTTAGGAAGAGCCTCACCACCAGCTGCCGTTATTTCATCGACTACTTTCTGCGCAGGTGCAGCGTCGTCACCAGTTCCAAAAATGTCGCCACCAAGATCATTAACCAGCACTTTTGCACCGCGACTAGCTAGCTCCAGGGCGTAGGACCTACCTAGTCCATTCCCTGCTCCGGTGACAATGGCTACTCTTCCGGTAAAATCCAATGTCATATTTCCCCCCTTTTATGTTCGTGTTTCAAATTACTCACTTGCGTAATCTAACGGTTAGGAGCATCGCACGGATTCACGAAACGCGCGAGCCGACTGATCACCCTTACAATTTCCGCATGGTCATTCTGCTTAGTGTAGCAATTGGTGGGGCTCTGGGAGCTGTACTTCGTTATTCGTCCGGACAACTCTTCTCAGAAACACTTAATTCCATGGGGATCACTACTTTCTTAGTAAATACTATGGGTTCGTTGGGATCGGGATTATTCTTCGGATATGTCGAATCTCGAACCAACATACCAAAAACGATCACAGCGGGTGTGGCCGTCGGTTTATTTGGAGGCTTCACCACATTTTCCACTTACATGCTGGATATAGTCCTTCAGGCAGAAGTTGAGAAAATTGCCTGGGCGATAATTCTTCTCAGCGCGACGATCGCACTCGGGCTCTTGGCCATTGTGTTTGGATTGTCTGTTGGCCGCCAAATATAAGTCCACATTCTGGGAGTGCGATTTACCTAACCGTGAGGTAGCCTGATCATTCGATGTTAGGAGAGAGAAAAAATGTTAAAGTTTCTTGGGCTCACAATGCTGGCCTTCTCCACGGGTGCGGCACTATTTTTCATGAGCCGTCGGCCCGTGCCAGAATTTAATATCACTGATGATCTGGGTGAGTTCAACGAAGATGACACTGACCGCAGATCCGAAGATTATGCTGTCGAACCAAAAGAAGAATGGGACGAAATTCATATAGCCGTCGATCGTGGTGATGAGGAATATTTGACCGAGTTGCTACAAAACGGTGCAGATACGGAAGCACGAATTGCAGGAGGATTCACACCCCTGTATCAAGCAGTCGATAGAAAGCGTCCAGATCTGATTGGTGGCTTACTCCAATTCGGAGCAGATCCTTCTGCAAAGGCGGATGGAGGCTGGACTCCATTTCTTTGTGCTGCAATAGATGCACCCGTAGCTGTATTGCAGGCATTCCTAGATGCAGGAGCAGATATCAATTCGGCCACCGATGAGGGTTTGACCGCTTTACACATTGCGACGGCTAACGAACATCAAGAAGAGATTACATTTCTCGTGGAGGCTGGCAGTGATGCTCAAAGTCTCGACAACTACGGTAATACCGCTGCGGATCTTACAGACTCCACTGATTTAAAAAATATAATCGCGCCCGGCTAGGCCACTACAACAATGCCTATCGCAAGCGGAGCGGCAAGTGCGCTATAAATCAACAGCAGCTTTGCGAGCCTTTGTTTACTCTCTGTGGATACAGATTTCCTGATAAAAAATGAGAACACTATAAGGCCTAAAAGATGTCCACCCATCAACCCCAGCAACACATTAAGCAATTCCGGGCTCCTAATCTTAAATCCAGCAACGCTGTTGGTTCTTCCGCCAGTAAACTTTCTCTATACGGTATACAGTTGTACTGTATCAGGAGCCACGAGATAGACGAACAACGGATCACCAACTAAGAGATGCAAACCATGGATTCTAACTCTGACACATCAGGTGGTTATCAGCCTTCGCGGACAAATTTACCTCAATATTCTCCGGGTGAAATAGAACCAAAATGGCAAAAACACTGGCAAGATCACACTCTCTATGAGACGCCCGACCAGATCGAGGGAAAACGTAATCGGTATCATGTGACAATGCTCCCCTATCCGTCAGGTGATCTTCATATCGGTCATTGGTGGGCAATGGCACCCTCAGATATGTTGGCACGATTTTACAGAATGAACGGTTACAACGTCCTTTTTCCAATGGGATTTGATGCCTTCGGACTGCCTGCAGAAAATGCTGCGATCCAGAGAGGGATACATCCGCAGGACTGGACGACAGCAAACATCGAACGTATGAAAGAGCAGTTAAAGCGAATGGGCGCGATGTTTGATTGGTCAAGGGAGATTAATAGTTCGGACCCTGAATATTATAAATGGACTCAGTGGTGGTTCCTACAACTGTACAAGAATGATCTCGCTTATCGGAGCGAAGCCCTGGCGAATTGGTGCCCAAAGTGCCAGACGACGCTTGCCAACGAGCAAGTCGTAGGTGATGGTGCTTGTGAGCGATGTGATAGCACCGTGTCACAGCGGTTGATGCCACAATGGTTATTTAAAATTACTGATTATGCTGACGAATTACTTGATTTCTCGGATATGAACTGGCCTCAATCCGTTCTGAGAATGCAGGAAAATTGGATTGGTAAATCTGAAGGTGCAGAGGTGCGATTTGAGTTAGTTCCTCAGCAAGATGAGACGGAACTCACTGTCTATACAACTCGTCCGGATACCCTGTTTGGAGTCACATTCATGGTTCTGGCACCGGAGCATCCACTTGTGGAGAAAGTAACAACCGATGAATATCGGACTGTAGTTCGCGCCTACCAGGATGAAGCCAGTAAAGCCACAGAAATCGAACGTCAATCTACTGTGCGAGAGAAAACAGGTGTGTTCACTGGTGCATATTGTGTCAACCCACTGAATCAAGAAAAAGTGCCTATCTGGATTGCTGATTACGTACTCGCGAGCTATGGGACTGGTGCGATCATGGCGGTTCCCGCTCACGATGAACGTGACTTTGCTTTCGCTAAAAAGTACGATCTGCCCATAACGGTGGTTATCGCACCTCCTGAATGGGATCAAAAAGAATTAGATGAAGCATTTGTTGGGGAAGGATCATTGGTCAACTCCGGCGTATTTTCGGGGACTCCTTCGAAGGCAGCCGTTGGTATAGTTACTGACCATTTGGAAGAGCAAGGTATCGGAACGAAGAAAACTCAGTACCGAATACGAGACTGGTTAATATCGAGACAAAGATACTGGGGTGCACCAATTCCTATGATCCATTGTGGACAATGTGGCGTGGTACCGGTCCCAGAGAGCGATCTACCGGTAACTCTCCCGAAAGACGTGGAGTTTCTTCCAACTGGACAAAGTCCTTTAGGACTATCTCAAGAGTTCGTAAATGTGCAATGTCCACAGTGTGGTAATTCCGCCGAGCGTGAAACTGACACAATGGACACCTTTATGTGTTCTTCCTGGTATGTATATCGATACACAGACCCAAATAATCACGAGGCCCCGGTCGGAACCGAAGCAAACAAACATTGGCCGACAGTGGATCAATATACCGGGGGCGCAGAGCATGCCGTGATGCACCTTCTCTATGCGAGATTTTTTCACAAATTTGGGCGAGACATCGGAATCCTTTCAGGGAAAGAACCGTTCACAAATTACTTTGCGCAGGGACAAGTCCTAGGCACTGATGGTCAAAGAATGTCAAAAAGCAGAGGCAATGTTGTAGCACCCGATGAAATAGTTGATCGCTGGGGAACTGATGCGTTTCGATCTCACTTAGCTTTCCTTGGACCGTGGGAAAGTGGAGGGCCTTATTCGGAAGGAATCGTAGGAGTCTCGAGATGGCTTAATCGAATCTGGACCCTTGGCGTGACTGGCTACGTAAACAATTCAAGCTCTGGTGATCAAGAGGCATCCAGGATTGTAAATCAGACAATTCAGAAAGTTACTGACGACTTTGAATCCAAGTCATTCAATACTGCCGTTGCCGCTCTTATGGAGCTCACAAACCATCTCACAGCGTGTCTCGATCGTCGAGACCTATCGAACGATTTATACGAAGAATCCATAAAAACATTACTTCGACTCTTGGCCCCAATAGCCCCGCATATAACGGAAGAGCTCTGGGCCACAAAAGGACATTCGACATCGGTACATCTCGAAAATTGGCCGAAGCCTGACCAAGAGGCCATGATCGTAGACGAAATTGAAATACCAGTCCAAATTAATGGCAAAGTCCGCTCCAAGATTACTTTGCCAACCGGAACTACTGAGGATGATGCTCTACAGATCGCCATCTCGAACGAGCAGATCAGGCAAATTATCAAGGATTCTGAAATTCGTCGAGTAATCTATGTGGAAAATCGCCTTCTCAACATCGTTATCTAACCCTCGGGTTTTTCATAAGAGTCATAGGGTTGAAATAGTTCATCTGATATGAACGGGAGCTGACTGTCATTTAGGCTCTCAGGCTCTCCTGACTCCTCTGCTGTTACTTGAGCAGTTATTTCTGGTACCACAAGTGATTCGGTCAGTGATTTCGTGTTCTCGCCAGCTCCGACTATTGATAATTCTGGTTCCACGGATTCGATAGTCTCGACAGCAGTCTCCGCCAAGTCATGTCCGATATCGTGGTCTCTTGTTTCAAATTGTTTCGTTTCCTCGGAATAATTCGGGCGTAGTCTTGGGTCTGACTCGATGGGGGAATCTGTGTGCTGATCAAGTTCACGAGCCTGTTCGCGAATATATTCGGAAATGCGAAGGAGCGCTGATATAGCGTCGGCTTGCACATTCGAAACATGGTCAAGATGCGTCTGACTAGATAATTGAATCTTCTCTTGCAAATCTAATATCTGCTTCATGCGGTTATCTTCAGAAAGGATTTCATTCGACTCGTTTTCCGCAGAATCAACTATATCTGCTGCCGTAATTTTTGCCGACCTAATGATCTCAGTAGCTTGGTCATTACTTAGCGAGAGGATCTCATCTGCTTTTATACGGGCTTCCTCTAACACCCGTTCGGCGTGAGCATTTATTTCCAGTCTAGAATTTGCACTTTGAGAAGCCTTGGTCACGGCGATATCAATAAGCTCCATCAGTTCTGACCGCTCGACCCAAACTCTGCCCCGAACCTGTGTTTTGCCCTCGAGTAGCTCGTCCATTGCCGTAAGTGCATCCATTAATTCCATTGTCACGTCCTCCTACGCAGATATCCTCGCTGTTTTCTAGTCTTTAAATTTTTCTGCAATCGCTTCTGCTACTTCCGATGTCACAAAATCACTTACATCTCTTTTGAAACCTGCGAGCTCACGGATCCGGGTACTCGAAACAAATAAATTTTCTAAAGATGTCATCAGATAAATCGACTCAACGTCTGGAGCCATATGCCTGTTCATCAGAGCCATGTCAAACTCGTAACCGAAGTCGCCTGTTCGTAACCCTCGAACTATCGCAGTAGCTCCCACTTCACGAGCAGATTCCACAGTAAGCCCTCTGACCGGCTGAACCTCTACATTTTTTATTCCTTTTTCATCAAGAGCATTTGAAAAAAAAGACATCCTCTCGTCTAGAGAAAAAATAGTGCTCCGCGAGTAAGCAACGCCGATGACAACTGAATCGAATAGCTTCGAGGCCCGAGCTGCAATATCAATATGTCCATACGTGACCGGATCAAATCTACCGGGATACAGTGCTACTACCATATTTCACCTCCTCAGTTTGCTTCATCACAATAAATCGCCACTGCGCCTTTGCCTTGACGTCTGGCTTTATATAACTTGAGATCGCATATCGTATTTGGCGGGGTGAGTCCGGATTCATGTTCCAGAGCCAGCACCCCATTCGCTGCAATGCTGTCTTTCAATTTCTCGGAAATTAGCGAATCTATTCCGGTGGATTGATAGGGAGGATCTGCAAAAATCATTGTGAATTTTTTCATATCAGTCGGAACCCAGTCTTCCACAGATTGGCCCACTACCAAACCTCGATTCGATTCGCCCACTCGCTCAAGGTTCATTCGAATAGTTGCCGCTGAGCTTCTATCCTGTTCCACAAAGATAGCAAGCCCTTCTCCTCTCGATAATGCCTCAATACCGAGAGCACCAGAGCCTGCATAAAGATCTAAAATATATGAATAATCTGCTTCCAGTGAATCGAGCATCCCGAATAGTGATTCACGCAATCGCAAAGATGTAGGACGCACTCGAGCAGAAGGCGACACGAGTAATTGAGTACCTTTTGCAGAACCCGCAATAATGCGAGGGTTACGATGAATATTTACTTTAGTCTTCTTCATAGTCAGTAATATCCTCAATTCGGCGCAGGCCCAGGGGGGCCTGATGGTGGTGTAGCTGTAGGGCTCGGCGTAGAAGTTGGTGTTGGCTCAGGAGTCGCATCGGGAGTTACAGTCGCGCTAGCCTCAGGTGTTGGCGTGGGAGTGGCTTGCGGGGTAGGAACGCTAGTGGATGTGGCAGTTGGTGTAGATCCAACCGAAGTTGGATTTAAGCCACTGATGTCGGTTTTTTGCACTCGTAGCCATCGTTCATTCGCAACAAATGTTTCGCCATCCGACACCACTAACTTAATTGCATATACTCCTGGTTTATCAGGTGTGGTCCATATCACGGGCCTGTTAGCACTACCGACTGTCCAACATACCGAAGACAAAGTCCCACCACTGACAATCCAACACGGCTCGAGATAAGGACCGAAAGGTTTCTCGGGTGAGTCCACTCTTTCGTCTTGCCAAGCGAGGATTCTAGTCATCATAGGCTCTGAGATTTCATTCGAGTCGACTGCCTCTATAGCAAGTCCCCTCAAATCCCAGAAGGATATGAAATCCATTATGAAGTCCACCGTGAAACGGTTACTCACAAAGTATGTATTCGCCTTATGGTTCAAAGCCACTGAGTAGGCGCCTTCATCCCAATATACTTCTGAATCACTTTCTGCCAGCTGAAGTGTTACTTTCTGCGAGGTCAGTATTTCATCTCCACCATGCTGGATGGAAATACTTGCCATCTCCTCTAACAGTGTGTCGGGTGTGGTGATCGTCGAGTGCTCTGGCTGCGCAGCAAGGTTGGTCATCAGTCTAACCTTGGAAAGATCACTCCCCCCTTTTGCTAGGGATAACAACGTTCTGTCTAGCAGTTCTAATGGCCTCAGTGCTGGTGAGGGATATCGCAACCATACCTCGTCCGAACTTTCAATCAATTCAAGCCAATCTGTTTCTAATCTCTGACGTGTCTCGATCGACAGCACGACAATAATTTGTTTTGCTAACATTTCGTTTCTCTGCCCTAAATCAGCTAAAAATGTAACAAGTAGCGGCTCGAGGTCGGATGGGAAAGCCTCCAGATCGAGGAAAATTCCTCCCCAATGCTGGGACTCAATGACTCTTGATATCTCGCCCAGATAAGATTCTCCTATAACGGTGTCTGATAACAATCTGCGGAAATCGCTCTCAGAACCAGTTAGCTGAAGCAGCTCTTGTTTGCCCACCTGGGGATCGCCTTGATCGCGATTACTTCGTATCACTAATTGCCCCGAGGACTCTGATAGTTCAATCATTACCTCGCCAACGACATGCGCACTAAGATGTCTCATCACGGAATCTTCGTAAACCTTTGGCAGTAAGCCGTAGAAGCCCAGACTTTGTTCATTTGCAGGACTCTCGACCACGATCAAATTGTCAACTCTAGGTATCTCGACGTAGGAGCTTACCTTTCCAGGATGGCCATAATCATCACTAAGTGGTATTAGTCGCCAATACCCATCGGAAAAAGTAAAAAGTTTGAGCTGCTCGCTGTCAATTATCTGATCGAAAATCGGTATCTCAACCTGAAAAAGGTTATCTGATTCGCATTGAAGAGTATCGGCACATACCGTGTTCCATTTTTTTACGAAATCTGGATGCAGCGAATAATACTCACTCCTCTGTATGTAGCCTTTTGGGAACAGTCGGAAGTCGAATTGATCTGACGATGTCCATACTGGCTCATCGTGAGACTCTACCCTGTCTATTACAAAATAAACCACCAAGGCACATACGCCGAGGACCAAAACGAAAGCAGCAATTGGCCCCTTCGGAAATCTGTCACGTTCATCTGTATTCCCTGACTCATTCTCTGGTCCCTCGAACGAATACTTGGATCCAAAACCTGAGCTAGAGCCGTCTTGTTCAAAATCGAACCTACCCTGGGGCCAACCTTCAGAAGAAAAGAAAAAAGCGGGCCGTAAAGCCAATGTCTGCTGTATTCCAGGATAAAAGTGAGACGGAAGTGGAGTAGTCTTCTCAGAGAAACTAAACCCCTTTGAAATATCAAAGAGTGTTCTACGAACCGACTGTGGAAACCCTGAGCGAGGAATGATCCTTCTCCTTGTAATACGGCCCCCACCACACCAGTAGTTTACCAGATGAGTCGACTACCTTTCTACGTTTTTGACAACAATCAGTAATTGCATAAAATTTGTTTTTTAGACTACTACAGCCGTGGTAGAGTATTTGATCAAGAAGAACGGGATATGTGTACTTGACTTTAGCTTTTCTAAATACATGACAGACGAAGTAGTGGGAGTGCAAAGTGTCTAATCAGGACGAAACAGTTCGCCTCACACCCCAAGGTAAGGCGCGCTTAGAGTCGCAACTACATGAGCTCAAAACAGTAAGAAGGCCTGAAATTGCCTCATTGATTCATGATGCTCAAATCGGAGGACCGGACGCGCTGGACGCCCAGTACGAAGACGCGAAAAACCAGCAAGCATATAACGAAAGTAAGATCAACGAGCTAGAACGCATCCTAGAAAACGTCGAGCTCATTGATGAGGTCTCCGGATCAGCAAATGTCCAGCTCGGATCGAGTGTAATTTTACGTGACAGCAAGGGAAAGCAATATAAATATACGATTGTAGGAGCGGCAGAGGGCGATCCAAGCCAAGGAAGACTCAGTGACAAAAGTCCTCTCGGCCAAGCTTTGATCGGAAGAAAACGGGGAGAAACTTTTTCTTTTGCCGCCCCCAGGGGTGAGATTAAGTTCAAAGTGACTAAGGTAGGTTGAGGTCAAATGACCAATTCAGAATCAACCGACGAGTCTACTGACTCGATAACGGATATTTCCAGTGACCGGCTCGTAGCTCCAAGGCTTGAACAACGAAAACAGCTAGTCGATCTTGGTGATCCGTACCCTGCCAGAGTCCAAAATACTCAGCTCATCGCCGAAGCACGGGCTACATTTGACGAATCCGAGAACGTTCCATCAGAACCGAAACAACTCGAGACGATAGTCGCAGGCCGGTTGACTGGAATGCGTCGTGCGGGAGGGATGATTTTTTCTGACCTCCGAGACTATTCAGGTGAAATTCAGATTCAGTTCAAGTCCGACGAACTCGATGACTTCGAGCAATTGAGTCTCGTTGCGGCTGGTGACTTTCTCGAAATATCAGGGGTATTGTTCCGAACAAAACGGGGAGAAGTGACTATTGGTTGTAACAGTTGGCGGGTAATTACAAAATCGATCAGACCATTCCCCAGCACAAAATATCCTATCGTCGACGAGGATATCCGGTCCCGCCAGCGATATCTTGATCTCATGGCCAACAGCTCCGCACGTGACCTGGCGATTACAAGATCACGAATCGTACGTTCAATAAGAAATTTTATGCATGATAGGGGCTTCATTGAAGTGGAGACATCCATGTTCCCTGATGTGCCGGGTGGAGCAAATGCTCGACCCTTTAAAACTGTTTCAAATGCCTTAGATCGCGAACTATCATTGAGAATATCGCTAGAGCTGCCTCTAAAGAAGCTATTAGTAGGTGATTTGCCTCCAGTATTTGAAATAGGCCGAGTGTTTAGGAACGAAAATGTGGACCGAGATCACTCACCAGAATTCACCATGATGGAGTCTTACGAACCGTACACAGACTACATGGGCGTTGCCGATATGGTGGAAGGGATGTTTCACCATATCGCCGGCGAGATGCCGGAACTAGGTCAGGTAAACCTTCCTGCAATTACGCACCCGGAAAATGGAAAAATTCTTAGCGAGGAACGAACGATTAACTTAACTCCTCCATTTATTAAGAGTACTTACAGAGAATTAATGGTTTCATTTGCGGATGGGTTCGACGACCGGAATTATCAAACTAACGAAGACATCATGGAAAAAGCGCGCTCGATGAACGTAACGACTGACAACTCGATGTCACGCGGCAAACTACTGGATCGGATCTTTAGTGAGAAAGTTGAACCAAACCTCATACAACCCACATTTGTAATGGATTATCCGGTGGACAGTACCCCTCTCGCAAAGAAAAAAATAGACGACCACAGCTTAGTCGAGAGGTTTGAACTTTTTATTGATGGTCGTGAAATAGCCAATGCATATAGCGAGTTAAACGATCCCGTGGATCAGCGCAGTCGAATGATTCAAGAACAGGACGGAGGGATTGAAGACGATGAGATACCACCTATTGATGAAGATTTTTTGATCGCAATAGACCATGGGATGCCACCCGCGGGTGGCATCCCATGGTCTATTGCGATCAAAAAATCTTCATCAATAGGT
>PBOW01000030.1 GCA_002725365.1 Chloroflexota bacterium | reverse complement strand
AATCGATATTTAGTTGTGACGTAAACACCGTCCGGAACAGAGCCATAGAAGGCTTCACCAAATACTCGTTCGGCTTCACCGTTTCCGTACTAAGGAGCGAGGTCAATGAGAGTGATCCCGCTTTCAATCGCTTCCTGAATGGTCAGCACCGACTCTCTGCGATCGGTCTTTCCCCAAACCTGACCGATCCCTCCTCCTCCAAGGGCCATTCTCGACACATCATTCAAATTACTGAGATACGTTTTCTGCAAGACACAGCTCCTCTAAATTCTCTATTTCTCGTACGAGCTATATTCTACCTCTGACAAGAAAGTGAGCTGTGATGCTGAAGGTCATGAGCTATAACGTACTTGGTTTCAATGGGTTCAGCGCACAAGCGAGTGACCAGTCAATGACCGGAAAACAAATTTTTGACACTCATCTTGAACAATTATATCTACTACAACCGGACGTATTGATCTTCCAAGAAGCTCCCCGCCAGCAAATAGTCCGGCACCTCGCAAGCGCCCTCGGCTGGAATTATCGCTACTTCGTATCAGATACACGCTGGCCAGGGGCCCTATTGACCAGATTTAAAATACTCAGTTCGGAAACCCATCAATTCACGGAGCATCGTGAACTATTTAGTCGGTTCTGGAGCCGGACAATTCTTTTAACCCAGGCACGTAAAAGCCTAGTGATTCACGCTGCGCATCTCCACGATGAAAATNCCGAAGTAAGAAAAGATGAGCTACATTGCCTCGCCGAATCTGTGACTAGGGACATGGATCAATACAACGATCTACTGCTTCTTGGAGATCTGAATCACAGACCTGACTTGGACGATTACCAAATCCTTAATGCGACCGATCTCCACGATTTATTCTTNTCTCATCAAATCCAATCAGATAAATACGGTCATACTTTCCTGTCTACTCTTCCAATGGCTCGACTTGATTACATTTGGGGAAGCGAATCCATGGCAGCGCGAATGACAAAATTTGAAGTTTTATCTGACAGACCATTTGGTGACACTAGTGAATCGGGAGATTATNCTGTTTTGTCNGACCATCTACCAGTGATGGCTCACTTTAGGGACACAATATGACTCTACTTAATCGGATTCTGGTTCATTCACTNATTTCCAGCNGTTTACTATTTTTAGTGGCTTGCTCAGGCGGTGAAAGTAGAGTTGCATTTATCGGCCAGACGGAAATTTCAACAATGAAGCCAGACGGAACTGATGTCGTTCAAATCACCAGCAATCAAAGCGAAAAAGTTACGGCAAATTGGTCCAAGGATGGTTCAAAAATCGTCTTCGACAACATGGTTAATGATGATATGGAAATCTTTATTATGAAGAGTGACGGGACAGAAATTTCTCAGCTCACGTCAAACGATGCAAATGACTGGCTCCCACTTATTTCACCATCACAGGACAAAATTATGTTCATTAGCGATCGGGACGGTGACGATGAGATATTCGTAATGGACGTCGACGGCTCGAATATCACTCAGCTCACGGTAAATGAGTACGACACCGATTGGGGTTGCGCTTGGTCCAACGATGGAAAAACTATCTTCTTTTCCAGTGACCGAGATGGAGATACGGAATTATTCGTCATGAATGCAGATGGAACGAAAATACGTCAACTTACCACTAATTCCTACGAGGACGACATGGCTGTGTTGTCTCCTAACGGGGAGTATCTGGCCTTTTATAGTGACCGAGATGGGGACTACGAAATATTCAGTATGAAAATTGACGGGACAGATGTCAGACAACTTACATCAAATCCCGCCGGGGACTTCGATCCAATATGGTCTCCGGACGGCAAGCAGATAGCTTTCAGCAGTGATCGCTACCTTGACGAAGAGATTTTTGTTATGAACAGTGACGGTTCAGAAGTTATATCACTCGGGGTTAAAGGCTACCCTGTAGATTGGGTGGATTAATTTATACATGCGCCTGAATTTGGAAAGCTTAAGGTAAATCGAGTCCCTCTTCGCTCGTCACTATCCACTGTTATTTCCCCGCCGTGTATCCCAACTTGCTGCTTCACTAGGGCTAATCCAAGGCCTGAACCGTCGCTTTTAGCATTTTTACCTCTGTAGAATCTTTCAAATAAACGATCGTGATCTTCTGCATCTATGCCCGGTCCGTGATCACTTACACGGATAACAAACTCGTTGGTCATTTCCTCGAATTCGATCTCGATATTTCCTCCATTTTGCNAGNCCGTGCCATGAAGTCTGGCATTTTCAAGAAGATTCCGTATCATCATTTCGAATCCATCCCTCCACCCCAAGATTACAATTTCGTTCAACACCTTTGATTGAAAAGTGATTGCGGTGTCAGGGTAGTTCCGACGCTCCTGGTCCACGCAATTCTCTATGAGCGTAATCACATCTATATCCTCAAAAAATGTGCTGTCATTTAAGAGATCTCCTCGGGAAAGAAATCGTAGTGACTCTAATGTCTTCACTATTCGATCGTGCTGCTGCAAAAGGGAGGCGCGTATTTCTAGGAATTCATCCTTACCCATCTCTGGGTGATCAGACAACAGCTCCAAATTCAGGCGCATGCTGGTGAGTGGAGTACGTAATTCATGTGCCACGCTCGCCCCAAATTCTCTCGAGATATTGAGTGCGGCATGAGTCTCCAGCGATGCCTGGTCGATACGATCAAGCATCGCATTGAGATCAGCTGCCAGTGACCTGATTTCCGACGGACCTGCTTCCTCTATCCGGGCTGACAGATCACCATCGTCTCTCACTGAATCGGCTTTCTGTCTCAGCTTGGATAAAGGTTTAGTAACTTGGCCGCTAAGGAACCACCCNCCTAGAGCGGACAAAAACGTCATCAATAAACCAATGCGGACAATTAGTTTTTCCAGATCTGACTGAGTAGTGTAAAAAGGATCTTTTGATACAGCCACTAGAACTCGGCCGTTCAGAAGTTCACTTTGCACGGGTCGACTGAGAATCCTCCAGTCACCTGATGAAGTTGACCGGTCGGAAAAACCGAAAATATCAGGCCGCGTAAATTCCGGAAATCCCTCAGTCGTAATAGTTCTAGTTGCGTTCGGATGTTTCGAATTTGTTGGGGACAGTACAAGTTCAGTCGGGATACTTAGATCGATGAACACCTCTCCATCTGAATTCTTTTTTCTAGAGAAAAACGAACCCGTAAAGATCATATGAAGAGCAGGTTCGCGGCTGACCCGTCTAACCTGTAACTCTAAGCGCTCGTCAATCCGATTTCGAATATCTCTATCTGACAACTGATCAACAAGTATCCCCGCACCGACAAAAACCGCGCAGGTAAACACTGCAATCAGAATAGTGATCTGTAATCGGAAACTCATACCNGCAAGACAAATCCTACCCCACGTACAGTGTGAATCAGTCTGTCATCACCCATCTCCTCAGTTTTTTTTCGGAGATATCCGATAAACACATCCACCACATTGGTATTAGCCTCGAAATCATATCCCCAAACAAGATCAAGTAACTGCCCGCGAGTCAAAACCGTNTTCTCATTTTCCATAAGGANTGCCAACAAATCAAACTCGACCTTGGTTAGAGCAAGCTTCAGGTCCTTATAAGCAGCTTGTCTGCCTGCCGGGTCAAGTATCAGATCGCCGACCTGAAGTACTTGGCGCCCCTCACGATTTTTCCTCCTTAAAAGAGCATTTACTCTTGCCAGCAACTCTTCCAGAGCGAACGGTTTCACCAAGTAGTCGTCGGCGCCTGCCTCGAGGCCAAGAACTCTATCTGAGACTTCGTCACGAGCCGATAGTATGCAGATCGGGACCTCCTGGTTGCGTTCTCGGAGATATTTTGTCACTTCGATACCGTTCATCTCAGGCATGTTCAGGTCGAGTATCACTAAATCAGGANTAGTTTCTTCTATCGAACGAACAGCCATCAGTCCATCGTAGGCAATATTAACGCTGAAGCCCTCGATACGAAGACTCCGCTCGAGGGCTTCACAAATTGCTGTGTCATCATCCACCACTAGAATCTCTTTTGGCATCCCAAGATGCTCCTAGCACCTACTACGTGAACTACTCAATTTCCGCCAACTTCAAGTCCGCAACGGCCCGGGTGATACGTCCTGAAGCGACAGCCTCTTCGATTCTCATCCGCAACAAATCTTTGAAGCTCTCCCACTTTTCGTTCGACTCCGCCTGTGTCAATTTTCCAGCCGCAACTGCTGACGCAAGTTTTTCTCGTAACACTGAAGGGTTTATTCGTTTCCGCTGATTATTTCCGTCGCTTGATATCTGCTGTAACTTTGCATCAGCTTCTGCCCGGGTAAGTCGCCCAGATTCAACGGCGGCTGAAAGCTTTTGAGCAATATTTCCTTGACTATATTTTTTGGACAGGTCTGGTCTTTTTTTCTTATCTATCAGTCCTTCGAGTTTGGCATCAGCTTCTGNCTGGGTAANTCGCCCAGATTCAACGGCGGCTGAAAGTTTCACAACAATATCTCCGTGACCAGATTTTTTATGTGATTTCTTATGGATGTTATCTCCAAAGGAAGGTTTCTCAGCTGAAACTATTTCCGTATTATTTAAAACCCCTACCGCGATTCCTGATCCGAGTACCACAACGACAGCTAATCCAAGAGCCATCCTCTTTAATTTCGCTTGGAACATATTTGATTTCTCCTCAACTAATCGTAATNGTTGGGAGATCCGTTTGNCTTTAGTCATTTACACCACAGACGGTTGAAATAAANTAAATTTCTGAATCACCCATGATGAGAATACTGAAACTGATTAAGAATTCTCTAAGAATTACACTAAATTTTTCTAAGAAAACCCACAGTAAACAAGTCCTGACTAGATNTGGCTATATCCGGACCCTTTGGAATCAATTCCGCGCCCCTGGCCAGCACTTATCCAACCAAACTCTNGGAGTATCTCTTGGCTATACGTGACGCGACCTGAAATAACCTCAGTAGGTTCAGAAGCAAGGAGNAAAGTTGCGCGGGCCATGAGCTCAGGTGATTCTCCTCTAGGGTCGTCTAGTCCTTCGACAAGCTTGTGATATACCGTACCAGGCGTCGGGACGACCTGAGAAGGAGACAATGCTGTAACACTAATTCCGTCGGCATACACTTCCTCAGCTAGCCCTTGAGTGAAGCGCTCAAGTGCCGCCTTACTCGCCCCATACATCACACCGCCTCGCGCTGGGTCACCTGAATATGGTGCTCTGCCAGGACCGATTGCAGCACCTGAGGAAATATTTACGATCGCACCAGATTGTTTTTGAATCATATCCGGCAGTACAGCCTGCGACAGCATAAACGGCGCATGCACGTTTACCGTGAATGCCCGGAGCCATCTATTGAGTGGGTAGTCTTTGATGGGTATGTAATAATTCAGAGCGGCGTTATTTACCAATATATCTATCACTCCGAATGCCTCTTTCGAGTCCTCGATAAGTTTTATGCAGTCATCAGGCTCAGATACATTCGCTGCAACAGCCTCCGCTATCCCACCATTTTCACGTATGAGACTTACGGTTCGGTTAATTGATCCTTCAAGTTGGTGATCTCCTTCATCGATCGTACGAGCACTGCAAATAACTTTCGCGCCCTCTTGAGCAAATAATTCGGCAATCGTCTGGCCTATACCCCTACTTGCCCCCGTTACTAACGCCACTTTGCCGTCTAATTTACCCATCACTTCTCTCCCACAAACTACATCATCGGTCGACCTACGATATGGCCGACGTGTTATCAACACACTTGAAAGTGAATGTATCCGACGGTTACCAAACTAGCTCGTGATATCTATTTCACCAATGCGGCTAATAGTTTATCGAGAGCTTCTTCAGCCTTTGCCCACATTTCCTCATCTGTTTGATCCTGCATAGGATGCGGAATGTAAACCCGCGGAACCTCCGGCAAGCCAAGAGAAGTGGATTGCGCCACCGCTGAGTCGACAAATTCGTCTGTCGCCACAAACACGGCAGGCATATTGTTACTTTCAAACCAGACTGCATCGTGCACACTGCACGTTGTACAACTTCCTCAGTCAGCGACCGCCTCAATAACAAAATTACACTCATTCATGATTTTCTGTCTAAGATCATGTGGAGCGGGTTTAGAAACAGTCGGTTTCATGTATCGCTTAACAGTCACTTCCGGCATCTGCTCATTGATGAGTTGCTCCAGACGGTCGATGAATTTATCACCGCGTGGCTTCGATATATCAAGAAGCCCGAGCGTTCCCGAAATATGCTCGGGACGTTTCGCTAAACTCCTCTTGATTGGCTCTCGCTCGTCTGTCGGGTCAATAATGACCACTGGTTTTGATGCTTCGACCATACTGTAACTACCTCTCACGGGCGTCCTATTTTTCAATTCTCCTGCTGGTCACAGTCGAATCAAGTCCAATTCTCGACGTCCACCCCTCGAATATAGCAGAAAATTTACCAGCTTCGCTCCCTGCCACCACGATATGAATATTTGCATTGCTACCAAATTTCGGTACTAAGCGATCCAATTCCTCGTCTGACGACCCTTGCAGTACTTTAGGATCTATGCCCACAGTGACTTCCTCAGAGGACAACAGCTCTCTTACAGGACGACTCGTTATCTCTTGTATGCGATCTCTAACCTGTTCCTTCGACCATCCGTCCCTAGCAATCGTCTTCACGTGCTCAGGGCAAAGAGCAAAAAGAGCATCTGGATAATTGTGATATTTGGGATGATGCAGACCTTCGGCTCGTAAACCTAAAGAACCTGCTAACGATTGAGCCGTCCGTGAGGTCTGATCTATTAATTGCCCAAGTCCCGTCATTGCAAAAACCGTTATTACAGACTCGTCTTTGTCAAACCCTCTTTCAACATGGAGTGGTTCCCACGGACTAATCTCTTCCCATTCCGCAAAGCACATTGTGAATTTCATGGGTGAACCCATAGTCGTGCGCTCAGTCTCACCGGGTCTCTGACCTCCGACATTTCGTAGAATCAGTCGCAGCGCTCTACCGATTGCAGCGTTGGCTCTGTTCCCCTGCCCCAGCGCGTTCAAACCCATATTCATTCCTATCTCATGGCGAATAGGACCATTTACTACCATCACTGGAGTGGCGCCCATCGTGGTCGCACCAACACCATGCATGCCAAAATCATCGGTACACACTGCCTCAACTGCTGCGATTACGACTGGGAGGTATTCCGGGCGACACCCAGCCATGACTGAATTCACGGCGATTTTTTCTATCGTGATTGGTGCCAAATTGGGGGGGACAATTGCCACTACTTCCTGGGCATCTCGCGTAGTACCGTCCAGCATACGAATTACTCGTTCGGGTGTCGGTGGAATGACAGGAAGTCCGTCCGTAAGGCCTTGTTCGTATAGGAATTCATGGACGTCATCATTAATTCCTATTTCTACCCGTCGGCCGCGCAGAGGCGATCCTTCTGATTCAGCCTTCAGTCGCTCATAGATCCCCGGTTCCAGAGATTTGGATCCACAGCCTGGCAACAATTCAGGGAACGAGCCCCAATCGATCTGAGGAAGTTCCACTTGATACTGAGTTGCCAGAGATTTAAAGAGTTCCTTCCAATCATCTCGTCCAAATCCGATAAATTGTTCTATAGCCTCACCTTCTTCGGACGCCAAAAATACGCTAGGGACTGTATCAATTTCATATGCGTACGAAGTGTTCAATCTGGAATCGTCCAGAAATGGAACTGTGAGTCCGTATTCCTGAACAAGTACCAGGTCGTCTTCACCATTTTGTGCGAGAGCCACTACGTCGATATTTTCACCGAAAATTTCTTTCGCTTGTTGGAGAAGTGGCATGGAAGTTCTTGTAGTGGGGCAGTCCTCTTTGACGAAACAAATTAGCGTTTGTTTTCCGGACGGGAAAGAGTAGGCATTCTGTTCTCGATCGGCGCCAGCCGGTGATAAAGAAAAGTTCGGAAGCGTTTGTGTCATAGTGTAATCATCCCTATCTAAACTACTTGCACGGAAGGTATCACAGGTCTGAAATTAGCTCCTCACATGATGATCGAAGAGTCTAGACTCGTCAGATCCTATTAATGATCGCCATTACCTCTTCGAGTGTGTCCAACCGTTCGTTCACTGTTTCTCCATCCGGGTCAATCCGTATCGTATTGACCCCCGCTTCTTTGTATTTGATCAGTTCTGTCTCCACGTCAGCCGGAGAGCCCGCTGCGATACCTGCCAAAGCCAGCTCTGTGGAAACTTCTTCTCTGGCCTCTTTTCTTTTCCCCTCAAGCCATAAATTCTGAATAATACTGACTTCGTCAGCCCAACCTTGTCTCCTGTAAGCATCAGCGTAAAAATTTTGATTCCGAGTTCCCATAGCTCCGAACTGGAAGGCAATACCTGGCTTCGCTGCCTCAGCCACAGATTCTATGTCGTCTGTAAAGGCCACTTTAGTTCCCACTACTACGTCAATGTCGTCTAGCGACCGGCCCGCGGATTTCGCTCCTTCACGGAGAGGACCCAGAAACACGTCTGCGGTCTCGGGCAGAAATACTGTCCCCAACCAACCATCAGCTAGTTCTCCGGTCATCCGCAGATTTTTTGGGCCTAATGAGGCAACATAGATTGGAAGCGAGGGTGTAGGAGTAGTCCCGGGCATGAGCGCCTTACCCATACCACTTCCACCTCGTTCTTGACCCAGTGGAATTTGCCAATGATGTCCTTCATAGGAAAGTCGTTCGCCCGCAAACACACGCCGACAGATATCGATTATTTCTCTCGTATGAAGAATCGGCTTCGAAAATGGGATGCCATGCCATCCCTCAATCACCTGCGGACCACTGGTTCCCAGGCCAAGAATGAATCTTCCACCTGAAAGAGAATCAAGTGACTGAGCTGTCATAGCAACAAGTCCTGGAGTGCGAGTACCTACCTGAAAAATACCTGAGCCAAATCGCAGTCGATTCGTTCGGGACATCAAATAAGCAAGAGGTGTTGCTGCGTCATGCGCCCACCCTTCAGCATTCCATAGTGAATCTACCCCGAGACGTTCGGCGCCGACGGCGAAGTCAATAGCAGACTGCCAGTCATCGATTGAGTTCTTATGAAGTCCCACAGCTACTTTCATCTATATTCCCTTTCGACTTGTGACGATTGTATTACCGAAGTTATATACCAGAGGGTATAATTGGCCATGTATTGTCTGGCGGAAGTCATACCTGCCGTTACAGCCCAATGTAGTTACATAGGTGTTCGATGAGTCCAGCAGAAACCGATGCGACCAACGAGTCTCCGCCTTCGACAATGGCCTTCTCATACCCGGCATATCGCCTCTATTACGTAGGTTTGATTGGACGTGTGTTCGCTCTTACACTCCGCTTCTCGGTAATTGGCTGGTATGCCGCAAGTTATCTAAACCTCAGCCCTGTCTGGGTTGCGGCACTTCCAATGGCAAGTTCGATCCCAACCATTTTATTGAGCTTGCCTTCAGGAGTATTGGCGGATCGGTACGACACCAAAAACATACTAATCTGGACCGCGGGATTAACTGCTGTGATCTCGTGGATATTATGGGTCGTGGTAGCTCTGGATGTCGCTGGTGTCAGTGAGTTGCTAGCATGGGCAATTCTTGCTGGGATTTTTGCTGCAGTTGCCTCCCCCGCACAGAATGCTTTTCTACCACGCTTAATAGATATGGCCGCTATGACCAGTGCCGTTGCGTTCACATCCATGGTCTGGAACTCAATGCGGGTGGCAGGACCAGCGCTGGGTGCAGGGATCATCACTCTATTTGGTTTCGGAGCGGGCTTCATAATGATGCCAATTGGCTTCACTCTTTCGCTCATCGTACTTCTCATACTTGAGGCAAAGCCTGAGGGTGAACGAGCTGATGGAGATACGAGTATGGGTGGTCAAATGGTCGAAGGAGTGCAATTCATATTTGATAACCGACTCTTCCTCAATATTATTGGACTTACGTTCACATTTTCACTATTTGGAATGTCTTATGTAGTCCTGTTGCCTTCGTTTGCAAATGATATTCTCGGGGCTACCACTCTCCAATTTGGATTATTGGAAGCGGCGGCGGGCGCTGGGGCCGTACTTGGGACTCTCGCAATTATGAGACTCGATGCCGAGCGAAAGGGCTCATGGCTGATGCTCTGTTCCGCTCTCATATTCAGTTGCTGTATCGGTCTATTCTCCTTTTCACGAGTCATAGAAATCAGCTTGATTATTCTCTTTGCTGCGGGTTTCAGTGCCTCAATTTTTCTCAACATTGGCATGGTCACAATGCAATTAAACGTACCCGATTCAATGCGCGGGAGAGTCATGGGCATTTGGTCGTTGACTTGGTTTTTGCCGCCTGTTGGTGCTTTCATCACAGCAAGCATCGCTGAACTCACTGGCCTGCCGTCGGCTCTCGCCATAACTGCGAGCTCCGTTGCTTTGTTTGGTCTCGGTATCTGGGTGATTTCGCCTGAGCTGAGGAGTGGTGAAATAACTACACACAAACGCTAAGTAATGCAATACCTACTCATATAGTGCCCCGCCGTCACTGTCGAGCATTCGAAGAACCGCGCCTTCAAACGACTCACCTACCTCTCTCTGGAGATCGTTAACGGAACCGCTGTAGAGTGAGCGTCCCTTGTTCATCACAGTAACCGTGTCACAGATCGACTCCACGTCAGAGAGTAAATGAGTGGAAAGTAGTACCGTCGATTTAGTTCCTAATGTTTTGACAAGATTAAGTACTTCTCGTCTGCCCAAGGGGTCCAGCGCAGAGCATGGTTCATCCAAAAGGAGTAAATCTGGCTGTGCGATCACGGTGGTAGCAAGACCAAGCCGTTGCTTCATTCCCCGGGAAAATCCGCCCACTTTTCTATCGATAGCGTCATGCAGTCCCACTTCGGATATAACCTGGTCAATCATATCCGCCGAGACATCATCGGCGGTTGCCGAACGAGCCAGATCAACAGTTTCCCGCGTAGTCAAGAAGGGAAAAAATTCAGGTGTGTCAGGAAGTAGCATTATTTTACTGCTCGGCACACCAAATTCAATAGCCCCTGAAGTCTCCTGCCGGAGACCCACCAAAATCGACAGCATAGTTGTTTTACCGGCCCCGTTCGGGCCAACCAAGCCATGCACTGTACCTCGTTCAATTTCCAGATCCAGACCATTAATCGCCTTCGTCGATCCAAAATCTTTATGTAAAGCGCTAATGCGCAACACTTGATCCATTAGACATACCTCAGTGAGCAGAGAACTATTCAGCTTTTTAATTCTAGCGAATAAACAACTTGATGTTGTGCACATCCACTCAGGTTCTTGACGTTCTAGTAGAGATAATGCCAAAGTATCTGCATGAGTAAGTATCGTTTAAGTGAACCACACTGGCCCGAAAAAACATCGCCTCCTGCGGGAAGTCCAAACGTACTATTGATTATGCTCGACGACGTTGGGTTTTCGGACTTTGGATGCTACGGATCGGAAATTGCTACGCCAAATATTGACGCTCTTGCTCACAGAGGTGTGAGATACAGTGGCTTTCATACGACAGCTATGTGCTCAACTACAAGAGCAGCTCTTCTTACAGGCCAAAATCATCATGCGGTCGGTGTTGGATGTCTCGCAAATTTCGACAGTGGTTACCCGGGCTACCGAGGGAAGATTTCGTCTGATGCTAAGACGATGGCAGAGACGTTTCGAACCTTTGGTTATCGCAATTACATGATTGGGAAATGGCATGTAACCCCGCTCACCGAGACTGGCCCCACGGGACCATTTGATGGCTGGCCACTCGGCCGTGGATTTGACAGATTTTATGGATTCATGGATGCGGAAACTGACCAGTATTCCCCTGAACTTGTGATGGATAATAGCCACATAGAAGCACCTGGCACGTTCGAATCCGGTTATCACCTCACAGAGGATCTATTTGGACATGCCATTCGAAACATCCAGGATCACATAGCAGCCCTCCCCAACATACCCTGGTTCATGATGGTGACCCCGGGCGCATGTCACGCACCACACCAGGCGCCGACTGATCTCGTAGACAAATATGAAAAAATTTTCTCTAAAGGGTGGGATGTCACGCGGCAGGAACGACTGGCTCGTCAAATAGATCTTGGTATAACACCAGCGGGGACTGAACTGCCCCCGAGGAACGACCGTGTGCAACCTTGGACCTCTCATACCGTTGAAGAGCAACGTGTGTTTTCACGCTTGGCTGGGGCATACGGCGGGATGCTCGAGCACACTGATATTCACATAGGACGCCTACTCGATTTTTTGAAACAAGCAGATATTTTGGAGAATACCTTGGTCCTAGTGCTATCTGATAACGGGGCAAGTCAAGAAGGCGGCCCCAATGGATTCGTAAATGCCATGGGGCCCTTCAATGGCAGGCGGGAATCGATTTCGGAGAAACTCGAGAATATTGCCGAAATTGGTGGTCCGAATTCCCACAGTAACTTCCCTTGGGGTTGGGCAATGGCTTCGAATACCCCACTGAAACGGTACAAACAGAATACACACGGTGGTGGTATCCGTGATCCACTTATTATTTCTTGGCCTAAGAAAATCACCCAAAGCGGCATCAGGCACCAATTTTGCCATGTGAGTGACTTGGCTCCCACGATATTCGACCTTGTGGACCTCGAAATCGAACAACCAGGTACCACAGGTATTAGTTTTGCCGGCACAGTGAATAATCCTGAGGTAGAGACCGGGAAAAAAACGCAATATTTTGAAATGTTCGGGCATCGAGGAATAGTTCATGAGAATTGGAAAGCGGTGGCCTACCACGAGCCAGGTACTGCATTCGAAGATGACACTTGGGAACTCTATGATCTTCGTCACGACTTCAACGAATTATTAGACCTGTCGCAATCCGAATCTGCACGTCTTGCGAGCTTGAAGGAGCTCTGGTGGG
>PBOW01000029.1 GCA_002725365.1 Chloroflexota bacterium | reverse complement strand
GGCAAAAAAATTGTCATGGTTGGGGACATATCACATTCTCGAGTGGCACGTTCCGGGATATGGGGTTTTTCCGCTATGGGTGCTGAAGTAGTCCTCTGTGGTCCTCCCACATTACTTCCTGCAGGATTGAATGAGAATCTTCATGTGTCTACCAATGCAACTAATTTGCCATCAGTTCAGGTAGAAACTGATATTGACGTCGCGCTTGATAATGCTGATGTGGTCATGGCCTTGCGGTTGCAAAAGGAGCGCCAACAAGGCGGTCTTTTACCGTCATTGCGAGAGTATTCAAAGCTCTATCAGGTCACACAGGAGCGTCTAAGTAGAGCCAAACAAAACCATGTTCTCATGCACCCAGGGCCAAAAAATGAGGGCATAGAGATCGCAGGTGATGTTGCCTCTGGAAGTAATTCGACTATAGAGGAACAGGTTACAAATGGGGTAGCTGTCCGTATGGCGTTGTTATATCTATTGGCTGGAAAAGGACAGGCAGGTAACAATTGACAACCTTGGCAATTCATGATGCTCGAGTAATTGACCCGAAATTAGGCCTAGACGGCTTAATGGATATAGTGGTGGTTGATGGCCGAATAGCTCGAATAGGCCCAAATGAGGCTGACATGGTGATAGAAGCAGAGCGTATCGATGCCAGCGGGCTAACCGTAACACCTGGTTTCGTTGACCTTCATTGCCACCTTAGAGAACCAGGGTTTGAACAGAANGAAACTATTGCCACAGGCACNTCGGCAGCAGCAAAAGGGGGCTTCACAACTGTCTGNGCAATGCCAAACACTGACCCACCACTTGACTCCCAGGCGACCGCTGAAAGTGTTCTGCATCAAATCGAACAATCTGCATTAGTGAGAGTTCTTCCAATTGGTTGTATCACCCGGGGACGAGCAGGAAATGAGCTTGCGCCCGCTGCTGAACTTGTCGAGTCAGGAGTTGTTGCGATATCCGATGACGGAGATGCCGTAGCAAATACCGCTCTCATGCAGGCAGCCCTATCTTATAGCTCCTTATTTGCACTCCCGGTTGTGCAGCATGCNGAAGATCCAGCACTTGTGGCCAATGGGCAGATTCATGAGGGATGGGTATCTACAAGATTGGGATTACGGGGTCGACCTTCCTCGGCGGAGGAGATATTGGTAGCCAGGGATATAGCACTAGCAGAAGTCACAGGTGGTCATCTTCATTTGGCTCATATCTCCACTTCAGGTTCAGTTGCGCTTATCGCCGCGGCTAAGGATAGAGGGATTCANGTGACAGCTGAGGTNACCCCTCACCATCTCACGCTGACTCACGAGATAGTTGCNTTCGATGGACNATCCCCAGCGATTCAGTACGATACATCGGCAAAAGTGAACCCGCCGCTACGCGAACCTCAAGATCTAGAGATATTAACTGAAGCAGTTGCCCGAGGAACCGTAGATGCTATTGCNACTGATCATGCTCCTCATTCAAAATCTGATAAAGAAATCGAATTCGATCTGGCAGCTCCCGGCNTTTCAATGCTTGAAACTGCGTTCGGGCTGGCTATGAAAAGAGTACATGACGGGTCACTGAATTTGTCCACCTTGATTAAAACTCTTACCAGCGGTCCAGTAGACTCGTGGTCTTTGGAAAGGCGCACAAATACNCCNGGCTTAGGGACTCTNTCACCTGGTTCACCTGCCGATATAGCGATTATTGACCCTGATTTNTTGTGGGAAGTNGACACGCNGGAATTTCTGTCAAAAGGTAAAAATACNCCGCTAGATGGCTGGGAATTGAAAGGGAANGTATTAGCGACATTATTCAATGGTGAACCTGTNTATGTAGGNTCGGAGATGTCCTCCAGGCTGCGGTTGAACTANGAAGGTGGTAGATAATTGATGTCAGACGAAACAAGTGGCCAGAGAGTTGCTCATCTAGTACTCAGTGATGGCAGGTATTTTTCTGGCCAGGCAATGGGTGCCGGCACGCGTGTAACTGGTGAGGTTGTATTTACTACTTCAATGACCGGGTACCAGGAAGCATTAACCGATCCCTCTTTTGCTGGGCAAATCCTTACGATGACATTTCCTCTNCAGGGTAACTATGGAGTGACGTCTTACAACAATGAAAGTGATCGGATTCATGCTCGTGGATTTGTGGTGCGGGAATTAACGGAATTACCCAGTCACCGTAACTCGATTATGACCTTGGACACATTCTTAGCGAATCAAAATATTCTTGCTCTCACGGGTGTCGATACTAGGTCATTAACTAGGCATTTGCGTTCGTCTGGTGTGCTTATGGGGACGATTACAGTTGATGAAACTGTAGAAGAAGCAGTACATCGACTTCNAATGGAACCTAACTATGTGATGGGAAACTACGTTGAAGAAGTNACTTCTACTTCGATCCACCAATACGNCGCTTCCGACAAATTGTCTAAATCTGAAGGAGTTGTGTCAGCTGATTCACCACATATTGTCCTTCTTGATCTTGGCGTGAAGAATAACATCATGAGGCTGCTGGAGGCGCGCGGTTGTAGAATTACCGTGGTTCCCCATAATACTNATGCNGCCGGGATTGCAAATCTGACACCAGACGGCATCCTACTATCGCCAGGACCGGGTGACCCTGAGCTGTTGGGCGATGTTACTGAAACTGTAAAAAGTCTCGTGGGGAGTGCTCCTATATTGGGTATATGTTTAGGGCATCAGGTAGTGGCCAAAGCATTTGGCGCCACGACATATAAAATGAAGTTTGGTCATAGAGGGGCTAACCATCCGGTCATCGATACCGTTACTGGCCAGGTATATATAACNTCTCAGAACCACGGATTTGCTGTGGATGCTGCAGGACTCTCAGCAGATATGGAGATCACCCAGGTTCACCTAAACGATGATTCTGTTGAGGCATTGGAGCATCGCACTGAACCAGTATTCACTCTGCAGTATCATTCAGAGGCTTCACCTGGTCCGAATGATACGGAATATATTTTCGATAAATTTATGACACTAATCAAAGAAGGGATATGATCATTTCGCTGTCATCTGATTCTGAATCGTTACACCGTGACTACGAGAAGAGAAGAAATGNGGACTGGGATTCNGTGTTTTTGAATAACTCCGAAGTNCCGCCGAATTATTGGGAGTACTGGGAGTCATTTTCCAATGGATGGCGAGTGCCTATCCAGTTTCTTCAACCAGTTGGNCTTGATTCTCCAAGGAGTTTCGAGGAACTCGAGCCGCTTCTGAGTCTACTCGACAAATCGAGTGAGGTAGATNTCCCACCGACCGACTGGATGCATATCACATGGGCACATGTAGGTTTTCTGATGGCTGCAGATATCATGTGGTCACAGGTGGAGACGTTTTATGTGAACTCAAGCCCGAGGCTTCGTCGGGTAGAACCCTTCGACGTTTCGCTTTCAGGTGTATCGGTGGAGTCTGACGGATGTGTTTATGTAGGCGTTTCCGATAATGGCCTCTTTAGAGAGGCCCGGAAACAAGCTAGAAATGGGGTCCCGAAAGTGTATGAAGTTCTTAGAGAGTCTGCAGATTTTGCGACGGGCCAAGATTTGTTTGTTCCTCGAATCGTGATTGGTCACTTAAATGGTCAGGGTACACGCGACGCGTTATTTGAGAACTTATCCCCATGGAGAGAGACGAACTTCGGGAGGGTGTCTCTCACACATTTACAGATTGGCAGGGTCCCAATTATGCCTCATGACCATTACGCGCCGTTGGATATTGTTGCACAAATAGAAATGCGTGGTGAAAAATATAGAGAGGGATATCACAACTAATTATGACTAGTAATGTTTTGGTGGTCGTGTAGTATATGGACGAAAAAAAACCTGAATCAGTTTTGATAATTGGGAACGGGCCAATAGTGATTGGGCAGGCCGCTGAGTTCGATTATGCCGGGACGCAAGCCTGTAAAGCAATGCGCGAAGAAGGTGTCCGGTCGATTCTGGTGAACTCTAACCCAGCTACAATTATGACCGATGATGGGGTGGCTGATGTTACATACATTGAGCCGTTGACTGTCGAAGTCCTGACCAGCATTATTGAGAAAGAACGACCTGACGCTGTGTTGCCTACTCTTGGTGGTCAAACTGGACTCAATTTAGGTATGGAGCTTGCTAAGCAAGGTATTCTTGAAAAATATAATGTCCGGATGCTGGGTTCGACTGTTGATACCATCCACCGAGCCGAAGATAGAGAGGCCTTCCGGTCTCTATTGGATGAACTCAACGAACCGTATCCCACGTCAGTGATAGTTGAGAGTTGGGAAGCAGGGCTTGAGGCGTTAGGCGAGATAGGATTGCCTGCGGTGATTAGACCCGCATACACATTAGGTGGAAGTGGCGGCGGTATTGCGACCTCATATAAGGAATATGAGGAAATAATAAAATCTGGGTTAGAAGCATCTCCAATCGATCAGGTCCTTGTCGAGAAAAGCCTCCTCGGCTGGAAGGAGCTTGAATACGAAGTCATGCGGGACGGGAATGATACGTGCATAACGATATGTAATATGGAAAATCTGGACCCGATGGGAGTACATACAGGAGATTCCATAGTTGTGGCTCCCTCTCAGACACTGACTGATAAGGAATATCAAATGTTGCGGAACAGTGCCCTGAAGATAATCAGAGCACTTGGAATAAATGGTGGCTGCAATGTGCAATTCGCTCTTGCGCCTCGATTTGACGATTCTTCTGAAAATACTGACCAAGATCAATCTCATCCGGAATATCACGTGATCGAGGTCAACCCACGTGTATCACGATCCTCCGCCCTAGCGTCCAAGGCGACCGGTTATCCAATTGCCAGAGTGGCCGCTAAGTTGGCGCTTGGAAAGAAACTGCATGAAATTGAAAATGCAGTGACTCGAAGAACGACAGCGGCTTTCGAGCCTGCATTGGATTATACGGTGGTGAAGATTCCCCGGTGGCCATTCGATAAATTTTCGACAGGTGACAGGATTCTCGGGACTCAGATGAAGGCAACCGGGGAAGTGATGTCCATTGCCCGCACATTTGAAGAAGCTCTGCAAAAGGCAATCAGGTCTCTCGAAGTAGGGGGTCGATCTATACTCTGGGAACGTCCCGAGTGGGTTGAAGACCCGTATTTAGAAGCGACTGATGAACGCATATGGTCTTTAATTTCGGCTCTTCGTCATCATAAGAATCCGCGTGAACTAGCAAATTTAACTGGGGTCGACATGTGGTTTCTGGAACGCTTGAAGCGGATAATCGACATGGAGAAGATTCTTCTTTCGAGTGACCTCTCACCAAATCTATTGCGTAGTGCGAAGCGCCTAGGTTTTGCGGATAGAGATATAGCAACCCTCTCCGATAAGCTCCCAGAGCAGGTGAGAACCTTACGCAATGACTGGGAGGTCAAGCCTGTGTACAAGATGGTTGATACCTGTGCGGCTGAATTTGACGCCGTAACGCCATATTTTTATTCAACCTATGAGGAAGAGAACGAGGCCATCCCGGTCTACGAAGATCGGATGTTGGTCCTCGGCTCTGGACCAATCCGTATAGGTCAGGGTATAGAATTTGACTATTGCTCAGTTAAGGCAGCTCAGGCTTTACGTGAAGCAGGAGTTTCGGCGATTATGGCTAATTCTAATCCAGAAACCGTTTCGACCGATTTTGACACCTCAAATCGACTCTACTTCGAGCCACTCGACGAAGAGGCGGTTAGAGATCTGTTAGAAAATGAGGCCGGTGATGATCGAGCCCCGCCGTCAATTGTGCAATTTGGTGGCCAGACGGCAATCAGTATTGCAGATCCTTTACAACGGGCCGCCTTCCCGATTGCAGGTTCCTCAGCAGCTACGATCGACACAGCTGAAGATAGAGGGCAGTTTGGCGCAATGCTTGAGCGGCTGAACATTCCGCAACCTCCGGGAGCTGTCGTCACAGATCTCGAAGATGCCCTGCAGGCTGGGGATGCTATAGGCTACCCGATTCTAGTTCGACCATCTTACGTATTAGGTGGACGTGCAATGGAGATAGTTCAAAATGCCAACGAGATGGTCACTTTTTTTGCGGAAGCCCAGAAGGCTGTGTCTGACACTGAACACAACAATGTGCTGATCGATAAATTCATCGANGGTCCGGAAGTGGAAGTCGACGCTGTCTGTGACGGAGCATCCGTCCTCATACCAGGAATTATGGANCATGTTGAACGTGCAGGTGTGCATTCGGGAGATTCAGTCGCTGTGTATCCACCACAAAGCCTAGAAGCCGATCAGATCGACGCCATTGTTGACTACACCACCCGTATGGCTTTGAGTTTAGATGTCAGAGGACTCATGAATGTCCAGTTTGTGATCTCTCGTGAAGCTGATCCGAGTGGACCAGGTGTTTTTATCATCGAAGTCAATCCGCGTTCATCGAGGACAGTGCCGTTTATATCGAAAGTCACAGGTATCCCACTAGTGAATATAGCCGTCAANATTATGCTCGGGAGGTCGCTTTTGGAGCAGGGNTACGATTCAGGACTATACCCAGCACCGAATTTGGTAGCCGTGAAAGCGCCAGTATTTTCGATGAATAAATTAACTAATGTCGACACATTTNTGGGTCCTGAAATGAAATCTACTGGCGAAGTAATGGGAGTTGANAAGACCTATAGTTCNGCGATGGAGAAAGCTATGATCGCCTCTTCTATGGATATTGAACCTGGGACACCATTTCTCTTGTCGATTTCAAATCAGACGAAATCAGAAGCTACTTCACTTATTCGGACACTGCATGAAGCTGGGAGTCCTCTGTTTGCTACTGAAGGGACCGCCACTCTTATTTCAGCACTGGGTATTCCTGTGACGACNATTTCCAAACGACTTGACGACTCGGAAAGTAATGTTGTTCAGCTTATTAAGCNGGGTGNCGTNGGCGCCGTTATTAACACTTTGGAAGGTGGTAGGACGGAAGTGAGGCGTGATGGTTTTTTCATCCGCCGAGCGGCAACTGAAATGCGGATACCATGCTTTACGTCGTTAGATACTGCTCGTGTTGCTGTTGATTCTATAGATAATTCAGTGAAGAAAAATTACAATATTTTACCTCTGAACGATTACAGNTCATGGGAATAATTCCGAATATTGAGGNGAGTTAATGACCTTGCATAGCGAGACCGCACATGTCATTGAAAACATTCACCTGTATGGATTAACTCATCTGATGTGGCTAGAAGTGAGTGACTTATATGAGTCAGCAAGCCCGGGCCAGTTCCTTATGATCACGTGTGGCGATGCGGAGGGATCATTTCCCGAGCCATCATTAGGGCGTGCCATGTCAATTTTTGGTATTAGAGCAGACGGTGGCACTCAACAGATTGGGATTCTCTACGATGTTGTCGGTAGAGGCACCAGGTGGATGAGCCAGCAGGAAGAAAATGCCGAGGTTCGGATATTAGGCCCGCTTGGCAAAGGCTTTGCTCCAAATCTTAATCTGAGAAATATGCTTCTGATTGGTGGTGGAATTGGAATAGCTCCTATGATTTGGTTGGCAGATTATTTGGTGGATCGTGATTTGGGAGTGACTCTAGTGCACGGGGCGGGCGATGCCGACAAAATATTCCCGATCAGCCTGCTTCCNTCAGATGTGGAATTTGTGGCTGTCACCGAAGATGGCTCAATGGGTGAAAAGGGTTTGGTTACAGCACCGTTTGAGAGACTTCTCGATTGGTCTGATCANTCGTTTGCTTGTGGTCCTGACCCCATGTTGCAAGCACTTAATGATGTACGGAAGCAGNATCTGGTGGATAAAGAGTTACAGNTACTTATGGAGGCGCGAATGGCTTGTGGATTTGGTGTGTGCTATTCCTGTGCAGTATTCCCACGAAATGGGAAAAAGGGAGTCGAACTAATTTGTACCGACGGGCCTATGTTNGACTCATCTCATGTGTTTGGTTGAANTANCTTTNCGGGCCTCGAATTTTCCCAACTAGAGGAATATTTGTCACTATGGCGGCTAGGAATGCCCCNCCAGAGATTCCCATTCCNATTGAGAATAGCCATCCAAAGAAAGCNGGCTGGATNTTTAAAAAGGAATTCCCCATTACCAAGCCGCAAATTAATCCGATGAGTACNAGTAGCGTTTCGAGCCGGAATAGNAGCNTCATGTTATTTTGTCNACGAAATTATTGAGGTCNAGATATTTATCTGCGATTGCTCTGATTTCCGAGGANGTNCTNCCCGCNAANGCTGCAGCCTCNACCCNAACACCCTTGGATTGGACCGCTTCNACAGCTCTTGAGAAATCTGCATCTCCACTTACCAACGTAATTACATCAAGTCTTTCGGCCATTGAAAGCATATCGACAGTCATTTCGACATCGCAGTTTCCTTTAATGGAACCGTCCGCAAAGCGCTTCAATGGGCTTGTGACTAATCGATAGTCATAGTTAAGGAAAGGTGCTATAAATTTCTGGTTTTCTATGGGTTCACGTGGGTCATCAGAAATCGGGCAATAGGCTATAGCCCTTACCAACTGCCGGTCTTCAGAGAGGAACGAGAGTAATTTTCCCATGTGTAACTCGACATCTTCGATACCGTAGATAAGATTAGGAACATCTACGAAAATCCCAAGTCTCTGCTTTGCGGAAGATTTACTGAGTTGATTATTCAGGGATTCCATACTTACTGTGAGATCGGCAATGACAGTTTGCTGGGCACGAATCTCTTCTTGTAATCGGGTGTATTCCTGATCGATTGTCGCTGATGGGTTTTTGTCAGAAGTTTTAGGACTAGTTGTTTTGGTTGCCCTAGGTGTTTTTTTTGGTGTTGCCCGCGAAGTCTTACTTTTCTCAGTTTTAGTCACTTCTTTTGGCTTACTCGCCTTAGTAACTTCGCTTTTCGGTTTAGAATCTTTTTCAGCTGATTTTGACGAAACTTTTCGTCTTCCTGAAATGATACTTGATGTTGATGTCTTCTCGTCTTCGTTCGTCAAATTGTTGCCCCTTCTCCAGCGAATTGTAGGACCGAGCATCGGGCCGCTACTTGTTCTGCGATTCCCGAGAACAGTTCTTCGATCTCTAGGTCATCATTATCAAGGGGATCGCCATTGTCCCCAGCTTCTCGAATGTTCGCAGCCAAAGGGATGTGACCAAGGAATTCCAATCCGAGATCGTCAGCTGCTGCTTCTGCACCACCGCTACCAAATACTTCGCCACGCATATTTTCAATGACACCAAATACTGGAACTCCAAGTCTGTCGAACATCCCAACAGCCTTCTGCGCATCCTCGACCGCTACTTTCGAAGGTGTGGATACGATGACCGCTCCAGCAATTAAGGCATCTTGAGCCATACTCATTGAAGCATCGGAGGTGCCTGGCGGCAGGTCTACTATTAGGTAATCTAGCTCACCCCAGTCGACGTCGTGAAGCAATTGACGGACTCCCGATCCGATCATTGGACCGCGCCATACTACCGGGGTACCTGCAGGTAGAACAAATCCCAGCGATACAACCTTGAGGCCGTGTGAGTCAACAGGACGTAATCCCGATTCGCCTGTTGACTGCAGACCTTCATCAATACCGAGCATCGTCGGTAGGTTCGGGCCGGTTATGTCAGCATCGAGAATTCCTGTTCGAGCACCAGCACGTGAAAGTGCTAGCGCAAGATTGACGGCCACGGTGGATTTTCCTACCCCACCTTTGTTAGAAGCGACGGCGATCACATTCCTCACGCCCTTTATCGGTTCAGGGCCGTCAGGCCGATTTGTAGATCTGACATCAGCACCCCAGTCGATAGATATTTCCGAGATATCATCAAATTCCTTTAGCGCTTCATTGACATCATTTTCGATGGTTTCTCTGAGCGGGCAGGCCGGCGTTGTAAGAATCAAAGAGAGATTTAATTTTCCTGCTTCGACGGAGACGTCGCGAACCATATTTAGTGAAACAATGTCCTGATGTAATTCGGGATCACGGACTGATTTTAATTTTTCTATAACTGTTGAAGAGTCTGTCATTTTTCACTAACTCTCCTTCCGGTAAGTGCAGTAGTAATAAGAAAACATATCTAGGGTTCTAAACAATTTAGTACCTTCAGTTAACTAATCATAACTGGTTGTAGTTATTAGGTCGAAGTTCCAGTTTAACTTTGGGATTTGTATTATTACGCNTTTTATATGACTTTAATAATTGATTTGTTCAATTTATTGATTTATGTTAATATTTCCCTAATCAAANGNTGAGTGAATTCATCTTGAGGCTTGGCAGAAGTCCATNTGGCCTNCAGGTAAAGGAGAATTGAGGAAGAAAATGACTAANAGGTGCAACCATTTTTGGGTATTAGAGCTGGCCAACGGCCCTGAAAGTTCCGCAAAATGTAAGCATTGCGGGGTCACTAACTCCTTNCATAATTCTGGAGATCTAGCGATCTACCGACCTGGTTCAAATTCCGACAACANTGCANCTGCTGGTGGTTATAAGGATTTCCGACCGCACGACAGGGTTTTGGCCGACGAAGTATAAATCTTCAGTTGTATGCAACCGCTATAGGACGAATAGGCCTATGGCGGTTGTTTGGTTTGCTCCTATCATAGGTCCATGAGTAAAGAGATTACGGGTCTGGATTTAACCACTGCTCTATCAGTAAGTGGTAAAAAAGACTTCATTCTAAAGAACCCGATCATGGTAGCTTCTGGGACCTTCTCTAANGGTATAGAGTTGTCTCGCGAGCTCCCCGTCNAACAATTAGGTGCTGTGGTCTCAAAGGGTACGACTGTTGGTACTCGTTTGGGTAATCCAACACCCAGAACAATGGAGACAGCTGCGGGTATGTTGAACTCAATNGGNTTTCAAAATGTTGGAGTCCAGAGTGTCATTCGAGATTTTGCTCCGAAATGGGCCCGCTGGGATACACCGGTGGTCGTTAATATTATGGGTGAGAATTTCCAGGAATATTTGCAACTGGCNGAGGANCTAGAGGATGTAGCCGGAATTTCCGCNCTGGAAGTTAATATTTCNTGTCCCAACGTGGAAGCTGGTGGACTAGAATTTGGNCAGGATCCTGAACTCGCTGAGGAANTGATACGAGCGATTTGTAGAGTTTCTTCNTTTCCCATCCTTGTCAAACTCACACCTTCGGTTGCAGATCCTAGGCCGATAGCCTACGCCGTTGAGAAGGCCGGAGCGGATGCTCTGACTATTTTCAATACTATTCCCGGGATGGCTATNGATGTGGAGAGGCGCAAACCTTTTTTAGGAGCCAAATTTGGAGGGCTATCCGGACCCGCAATTAAACCAGTGGCTCTCCGACATGTATTTTTAGTGGCATCGGAGACTGACATGCCAATAGTTGCTTCTGGAGGAATTGTTTCCGGGATAGACGTGGTCGAGTTTATTATGGCTGGAGCTGTGGCGGCTCAGGTTGGTACAGCAACATTTGTTCAACCGAATGCCGCTTGGAGAATATTGAGTGAGCTCGAGAAGTGGATGGTTGAGAATGCTCAGAACGCGATNAGTGACATACATCGGGCAGCACTGGACTAGGTAGCTATTGCGCTCGTGACTGAACGCCGCTAGTTTTCAAGAGTATTTAAATTAATCGGGGCGTAGCTCAGTCTGGCAGAGCGCTGCTTTTGGGAAGCAGAGGCCCTCGGTTCGAATCCGAGCGCCCCGACCATTTTCATACTAAAGAACTATAAAATTCGAGAGGTTGAGTATGGGTCCTGGAGTTCCACCCTANGTTCTTGGTGCTCGAATTATTTCAATTTTGGGGATGTCTNTGTCTCTGTCACTAGGACTACTCTTTTTAATCGGCGGNTGGTGGCTCATATGCGCCATTGCNTTTGCGGCTTTTGTGCCATCATTTGGTCTGTTGGCGATAGTTGAGCGCTACGCACAAAGAGCTGGATACTCTCCGGCTCTTGATGAAAACATGGATGAGTNAACGTAATTCAGGGTGTTTTAATCCTGTACCGGTNTTGAATAACACCACGTCTTCNTNNCTGNNGATTTCCGACTGAAGCATCAACTGGTCTAAGGCAGCAAACGTGGCNGCTCCTTCAGGGCATGCATCGATTCCTTCTACNCGGGACATCGTTTTCATAGCTAATTTGATATGTTCATCAGCGACCTCTACTGCACCACCTCCACTATCTTTCAATGCAGCGAGGATCAAGTCGTCAGCGAAAGGTGTGGGAATTCGAATACCGGGCGCTATAGTATTTGCGTTCTGCCAGGCGGTGGCTCGATCTTGATTTGTATTGAAGGCATGAACTATTGGGGCACATCCTGTGGACTGTACGGCATACATCCTTGGTAATGATCCCTCATAAAGTCCCATTTCGATAAGTTCCTGAAACGCCTTCCACATCCCGATTAAGCCGGTACCACCTCCAGTGGGATAGAGAATTGCATCGGGTAGTTTGCCTCCGAACTGCTCCCACAGTTCATAACCCATCGTTTTCTTTCCTTCAACTCGGTAAGGCTCCTTGAGAGTCGATAAATCAAACCAATTCTCCTCCTCAGCTCCTTTCCTTATTATTTTGGCGGCATCGCCAATGAGTCCATCAACCGTATACAGTTGTGCCCCATATGCCTCTACTTCATCCATCATGGTTTGTGGTGTGTCAGCAGGCATGGCTACGTGGCAATCCATTCCCGCTCGTGCGGCATAAGCTGCTGCGGCCGCGCCAGCATTACCTGCAGTAGGCAAAGCAGCCGCTGAGGCGTCGAGACTATTTAAGACCGATATTGCCATGCACAAACCGCGTGCCTTAAAGCTTCCGGTCGGGTTAGAGGATTCATCTTTAACCCACAGATTGAAAGATGAATCTGAAGAACCCTGCGCAATTGCACCTAAGCGATCTGTTGGCAGCAGAGGAGTAAGTCCTTCGCCTAATGTTACGGCTTGGGAGGAGTCAACTAAGAGGACTTCCCCATACCGCCACATGGACTCAGAACGATTCTTTAAGGTTTCTAGTGAGAGACTCGATTGCGCAGCATTCAGATCATAATTTGCAATAAGCGGTCGACCACAATTCTCGTCACGGCAGACAGTTTGCAGTGTATCGCCAGAGTAATATTTGTGGCAGCGAGAGCACTCGTAGCCCGTGAAGTAGGACTTGATTTCGTCTATCATTTTTATTTTTAGTCTGCTTTCGGCCTTTTGTTACCATTCCGAAGTCGAACAAATACTACTATCAGGAGTACACCGGCTATTCCGAACCATGTTAAGGCGTACTCGAGATGTGGGGTGGTATTTATGAACGGTGTGAACCCATTTTTTAGTAGTTTTGAACGAGAGGTAAAATCACCGTCGAGACTACCTTCAGTGATGGTCCAGCTCAGCAATTGTGTACTTGGGAATTCAGTAGTCATCGATAGAGGAGAGAATTTCGTCCAGAGCCCGTCTTTGGTCTTACTTGCCGTGATTTGAGAACGATTGATTGCCAGTCCCTTCACACTCTCCGAGCCGACAAACAATTTATCAATATCTGCTAGGACGAGATCTTTGTGGACCTCACGACTCCACCCAAGATTTACTAACACTGCATGCCCCTCCGATATATGAAGAGCTTTGACATATTCTAGGCCGCGCACACCTGCTCGAGCCCGGTTTCCTAAAATCAACGTGGGATCTAACCAGTCGCCAGAGACTACCACTCTGTTCCAATCGATATTGTCTAGATTTGACTCATGTGCTTCAGTTATAAGAAGTGGCGGTTCAGAAAGACCAAGGTTTCGATCATTGACTAGATCTGTCTTCCAGTCGAGCCGATACAATTGCCACGCGCCAAGCCCACACAGTGTGCTGACCGCCATTACGATCAAAAGAAGTAGTCCGAGTGACCTCATCCTGACGCTCACCCGACCAAATACGCTATCGGACTCCTGAAGTGGTTTGTCTTTGTAATACGACCGGACAGGTCAGGAATTATCCTGTCCGTAAGTCGAGGGCCCTTCATTTCCGGATGAACCTGGAAGTGAACGGTCCCTGTGCTGGGTGGCCGATTCATAAGCTCCTCTGAAGTCACGGAATGGTCCATCTCTCCATTCTAGTGCAGCCTTGAGGCCATCTTCACTGCTACGTCTTCCGAATTCTCCTGCGGCTGGTCGATAGGTTGAAAGTGCTTGGATGTCAAAGCCTGATGCAAGTCCTGTTCGGATCCCCATAATTTCATACTGACGGTTTACCGCTCTCTTGGAGTACATCAGCATATCGTTGTCGATAAACGCCATTCTGGAAGCNAATTTGTCAACAAATTCATCTAATTGGTCTTGTGGAATTGAGTAATTTGCCCACCCGAGGTCTACCATCTCTTCAGCAGAATATGAGTCCCCAATGTATGCAAATTCTCGTGCCTTCGCCATAGGCATATGCCAAGGTGTCCACATCATGTCCATAGTTGTCATTGCTCGTACGGGTGGATATCCAACTTGAGTTCCATCTGCAAGTATTCTGAAGTCACAGACTGAGGCGAGTTCAGTGCCCCCAGCTAAGCAGTACCCGTGGATTTTTGCCACTACTGGTTTGGAGAGCTCCCAAATAAACCAGTTGTTCATTGTGACGTGTCTTGCCCACTCTTGTGGCCCAGGGTGTGTAGTACCAGTATCGGGCAACANTGATCGTGGGTGCACATAGTCATTATCGTCTCCNGCCGCTCTCGCAGGGGTTAAATCATACCCNGCAGAGAAAGCCCGTCCGGCCCCNGAGAGCACGATTACGCCCACGTCTGACTCTGATTCAGCCCACTTCATTGCGTGGATNAGTTCAGCCCTCAAATTATTCGAGAGTGCGTTTAATTTTTCAGGTCTATTGAGAGTGATATTGGCTATGCGATCTTTGACTTCATAGGTAATATCGGTGTATTCAGGTATTTCTGACGTCATAGTATGGCATCCTTACNTTTCATATTTTGGTGACTATCGAATTTGTGGTTGGAGTGTAACTCTATTTTGTGTTCATGCCAAAACGCTATTCGATATTTTGTCGATATTCACGGATTGGCCGATTGATTAGCCCGATGATAGCTGTGGCCAGAAGTGCAAGAGCACCACCAAGATACATAGTCGTATCTACTCCAAGCCTTTCGGAAAAGAAACCAATCCATAGTATCCCGAGGTTATTTGCAGTCTGTGCGGCCAACACCATAAAAGCGAACGCNCGTCCGCGCATGTGATCAGGAGTAGTCAATTGAACAGTAGTTTGTCTGGCAACGACCGTGATTGAATCGGCTGCAGCAAGGAGCCCAACGAACAGAGCACCCATCCAAAGCCACTGGGCAGCACCGAGACCAATGAGGAGCACCGCGTAGACGAAAGTTGCGACAAGCACCAGCCAACCCTTTGCTCGGATTTTGGCGAGAGANAATGCAAACACCGAACCGAGCAATGCTCCTAGCGAACTTGACCACCCAAGCATGCCCGTAGCGAATGCACCTCCTGCGAACAGTCCGACTGCTAACACGGGTAGGATTTCACGGTAAAACGATACAACTGTTATTCCCCAATCAAGCGCAAAAAGTCCCGGTAGGATCGGATGTTTGCGGACATAATGGAAACCCTCAATGGTTGAACGGATAACTGATTCATCGCCNTGGGTTTCGACTTTGCCACTNGCTTTTATAAGCAGCGGGANGATCATAGAGACTGCAGCCATACCAGTGGCAAGCAAGAATGAGGTGTTCACGTCTGCGAATATAGCCATCACCATAAACAAAAGGCTTCCTGCAATCCACCCAGCGTTCTGNGCCGCAACNTCGACAGTTACAGCGATACCCAAATATTGTTTTGGCACTACTCGAGGAGTCAGTGATGCCCGAGCCGGTGAAGCTAGGGCCCAGGAACCGGANAGGAACGCCACTCCGAGATATAAATGCCACGGTCTCAGAGCATCTGTGGAGTTTGCGACGAAAATGATCGCTAGAGCTGCGAAGGTTGCAAAATTGGCAAGCGACATTACAAATCTTCTGTCAAAACGGTCGGCAATCGCACCTCCCCAAATGACCGCAAAACCCTGTATCACAAGTTGGACGAGTCCAATGAGTCCTACTTGCGCGGGACTACCAGTTTCTTCCAATAGCCATTGTGGGATGGCAAGGAATCGAATTTGTGATGCTGTCACTTGAGCGATGCTCGCCACCCACAGAAGTCGATAATCGGCAAATTTAGGGAGCGCCCAGATGCTTACTCGTCCTTCTGGATTTGGAGTAGAGCTGCCGTTCATACTAGTTAACGTCCCGTGAGGGCTTCNAGTTGTNGACGCATGTCTGTCAGGGAACTGGTAGGTAATTTGCAGACCATATTTTCGCAAATGTATGCCATCACTAGGTCTGGCTCAGNCACANTTTCACGGCCTNCNAGTAGATCGACTTGGGNNTCGCNCTCNAGATCANTTGGGTCACCCAGAGCAATCGTCACAGTGGGGAGATANTANTCGGCAACCACTTCTTCGAATGGTCTACGACTGTCTTCCGTACCGACNAGAACTATTTCCCGNTCAGCAGAGTGTTCCTGAAGTAATGCTTGCATAGTGATTCCCAGGCCAGAGGATGCTCGTTCGATAAGAGGAGCAATCAAATCGATTGCTCTCAGCGCTTTATCCTTCCATTGCTTTTGTCTGAAATATCCTGAGAGAACAATTGCTAATAGTGCTGCTGCGCCGTTTGGTGCTGGAATTGCCGCATCGTATATTGACTTCGGTCTAATGATCAGTGGCTCATCGTCTTTTGCGGTGTCAAAGTAACCTCCTGACGTGTCATCTTCGAAGTTGTCCAAGATGACTTCGAGTAGCTCCAAGGCCCAGGAGAGGTACGATTCATTTCCCGTCGCCTTGTAGAGATCGATAAGTCCGAGNCCAAGATAAGAATAGTCTTCAAGCATNCCGGGAATTTTCGCCTGTTCNTTGGCATANACATGNTTCAATTTCGGTGTCTCATTATTCTTGGTATCTGACCATANNTGTGAGCGAATGAACTTNGCGGTATGTTCCGCAAGTTCAATGTAGGTGGAGTTNCGCAATACCCTTCCTGCCTCNGCTAATGCTCCGATTAGTAGACCGTTCCAAGAAGTNAGTATTTTNCGATCGGTCCCTGGGGGGATTCGCANGTTCCGATGAGCCAATAANACTTTTTTTATGTNCNCAATTTTTTCGGGTAGCTCTTGTACATCTGTGTTGNNNACNATNGAAATTTCCTCGAGNGAGGACNNTCTGGTNAGNACACAAAGCCCTTCTAGGTCAGGATTATGNGGGTCTCTNAAGTTCCCATCAGAATNAACANCGAAAGTTGCTAGNGCAATGNGTAATTCTTNCTCNGTCAATAAATNGGATAACTCCTCAGATGTCCATACAAAATATTTCCCCTCNATNCCCTCACTNTCGGCATCCTGAGCCGAGAAAAAAGCTATCTGGTCNNTGTCGGCCTGNAATTTCATNTCTCNTGATAACCAGTCNATTGCNTCAGTAATNGAACTTTCGAATAATTGTTTTTGAGTTGGATTGGCCGCACACTGGCTNGCNTGGGTGAGAACACGTATCAAGGCCGCGTTGTCATANAGCATTTTTTCAAAGTGTGGAACAGTCCAGGTACGGTCCACTGAATANCGAGCGAATCCNCCGNCGAGTTGGTCNCGGATTCCNCCAGANACNATTTTTTCGAGTGTAAATAGNGCCATATGCTTTGCNTCATCNGCTAGTTCTCTGCCTGTNGANCCNTACATNAGAAGAAACTCTAGATTNGATGGATTAGGGAATTTTGGAGCGCTNCCGAAGCCNCCCCATTGATCGTCNAAGNTATTTTTCATATTTTGAACAACTGNGGTGAGTGCAGTATNAGATATCCCAGTGCTTCNNCCGGAAGANATATTGCTCGNCGANCGAAGTTTTTCAGTCAAGTCTGCCGCATAGTTCACAAGTTCTCCGGANCGNTGCTTCCATGCTTCATCAATTGACGCCAGAAGACGGCCGAATCCAGGCCTNCCATGTCCGTCTTCTGGAGGGAAATACGTACCCGCAAAAAATGGTTTTAAGTCATGNGTCAGGAATACAGTCATNGGCCANCCACCCTGACCAGTGAGTGCTTGGGTGAAGGACATGTANACCGAATCGATATCTGGTCGCTCTTCACGATCGACCTTGATTGAAACGAAGGATTCGTTCATCTGGGCAGCAATTGTTTCATTTTCAAAGGATTCGTGCGCCATAACGTGGCACCAGTGACAGGTGGAGTAACCGATAGAGAGGAGTATAGGTTTATTTTCTCGGCGAGCCTTTGCAAACGCTTCGTNACCCCATGGGAACCAATCCACGGGATTATCGGCATGCTGGAGTAGGTACGGACTGGTCTCATCACTTAATTGATTCACAATAAACCCTGCTTGGAACTGTTGAGCTGGATACAATTACACCATTGTAGAGTGGAATTGGAAATTAATTCACTATGAATATAATTGTTCGACCGGCTGTTATTGAGGATGCAGATCTCATCGTCTATTTTGTGAAACAGCTTGCCATTTTCGAGAAACATGACCCAAGTCTCGTTCGATTAACTCCTGAAAAAGTCAGAGCCGATGGATTTTCCGCTAATCCGCAGTTCCGTGTGTTGATCGCAGAGTCTGATTTGGGTCAGCCGGTTGGTTTTGCGCTGTTTTTTAGTAAATACTCAACTTGGGAGGCAGTGTCAGGTCTTTACATCGAGGAACTCTATGTGGAAGAGGAATATCGTGGGATGAATATTGGCGAGCAATTGGTGAGTGCGGTGTGTCAGATTGCGGTTGAACAAGACGCGGCAAGAGTCGAGCTATCAGTGCTTGATTGGAATCCTGCACGAGGTTTCTATGAGAAGTTAGGAATGGTGTATGAGTCGGAATGGTTGCTCTACAGAATGGAGCGAGAGAGTATTGTCAGCAATGCTATCGGAAGTTANAACTGTAATATAAATCGCTAGTCTTCATTTACTTTGGAGACTGGTTCCCATCGTTTCAAATCTGGCTCAGTCACANCAACATTNCGCTCAGCNCGCTTGGAATCAATTACATNGCGGACACGAGTTCTTANAGCCGCCGCAAAAGGTGTGGCAGCCGCCATTAGTGGTACCCAGATATGTATCGGACAACCCATGCGTTTAGGGTACTGCCACACCCGGATTTAGTCGAGGCGGAGAAGTATTTCCGTCGGAGTGATCCAACCGGGTTGCTTGGCTTCAGATACCGTTTGACGGGCTAGTTCCTGGATAAGTTTATTCGCCGGTGCGACAGTCCTAGATCTTTGTGCGATTTCCACTATTTCACCGTTGAGGAAGTCAGCTTCGATATTGCCACCTCTGACGACACTTTGCCAGGATGAGCTTCCGCCCCGAGGCATTCCCTCGATTTCGGCGCGTCCCAACAGGGTATATTTTTGTTTTTGTTCTTCATAGTTGACACTGATATCAGCAGCACGAAGTACGGTTTCGCCTTCGGAGATGAGTACTTTGGCCAGCTGACTGGTGTCATTATCGAATCCGCATATTGCCCCGACAGCATTGTTGAGATTAGTGATTAGCTTGGTGTATTTTGCCTCCATGATGTTTTGGTGTGGCGCTGCACTGAATCCAGAATTTTCCAAGTCGCTGCAGATTTTACTTACAGTGTCATCTGTACCCTGTGGGTATTTCCCGCTGTCTAGTATCCCCAGTGAGCCGTTGCTAGCTGAGACATGATGGATAACCTCGCCAGGCACCAGAAACGTGGCAGGTATGAGGAGNACCATCCCGTATACCCGTGTAAATAATTCAGAGGCCCATTTTTCGTTGATTACTCCGTTCTGGCCACAAACAATCGGAATAGAGTTCGGAGCGAGCCCAGCTAGGGCATTGAGAGCATCTTGGGTGTCCTGCGATTTCATAGTCAGGATCACCACGTCCTGATCTGTGAATTGAATTTCTTTTGGATGGGATACTGCTGGTATCCCTAAAACGTGAATCCCATCGCCGGATATGTATTTGAGTCCTTCTGACTGAATNGTTTCCAANTGCCTGCCACGGCCNATAAGNACNACATCGAATCCNGANCGGAAGAGTGACGCTCCGATCGCGCCTCCGATGGCNCCAGCTCCGTAGATTATGTATCGCATTCCAGCAGTCTACTCTTTCTGCCTGACCGTGGGTTGGATAATTACCAAGACCTTCACCCGCGACAGACCTGAACAGTAGCGCTACACTGCACCTCATACTGTTCGATGTTAATCAGTTGACTACTAATAAGGAGTTTCACATGGTGGAAAAACAACGTACCCGAGTTCACTTAATCGCAGGTGGCTACCCTCCAGGCCAGCATGCGGGGCANGACATGGACTATGCCCGACTTCGAATTTTACAAATGCTAGGTGAAGACGACAGTATNCATACNACCGTTGGAGGAGACTATACAGANATTGATAAATGGCTACAGCCGGATGTATCACTTTTGATTACGTACGTCGCCGGCCCTTTTGCGGGTGAGCAGGAGGATGAAATTTTAAAGGATTGGATAGACCGGGGTGGCAAGTGGTTATCTCTGCACGGATCCAGCGGGGGGCAGGCTAGGAAACAAGAGAGCGGCAATCGAAAAATGATTAAGCATAACCACCACCGCACGATGGGTGGTTTTTTTATAAATCATCCTCCGATTAAGAAGTTCACAGTCGACGTCGCCGATACGAACCATGTTCTTACTCAGAAACTACCAGCATCGTTTGATGTAGTGGATGAGCCGTACATGATTGAGCTCCAACAACCAGATGAAACTAATATCGTTCTCACGGCTGCCTTGGGTCCTGATGACTCACCTCCAGGATTCGGATTCGAATATGAATCGGATACAGCACTTCAGCCTGACGGAGTAACTCGTGTAATCACCTACGAAAAGAANCTCGGTGACGGTGCTGTCACGTATATTTCGTTGGGACACTGTCATACGCCGCTGACCAATCAGCCTGGCTACTACCATCCAAATGTGGCTGAGTCAGGTGTTGATACGAGTTCTCTGCGGGAAACTTGGAAGACAGATGCCTTCCCTCAACTCTTGCAGAATGGGATTGAATGGGGTCGTGACTAGTAACCAGTAGTCAGGATTTTCATTCGTGGAAGTATACGAGGCAATCCTAGCGAAGCGTGACCGACGGTCGTATGACCTGTCTAGGCAAGTTCCGGGGGACATTGTTGATCGACTGCTGCAGGCTGGACGAATGGCTGGCTCTTCGAAGAATGAACAACCTATAAGGGCAATCGTCCTGACGGATTCAGAGATCAAAGCTTCTTTGTCGAGATGTGCTGACTACTCAGACCATCTTCCTACAAGTCCACTAGTTATTGTTCTTGTGCGTGTTGAAGGGAGTCGAGCGTTCGACGCTGGTCGTGTGGCCCAAAATATAATGTTGGCAGCAAGTGGGTTGGGTTTGGACTCTTGCCCAGTCGGCGTTCAGCATGATGGCTGCGCGCGTTCAGTTCTTGGTCTACCAGATGACTGGATAGTTGCCATGGCAATTACGTTGGGATATCCAACAGCTGATGCTGACGATAGAGCACGCTCGGGTGAGCGTCGTATTGCCAAGAGCGACTGGGTGAAATGGAATCAATGGTCCTGATAAGTGTGAAGAACCGCACGGACAATTTTATGAATAGTGATAATCTAATTTGAGATTATGGGAGGTTGAGATGAGTTACGAAAATATTATGTATCAGACGGATGGCCGGTTGGCGTTTATTACACTGAATCGACCTGAGAAACTAAATGCTTTATCGAATGAACTTCGCGGAGAAGTATTTCACGCTTTAAAAGAAGCCGAAGCGGATCGGGCGATTGGTGCCATCATTATTCGTGGGGCTGGAAGAGCCTTTTGTGCCGGGTATGATCTAGGAGGTGGGACAGCTTCTCATTATGAAAACGAAGATCATTCCCCATACGTACATCCACAATCAAAACTTCCTGATACCAACACTACGCATCCTGCCCACTACGACTGGAGCCGCCACGTTCTTATGGCTAACTGGACTATTTGGGAGTTAGCGAAACCTGTTATTGCTCAAATTCACAGTTACTGCCTGGCTGGAGGTACTGAACTTGCCTCGTTCTGTGATTTCAGAATTGTGTCCGATGACGCACAAATTGGTTATCCTCCAGTGCGTGCTATGGGTTCGATGGATATCATGTGGGCGCCTTGGCACCTGCCGATGACTAAAGCGCGAGAATTCGCGTATGTGGGAGATTCCTTTAGCGGGGCAGATATGGCGGAGATGGGCTGGGCCACATACTCGGTACCATCAGATCAGCTGGACGAATTCACTGAACAATTTGCCCGCCGAATGGCGAATATCGACAATGATATGTTGATGTATTCAAAACGCTCGGTAAATCGTCAGTATGAGGCGATGGGGATCCGAAATGGCCTCATGTCCGGAACTGATGTAGAAGCTATGAGTAAGCATCGACCGGCTGCTGAAGACTGGAATTCAAGACTTCGTGAACAGGGACTGAAGGCTGCACTCGAATG
>PBOW01000028.1 GCA_002725365.1 Chloroflexota bacterium | reverse complement strand
GATTCTTATATTCTTCTAGCTGGTGTTTTGTTCCTCCTGATCGAGTACAAACATTTTCCGAATCTAATGCGACTTATATCTGGGGCAGAGCCAAAAGTTGGGCAAGGTGGCTCCTTACGACCACAGAATTAGGTGTATATGAGCGATGTGATTCGAAGAGCATCTGTGGTGGGAGTAACTTCGTGGGGGGTGACCCTCTCCCTATTACTGGCTCGGAATGGGTTAAAGGTTCGGTTGGTTACGCGATCTAGAGACGAGACAGACCGACTCAGTGCAAACGTAAATCAGTCCAGACTTTCTGGAATCACACTGCATGAAAACGTCTCATTAGTTGCCCCTTCACAGGAAGCCTTCGATAGCGAACTGATATGTTTTGCCGTGCCATCAAGATCAATGCCGGAAAATCTGATGAGTGTCAGAGATGTCATTAGTGATGAACCGATCGTAGTGTCAGCGACTAAGGGATTTTCTAGCTCAGGCAACATGAGGATGTCCCAGTTGATCAGGGAATTTTTACCAAACAATGAGGTTGCAGTTCTCAGTGGCCCTAATTTGTCTAGAGAACTCGCAGATGGCCTCGCGGGTGCAACTGTAATCGCATCCGCGCCTTCTGCTAGAGATCGTTTAATTGACGCTTTTCATTCAAAACTATTAAGGGTCTATTGGGAGCAGGATGTAATTGGTGTCGAATACGGTGGGGCGATGAAAAATGTAATAGCGATTGCGGCGGGGATGGCTGACAGTCTCGATGTAGGACACAACGCAAAGGCAGCTTTAATCGTGAGAGGATTGGCTGAGATTAGCCGATTGGGAGAGGCATATGGTGCCGATCCGCTGACCTTCAGAGGCCTTTCCGGAGNAGGAGACCTCATGGCAACAGCCTATAGNCCTCTGTCTCGAAACCGAAGATTTGGNGANAAAGTTGGTTCAGGTCTTTCNGTTGAGNCNGCGTTGGAAGAAATNGGNGAGACCGTTGAAGGACTTGATACNCTTANCTCTGCCCACTCNTTGGCGAGTGAAAAACATATAAGTATGCCGATNTGCGTAGAACTCGAAGCTGTANTAAATNAAAATAAGAAGCCAATAGAGGCNCTGCATACCCTNATGGNCAGATAACACCAGAAACACTGCGGTAAAGTATNACTAGGAGGCGATNTAGGATATGCGACGACTTGAATCTACTAATGGCGAAACNGACCAGGCATATGGACTAGAACCAAGNTTGGATGATANCAGCGAGANTGTTTCTTTCGATGAAATAGTTACTCATATTCGTGATGTCGTTGACCTGCAACCATCGATCCTTGAGGCATTGTCGAAATCAAATGTTGAGATGTTGAAATCGCTTCTTGTGCTTTGGGAAGAGATTCCAATCGAGCGCCTAAGAGCTGTTCTGGAGAACCTTGTCATATTGGCTCGAAACGATCGGACCTTTGATTTTCGGGCAATCTTCATATCAACACTNAGNAATAAAGACATTCCNGTACGTATTTTTTCTATCCGTGGCTTAGTTGAGGAAGAACAGCCGGAAATTTTNCACTTATTTTTAGATTGCCTCCGGGATGAAGTTTCGGACTTGGTCAAAGTAGAACTGGCTGAGGCTCTTGGAAATTGGGTAGTAGCAGCGGAGCTTGGTGTTTTGTCCACCGAAAACGGGGAAATACTAGTCACCGCATTGCGGGAGACAATTGAGGATATCGAGACGGATGATGCAGTNAGNGGTCGAGCATTGGAATCTCTNGGTGCCCTCAGCGGAGAGCTGATTTCGGAGTTGATTACGGAACAATATGAGCTTGGAGGAAATGAACTCAGATTAGGCGCGCTTCGTGCAATGGGCCGAAGTGCTTCGCCGACTTGGCTTGATCTTCTAGTGTTCCACTTCGATGATGAGGATGTGAACGTACGAGAGGCCGCTGCAGAAGCCGCAGGAGGCTTAGTAACCGATGGTGCCATCGAACCCCTTACGATGCTTCTGGAAGAAGACGGGGAATTATCAGTGAGGGTCGCGGCTATAAATGCGTTAGCTGAGATAGGGTCGGCCGATGCAGAGAGAGTACTTGAAAGAATATTTCAGGACGGACGTGACCCATCCATATCTCAACCACTCGAAAATGCTCTGAATTCGCTGCAGATGAACGTCGATAGTATTTTCGATATGGATGAATCAGTAGACGAGAAATTTTAAGAGCGGCGTTAGTTATTAGTTATGCAAGACGTAATCCAGGCNGCNGGTGGTGTTGTTTGGCGGGATAACNGTGGTTCTATTGACGTAGTCCTTTGTTCCCGACATCAAAAGGACTCGACCGATTTGTTTGTTCTTCCCAAGGGCCATGTGGAGCTCGGGGAGAGCATAGAAGACGCTGCCGTGCGGGAGGTCGAGGAAGAAACAGGCTTGGCCGTGAGAATCGGAAGTGTAGCTCTACCAAATATTCGATATAACGTCCGNTCAAGGGAAAACAACAAATTAAGTCCCAAAGTAGTCTACTTTTATCTAATGACAGAAATTGGTGGAAGCTTTCTGAACCACGACGAAGAATTTGATGAGGTTGGTTGGTTCCCGATTGCTGAGGCTGAAAAACTATTGACATATGACAACCATCGCGAAGTCTTAGCTGCCGCAANCGAAATTCTCAGCTGNAATGTTCAGATAATGTAAACTACGTTANTGGATTGAAATCGAGGATGACGTGTTGNACAAAGCAGTTCGATCNCAAGATGTTTTTTTAGCTCAAGGTGATCTTGTGCGACTTAGAGATAANCGTATAGATGATGCCGAAAATGATTTCTCGTGGAAATCGGACCCGGAGCTGGCGGCTTTTGATGGTGCGATTCCTTATCAGGGTACGATAAAAAATTTTCGAGATAATGTGTCTCGAGATCTGCGTGAGCGNACGATCTACAGAAAAACGTTTTCTGTGGAAGACAANCANTCAGGGAGCCATATNGGGAATGTGATGTATTACGGATACGATCCCTTNCGTCGCGAGGCTGAGATCGGAATCACGATTGGCAATAAGAAATTTTGGGGAAGAGGTTATGGGCGAGAGATAATGTCTCTAATGCTCACAGTGATGCAGAGTAGGCTGGCACTTTCCAAAGTATATTTACACACGTTGTCATGGAACGAGAGGGCTCAAGGTGCNTTTANGGCGGCNGGATTTCAGAAAGTTGGTGAGGTCGTGAGAGGCGGTCAGACTTATCATCGGATGGAGGTAAGGCTACCTCGGTCGGGTGATTCTTTGGACTAGTTAGAGTTAGTCCTTTTAATAACCNTGCTGAGATGACTATCTCAGCACGGTTATTAAAAGGTTTGATTAAACGGGTCTCCCTGGGATACTAAGGTCAGCCGGTGGTGGCGCGGGATTCCTTAGGCCAGACATAAGTTGCGAAGGTACTAGGGCCTGGAGTTCGTCAAGCTCCCACATACCAGCCTTGTTGATTGAACGATAAGGCACCTCATCAGAGGAGAGCGAGACCTGACCGCCCGAGACATTGAAACATTTCCCATTAACGTTCCACGCTTGATCCGTGAGGAGGTAGGCAACCATGGGAGCGACATAGGATGCATCACGCAACTGGTTTACAATGCTTTCTGTACGCTCTTGTCCTTGAATTCCTGAACTGGACCTGAGGCTTCTCGCAGCATCAGGAACTGTCGCTGTCATCCGTGTAGCCGCTCCTGGACAAATCGCATTTGCAGTGACCCCATATCGACCGAGGTCTCGGGCGGCACAACGAATGCCCCCGGTTATTCCTGCTTTCGCAGCACCGTAGTTAGCTTGCCCAGTATTTCCATTCATCCCAGATCCTGAGGAGAATCCAACAATTCGTCCAAATCTTTGTTGTCGGAACAATATAGACGCAGGTTTGACAACATTAAACAGACCAGTGAGGTGAACTGCGACTACATCATCCCACTCTTCCTCCGTCATATTGAATACCATGCGGTCGCGTAAGATGCCGGCCACGTGTACGACACCGTCTATACGACCGAATTCATCTACGCACTGGGTGATCATGCTCTCTCCGCCGTCAGCCGTTGCAACTGAATCGAAATTCGCACTGGCTGTGCCGCCCGCATCTCGGATTTCCTGAGCAACTTGTTCTGCCGGGGCACTATCAGTTCCTGAACCATCAACGTTTACTCCAGGGTCATTCACGATCACGTTCGCACCCTGAGAGCCAATCAGCTTTGCTACTTCCGCACCGATACCTCTACCGGATCCTGTAACAACAATGCTTCTACCTTCTAAAGCTGAAGTCATAATTTATTTCCTTTCAACGCTAGTTAAGCGATTCGAATAATTACCCTAAGTTCCGAGGATCGATATCCCTGCCGGGGACCTCGATGTCATCTCGAGGTGGGGCTGGATTTTCCACGTTCTTCATCAGTACATTTTGCACCGCGTCATCGAGTTCGGGGAGTGTCCAATGGCCAGGCTTGAATACCGTGCGTTCAGCTACTGGGTATCTTGAAACGGAGATGGAGCCTCCCGATACATTGAATACCCAACCATTAATGTCCCAAGCGTCATCCGACGACAGATAGGTGACCATAGGTGCTACAAACTCCGGATCCCGCAACCCTTCATAGGAACTCTCTTGCACGGGCTGCGCAGAGCCAGCACCTTGAATACCCGAACTTGCTCGTAGCTCACGGGCCGAGTCAGGCACAGTTTGTGTCATACGAGTTCCTGCACCGGGAGCGATGATATTACAGGTCACCCCGTATCGACCGAGGTCTTTGGCAACTACTCGTCCAAGCCCAGCGATCCCTGATTTCGCAGCGCCATAGTTGAACTGGCCAGTATTACCAATTGTTCCACTACTAGACGAAAAATTTATTATTCGACCATATCTTTGCTGACGCATGAGAATTGAAGCCGGTTTAATAGTGGAAAAGTGTCCTTTGAGGTGTACGGCGATGACGTCGTCCCATTCCTCCTGAGTCATGTTGAACACCATCCGGTCCCGGAGGATCCCTGCGGTATTGACTAGGATGTCAATTCTTCCATAGGCGTCCACAGCCTGCTTCACCATGTTTTCTCCGCCCGCCATCTCGGCTACGGAGTCGTAATTGGCTGAGGCTGTCCCGCCCGCTGCAGCGATTTCGTCTACAACCTGATCTGCTGGACCAGAATCATGGCCGCTTCCGTCAACGTTTACCCCGGGATCATTAACAATGACTGAGGCGCCTTCGGACGCGAATTTCATGGCGATTCCTCGACCGATTCCTCGTCCTGAACCGGTAACAACCGCAACCTTTCCATCTAATATTCCCATATTTCTCTCCTCTTATCACATTCGATTAGATTCTCTTTATAGTCAGATAAATCCTTATGACCTGACTGGGAGGGCAACCCGCGCAGTCCCAGGCGTTGTTTTCCTTCCATCTGGATTCTCCGTCCAGACTTCCACATCGACAAGATGTCGATCACCCTCAGTATATTTGGCAGTGACAGTCCCGCTCACAGACATATTTTCTGCGGGGTAGTCCATTCCTCTGTAGGAACATCCAAATTTTTCAATTCGACCATCTGGAGCCGCCCAGTCATGTAACAGCCTGCCTAAGAAAGCCTGTTTTAGAGCCCCATGGACGATAATGTTGTCTAACCCAGTATTTTTAGCAAAGGGTATATCATAGTGAATCTGATAAAAGTCACCGGAGGCTCCCGCCCATACAACTAGCTGCTGCGTACTACAATCCGGATTAATAATTGGAAGCGCGTCTCCCTCATTGATATCATCCCAAAAAACTTGTTCACTCATTTTCGGTCTCCTAACGTATGTGAAATATTCTTCTTATTTTGCTAGTAATTGATCATATTAGAGGATCCCTTTGCCACAACTTTCCCGTCAGATTTTCTTCGGAAAGTCGTTTCACGCCATGTGATTAGCATTGGTCCTACCGAACCCTCGCGTTCTTGAAATTCGGTAATGTGACTACTGGAGGTGATTACATCTCCAGCAACAATTGAATCATAATATTCGTAAGTGGTTCCCCCATTAAGTATCCGCTTATATGGGATATTCAGTCCGCCGGGAGGGGCGCTTGCACGTTCCGCATCTGCTGGCTTGTAGACGGTTGTTCCTAGGAAGCCGGGAGGAGCCACGATCGACTTATATCCACGAGCTTTGGCTACTTCTTCATCGTAGAATATCAGGTCAGTGTGCCCAGCGGCTCGTGCAAACAGTCGGCAACCTGTTGTGGTTACTTCTGCTTCACTCTCAGGGCCATCGACACCAATTAAGGATTTCAGTTCATCCGTAATTATTGATTCAGCCATTTGTACCCCCTACATGGTCTGCACCCGCATCCTAATTCCGATGAGGGGTTCGGGTCAAGGCTTGATTTAACAAACAGCAGATCGAGCTTGGCACTGCTTGTTATTTGTTGCTGATCGATTGAATGACTTTCACACTGTTCTCAGCCAACGTGAGCCGTTCTGTAGCTTGTTGTTCTGGATCGGTGGAGAGCAGAGAACGTTTCAGGGCTAAATCACTAAACTCTCTGGAGAGGTCTTGAGGAACCTCCCAGTACTTTTCATTCTTCGTGACTTCACCTTTGGTTACATCGAGAGGCCAATATCGACCATTTCGAAGGGCATCGATTAGTTCATCCTCGGAACGAATATCAGCATCGAAGTAGGTTGCACATTTTCCTATATCCTCCACAGCGTGGGAGTCCGTACCGGCTGTCCCTGGGAGCGCAAGGCGATCTCGAAGGATTTGAGCGAATTGATTCTCATTGATTTTACCTCTACCGTTCAGGACTTCCAGACCATGGACATAGTTCAAGGCATCGTTCCGTTCTGAACGTTCAAACGCGTTCACCCATTCTTTCTCGCTTTCCCAATTCCAAGGATGCTGCCGCCTATAGGGATGCGCCTGAAACATAATTCCGCCTGATTCATCTACGTGGCCAGCAAGCTCACTCACTCTGTGCATACCGAACACGTACTTGTGCATTCCGTAGACTAAGATATGCCCTTCTTCGGTATTTATTTCCATCCCAGCCAACACTAGGAAGTTATGTCGTTTTGACAGAGCCTTTACCTCCTCGGCATCCCAACTGGCATCATGCTCGGAAAGGACGATAGCATCTAGTCCTGACTGCTTGCTGCGTTCTACCAACTCATCCGGTTCCAGAAAAGAGTCCCAAGACAATGGCGACGTATGGGTATGTAGGTCGATTAGCATTAGAGCAGATTATCACTACTCTGCTTAAGGTCCTGAATGTCGAAATATTGAGTATCGAGGACTAGGCACAAAGAATGTGCTCAGGATCCCAGCGGTTATACGACGGATCTTCCTCATTCGCAAGTCGATTTCGAGTCGCTTCCCACATGTGCGCCCATTCTGTAGCATCCCTTAATTCGGTTGATGGATTTGAACGGCTACGTGCGACAAATTCAGGGAAATTATTTCTGCCTGTAGGCTGGCCGACAGGTTGATATCTTAGGTCAAATGACCAACGGATTCTGGAACTCATGTTTGGAAGTGCGCTATGAATTGTTTTCTTGTTCAGGAGTAGTATGTCGCCTTTTTTAAGTGGGATCGCTCGTGCAGTGTCGCTAGCGAGTAGTACCCCGGGTATTTGTACTCCCTGTGCACCCGGACAATGGGTCATTACTTCTCCAGTGTGGCTCCCAGGCAATACCTGCAGACATCCATTTTCTTCATCGGTGTCCATAAGCGGGAACCAGACCGTGAGCATATCCGTTTGATCGGCCTCCTCAGTTACGACGCCGAGATCTTGGTGCCAGGGCGTCGCGCCGTACATGACGTTCCCCTCAGAGTCTCGTGGAGCCCTGTTTTCGGGGATCTTCACTCGGACGTGTTGCACAGGATTGGATGCGATTTCCGTGCCTACGATGGATTGAACAATATCCAATAAGTCTGGATTGACCAAGGCATTAAAAACAGCTGGCCCAGCCCAGAAGGGCGTGTCTTTGGTGATTCCTTTTTGCGGGAGTGAGAAATCAAAGAACTGATTATGTATTTGCTTGCTCTCTTCATAGATTGAGGTAACCCGTTCACCAAATTCAAGAGATTCATATGTTGAAGTAATCGTCCCTTGCTTGAATAGGATATTTGCCAGGTTATCGAGTACTCCTTCGTATTCTTTAATTATTGGATCGATCACTTCTTGCGGATCAAATGCGTTACTTTTGGCGAGATAGCCGTAGTCTTCAAAGTGTTTAATTTCGTCACTGGATAACATTGGGCAAACACCTTCCGTAACAATATCTGAACACCCGAAGTGTATTGAACAAAAAAAAGGGGTGTCAACTGACACCCCTTTTTTTGATGAGTAGAAGTTTCTACTGGTCAGACGTCAAGATGAGGGTACCTGTTGTACTAAGGGACCCACCCGTGCCATTTACGATGGCACTTTGTGCACTAGTCTGCTTTCCAGCAATACCATGAATTCCATCTTCGGCTGTTCCTGAAAGTTGCCTGTATGCCTCAACAAGGAGCATCATTCCATACATCCCGGAGTGACTGAAGGACAACCCTCCACCATTTGTGTTGATTGGCATGCCCGACCCACCAGGACCGGCCTTACCGCCTTCGAACAGTTCCATGAATCCACCTCTTGGCGCGAGACCTAAGGCTTCCACAGTAATTCCAACAGTGACGGTGAATGAGTCATATATCATCCCAAGTTCCATGTCACTAGGGCCCATACCGGCCATTTGGTAGGCGGTTTTACCACTATTTACTGCTGAAGTAAGGGTGAAATCATCCATCTCCAGCATGTCCCAATGTCCCATACTCTCACCGGCTCCAGCTACCCAGACTGGCGGAGTCTTGAAGGAGTGAGCTCTTTCCGCTGAAGCAAGGAGAACAGCGCCACCATGGTCAGTAACCAAACAAACATCCAATATATTTAGAGGCCAAGATATTAATCGTGAATCGAGTACATCCTGAACTGTGATTGGTCCACCATTTGGATCGGTTTCTTTCGAGTGCATTACGGCTCTAGGGTTAAGAGTTGCCCAGTCGCGCGTTGACACTGCGATCTGCGCAAAATCTTCCTTTGTCGAACCCCACTGATGCATATGACGAGTCATTGCATGAGAGTAGTTGTACGGAGCTCCCCAACCACCGTATGGTCCGCCACTGAAAGCTGCGCCTGGTGCCCATGGGTCACCACGACCACCACCTCCTGTTCCGCGGCCCTGGTTCTTTCTTGCTGAACGGCCAGACTCCCCATGAGAGACGAGGGCGATATCTATAACGCCCGCCGCTATGGCAGCTAAGGCATGATGAACATGCAACTCAAAAGATGAACCACCGATACCTGTGTGGTCCAGATATTTTGGTCGAATGTGCAAGTATTCCGCTATCTGTGGAGTGAATCCTGCTGAAAATACTCCCTCGATTTCTCGCGGTGATATTCCTGTTTGTTCGCATACGTTTGCTATTGCTTCAATATGCAGCTGTGTATTGGTCGTGCCTTTTTCGCTGAGCGCAAAGCCAATTTCGTCTGACTCCGCTGCCCCTACGATCGCGGCCGCCATTGATGGATTTGTCATCTAGACTTCCTTTCTGTGATCGAATATCAATTTTATTCGGCTAGTCTCCAAAAGGGGACGTGTACATCATCATTCGCCTTTACGAACTCAATCTTACACTTCGACCCTATTTTCTTGAACAAATCCCAGGGTTCGATATCTGCTCCTCCTAAGAGGACTCCAAACATCCGGTCACCCTCGTTCAGGTCTATGTAGCAAGTTACATACGGACCCTCTTCAGACCAGCCCGGTGCGAATGCACGTTGCTGAACAGCGAATGTGTAGAGAGTCCCTTCGCCTGATGCTTCGAACCAAGAGATACTTCGCGAGTAGCAAAATGGGCAAATAATTCTCGGGTACCAGTGTGCGCGGTTACAATCCTCGCATCTTGGCAGCATGAGTTTCCCTTCCTTTGCCCCTTCCCAAAATGGGCCAGAGGTATACGGATCGGGATCAGGAATTGGGTACTTATAATCGGTCAATTTCCGCTCCTTAACTTTTTTCGGCGTATCCGCCATTTTCATCCAGTCGACAGCAGAACANGCTTATGAAGTTCTTTCGACATCGCAAAAGGTATTCCTAATCCGTGCGCAGGTCAACTGCTACCTTTTAACCCTTATTATTGGGCGCAGATANTTTTCGAGTCAAACCTTGAGGATACGGTTGNATTTTAAACATAGTATTGGAGTAGAAAATGNCTAGCGATAACGANTCNGGNCTGCCTCCNGAGGCCGACGCTTATGAAGGNGAAGTTACTGAACCACCAGAAAATTCNAGATTTGTGATTCGGTCNCGNGAGTCGGTNGACGCAAACGAAACACGGAACCTACAGATTAAGCGCATGTTCGACAGNTCNGAAGGTCTTTTCGAGAGNGGCTTGAATTTTGTCCTCTANAACAAACTNCCCGTTGGCGAANCGAATGTCAGACATGTTCATGACGANATCGAAAAGATCTATTATTTTCTGTCGGGTGAAGCCGANATTGATTGTGGCCCCTGGCGNAAGAACGCNTCNGCCGGTGATTTNCTNTTTTTNCCAGCAGCAATNCCNCACCAGATTTTAAACATTGGTTCNGTNGACTTAGAATTCATTGTGGTGGCNAGCAAGNTNTCCGCGGAAGCAGNNGGCATGAGTAACGGTGGTCTGAAAGCAGAGTAAGTGCATATTCTTGCCAGTTTTCANNCGAATCAGCTTGCTTGCATGAATGANTCGTTATAACCTCGCCTCTAGGGCGTAGAGGTATAGACGGAGGCGCACATGATCCCAGAAGTGTTTGGGCGTGTGGGAATCTTATTCCTGTTGGCATTATCGTTTCCGATGCTACCAATAATGGTGTCCTATCTTCTCTATCGACTCAAAGTACGGCCGGAAGTTCCCAACCCAGTTAAGTACGCAACTTATGAATGTGGAGTTGAAGCCGAAGGCTCATCCTGGGGTCAGTTTAACGCACGTTACTATCTATTTGCTCTAGGCTTCGTCATATTTGATGTTGAAGTAATTTTCTTGTATCCCTGGGCCGTTGAACATCAACAGATGATGTTTGGTGTGATTTGGAAAGCATTGCTGTTCATTGGGATATTAGTGCTTGGNCTNGTGTACGCATGGCGCAATCGTGCGCTGGAGTGGCGCTGATTTCTATATGAAAACTAATCGACAACTCGGAGGGGAACAGGTTGGAGCAGCTCTACAGCAGCAGTTTCCGGACTTGAACTTTGTTATCGAGGATGAATGGGTATCTATACCTCCNGACTCCATATCGACGGTNCTAGGCTGGCTTCGCGAATCGGAGGATTTTGATGCAGCGCAACTTTCGAATCTAACGGCTGTGGATAGATACGATCACGTCGAAGTCGTCTACCATCTTCAAAGCTTGGATTTAAACCATCANATTGCGATTAAGGCCAAGACGATTGATTCAAGCCCNGCAGTGGTTGAAAGTGCCTACTCAGTCTATAAAGGAGCACTGCTGCAAGAGCGAGAAGTATACGATTTGATGGGTGTCAGATTTGAAGGCCACCCGGACTTGCGGCGGTTATTTCTATGGGATGGTTTCCCGGGGTATCCGTTACGGAAGGATTTCATGGGCATGCAAGGCCAGCTAACTTCAGGGCTCGGGGGATTTCCCTACGAAGACAATAAGAACCCTATTAGAGCGATCAACAAAGATAATCTAGAAGCAGGTACTGAATATATCGGCAATATTTTAGATTCTACGCAAAGTCCGGGGAGTTAGGAAAACAATCGGAATAATGACGACTTCTACCGAACCATATGTGCTTAATATTGGCCCTCAGCATCCGTCGACCCACGGTGTGTTCAGACTACGAGTNGTTATGGACGGCGAGAAGATTAAAGATTTGGACATGATAGTCGGGTATCTACACCGCTCGATGGAAAAATTAGCCGAAGAGCGCACCTTTACTCAGAACATACCTTTCACTGACAGAGCAGACTACCTAGCGGCCATGACTGGCAATCTTGGTTTGGCAATTGCAGTTGAGCGTCTGGCGGAAGTCGAAGTGCCTGAACGTGCAGAGTTCCTNCGAGTTATTTTTTCTGAGTTACAGAGAATCGCTTCGCATGCGATGGCCAACGGGACCTTAATTTCAGANGCCGGCGCATGGCAGACCCCCCTTCTCTATATGTTTCGGGAGAGGGAAAAGATTCTCGATTTGTTTGAGATGACNTGCGGCGCACGTCTGACGACGAACTATATGCGCATTGGGGGAGTTGCGTTTGATCCCCCAACTGAATTCTGGCCGGCATTACGGGAACTCGTAGACGAGCTGCCAGCCAGAATCGATGAGTACCACGAACTGCTGGTGGAAAATGAAGTCTTCATGGCTCGCACTAGGAACGTCGGGGTCATATCTCCCGAGGATGCTATTAATGGATCTCTAACTGGACCGGCGCTCAGAGGTAGTGGAATCCCGTGGGACTTGCGCAAAGCTGAACCCTACAGTGTTTATGATCAAATGGATTTCGAGGTGCCGATTGGTGCGAACGGTGACGTTTATGATCGGTTTATGGTTCGGATGTCTGAGCTCTATCAATCGGCCAAGATCATTAAGCAGGCAATGGATCTCATCCCAGAAGGACCTCACAAAACTGATATCCCTCTGGCCCTCCGTCCGCCAGTCGGTGAGATATATTCACGGATAGAGAGTCCTCGAGGTGAGATTGGTTTTTATCTTGTGTCGGATGGAGGACCAGCGCCGTATCGGTTCCACATTCGTGCACCAAGTCTTATTAACCTGAGCTTACTCAACGAACTTGGCCGTGACTCGGCACTTTCTGACGCGGTAGTTACCCTAGGGTCTTTGGACATAGTTGTAGGAGAAATCGACAGATGAGTTTAGATTCTTCAACCCCGATGTCTCGACAGATTGCGGAGCACAGCTCATTAATTCAGCGATTTCTTGGCTTACCGAAAATTACTCTGTTGATTGTTGTACTGCTGATAGGGGCGTTGGTACTGGGGAACGGCTTTATCGGCTATTTGGTTGTGGCTGGTGAGCTTGATGGTGCTTGGTACGATATAAGAGACTTGGGTAATGTGAATGCTGCGTTACGCGACACTATCCTTAGTAGCCAACTCAACACATATATTGCTGATGCTCTCGCTTATCTAATTCCGGCTGTCCTCGGAGCCACTGGAATTGTGTCTGTCGTGGGTGGGTGGCTTCTCATTGGTCCGTGGGCCGAGAGAAGGTTAATTGCCAAGTTTCAGATACGGCAGGGCCCGAATCGTACGGGACCATTCGGATTATTTCAGTCGCTTGCTGATGCCTTGAAGTTGATGCAGAAAGAGATTGTGATCCCAAAGGGTGCGGACAGATTTCTTTATTTCGCTCCTCCGATTGCTGTATTTATCCCGGCGATTCTAGGTTGGGCGGCAGTACCCTGGGCTCCAAAAATGTCATTTGCGGATATGGATGTGGGGGTACTCTTTGTTATTGCTATTTCTTCGTTAGGAGTATTGGCGGTATTTGTGGCCGGTTGGTCTTCTAACAATCACTATTCGCTACTGGGCGCAATGCGCACTATCGCGATGATGGTGTCGTACGAGATCCCGATTTCGCTTTCACTTTTAGCGGTTGTATTGATGACGGGGTCCACTCAATTGTCTGAGATAGTAATTTGGCAATCGACCCATAATGTCTGGCTGATCGTATTGATTCCATTTGCTGCGCTAGCGTTTTTGTTCGCGTCTACGGCGGAGATTAATAGAACTCCCAATGATATAGGGGAGGCCGAATCCGAAATAGTCGCCGGATTTTANACAGAATATTCGGGTATGAAGGCCGGGCTGTTTATGGCTGTCGAGTTGGGGAACGCAATACTCGTGGGTGCACTGATGGCGACATTCTTTNTGGGTGGCTATACGATGTTNGGNCTCGANGCGTGGATTCCNGGATATATAATTCTGGCGACTAAAATTGGTTTGGTCTATTTCTTATTTGTNTGGATACGAGGTACTCTTCCTCGATTCAGGCTCGATCAGCTTATGGGCTTNGCGTGGAAATTNCTTATTCCGGTTTCAATCATCCTGATGTTTATCGTTGCTATCGAGAGTGCAGTATTTATCCGCTGGGATGTGCCGGCAGTCGTTTCACTGGGTTTNTTTGGCCTCATCAACGTAACTGGGGCTGTCATTATTTCAGTGGCCTGGATCAAGNTACTGTTCAAAGACTTTGACCTTGCTGCACCTGAACGACCGAGATTAGTGACAACAGTTGGTGGCTTAAGGGCTGCTAANNAGATCCGNGGGTAAGTAAGTGGAATCACCAGGAATCGTGTTAGGTTTTTATCTTCTTGCTGGACTTACTTTAGGTTCAGGTGGATTGGTATTCCTAGCGCGAAACCTACTCCATTCGTTGGCGTTTTTAGTGATTTCTTTTCTCAGCATGGCGGGTCTCTTCGTAACTCTTTCAGCCGATTTTATCGCCATGGCGCAGATTCTTATTTATGCGGGTTCAATATCAGTGCTTATGGTGTTTGCCGTTATGTTGACCCCGCTGGCGTCACGCGATAACGGTAACTCGATATATGTATTTCCGGCTCTCATCTCCGCGGGAGGGATTGCTTCTTTCGTGGCTTTTATCGCCTGGGATACAGATTGGANCGGCCCTGGCACTGATTTTGATTCCACGATTGGGACTATAGGTCAGTTACTTCTTGGCAAGTATGTCCTTGCGTTTGAGATAGCTTCGGTACTTTTGTTGTTTGCCCTAGTTGGCGCCATAATGCTGGTCCACCAGAATGATGAGGACTCCGAGGGAACATCATGATTGAGGAAGGTCTGGATCTAATACTAACCATTGGCTTGATGCATTATTTGATCGTGTCGGGGNCTGTTTTTGCTTTGGGGTCAGTGATTGCGTTAGGAAAGCGGAATGCGATTGGCGTACTTATGGGGGTTGAATTAATGCTCAATGGAGCCATATTGGCTTTGATTGCGTTCTCCCGNTTCCCACCCGCGGGTACTGCTAATACGGCCGCTCTGGAGGGGCATGTATTCGTAGTGTTTGTGCTTACTGTCGCGGCAGCCGAGGCAGCAATCGCTCTAGCCCTAGCGGTTCTGGTGTATCGCAAACGAGAGACTGTTGACCTCGACAGAATCAATCTTTTGAAGTGGTAAAGCGAGTAANTACATGTGGGTAAAGTTCATGGATGTGGCTGACGGGTATTCAGCTGAGATGTGGAGAGAGATTTTTAGCCAGGAGGCACTCTCAGTCAGAATCGTGCCTGCTCTTGAAGTGGAGAAAATGAGCGTTCCACGTGAATTGTGGATTCCGGACGGGAAGACTCATGTGGCGAGAGAGGTTTTGAACAAAATATAATGCTATTACCTGATATTCCCGAGATATTGGTCTGGCTCATATACGCNGCTCCNATCACNTCAGCNCTGTTGATTTTTGNCACNCTCNGTGGCTTAGATTTACCATTTCTGAGTAAGCTGGGATCGGACGGACGNTCGGCTAGGATAGCAGTNATTTTCGGNCTAATATCATGGGTGCTTAGTCTCTGGCTCNTGGACACCTCNATCCACCATCATGGAGAAGANCTCGGTTTNGNTGANTATGTATGGCTTTCTNTGTTCGATCTCGAAATTAGCTTTGGACTAGGTATAGATGGCCTGTCTTCCGTGATGATTTTCGTGGTGGCCAGCGTAGCGCTACTCGTTCAAATCTATTCGATCGGCTATATGGAGCATGATCCCGGTTTTTCACGATTCCTTTTGTTCATGTCTCTGTTCATTGCGGCGATGCTCGGGCTTGTCATGTCATCTGGCCTACTGCAATTATTTATCCATTGGGAGTTGGTGGGTCTTACTTCTTATCTTCTCATAGGGTTTTGGTTTGAGAGACCAGCTGCAGCTGCAGCGGCGAAAAAAGCATTTATTGTTACACGGTTTGGTGATATTGGATTTGTGATCGCACTTACAGTTATTTGGGTCANCGTAGGAACATTTGATATATCCGAGATCAATCTACTCGCTCATACTGGTGGTATAACCGCTCCTGTACTTACGGGNTTTACTCTGGGATTGCTTGCTGGGGCTGCTGGAAAGAGNGCTCAATTNCCNCTTCATTTTTGGCTCCCAGATGCAATGGAAGGNCCGACACCAGTATCGTCTATAGTGCACTCAGCTACGATGGTCGCGGNGGGTGTCTACCTGCTNGCTCGNTTCTTCCCNGCGATCGACGCGGCACCCCANTCAGTTTCTACTGTCATAGCATACGTTGGCGGCTTCACGGCTATTTTTGCGGCCTCGATGGGTGTNGTCGTGACTGATATAAAGCGAGTGCTCGCATATTCAACTGTTTCGCAATTGGGCTATATGGTCATGGCGATAGGTTTNGGNGGNTATNTAGCTGCCATTTTCCATTTGTTCACACATGCCTTTTTCAAGAGCCTCCTGTTTTGGGGAGCAGGTTCAGTGAGTCACGCTACCGGTACTTTTGAGATGGGAAAAATGGGTGGTCTGCGTGGGGTGATGCCGGTCACTTTCTTAACATTTGTTATAGGCTCTTTGTCTCTAGCAGGAATTTTCCCCTTAGCGGGTTTCTGGTCAAAAGACGAGATATTACTGGAAGCGTGGCATGCTGATAAATTGCTTTGGTTGATTGGCACAGCTGTGGCTTTTTTAACGGCGCTATACATGTTCAGAGCAATATTCTTGACATTTTTTGGTGAATACAAAGGTGGGGAATCGGACTCCGAGCACGGGGATACTCATTCCGGTTCGCCCCATGAGTCACCTCCCTCCATGGGGATCCCTATGTTGATTGGGTCTGTCGCTGCAATCACATTCGGCTTTTTTGCATTCATGCATTTTGGCGAATTCGTGGAAGGGGCGCTGCCTGAGGAGATGCGTCACTTCCATTTCCATGTTGAGGGATTGGTACTGATGATTTCGACTCTTGCAGCACTGGCCGGTATCGGTGCTGCGGCAGCCATTTATTTGGCCGGGCGACCCCAGGCCAGCGATATAAGTTCCAGAATGCCAAAAATACACTCGACGGTATCTCGCCTCTACTATGTTAATGAGATGGCGGAAGACCGACTCGTGCGCGGAGCCCTATTAGCTGGACTTGCTAGAGGGGCTGAACTTATCGACAGATTGGTGATTGAGACAGTTGTTAATGGTGTTGCTTCCGTAACAAAACTAGTGGGAGAAGGCTTGCGGAGATCTGCGACCGGGCAAGTCCAGAGTTATACGTCCGCCTATATGGTTGGTTTAGTAGCAATTCTAGGTGGTTTCATGGTGCTTTCCGGAGACATATTGAGCGTGTTTGGAATAGATATTCAGGCCATTATTGATTATTCCTTAAAAATGATGAATCCGAAGAATTTGATTCCTCCGAAATAGAGAGTAAGGGAGACAATTAAGTGCTAACTGGTTTCTTGCTATTGCCTCTTGCTGGTTCAATTATGACTTTGTTTGTCCCTGAGCATCGTAAAACCGAAGCGAGATGGATAGCACTATTCTTCTCCACGTTGGCATTCATTTTGGCTTTAATCATATATGTTGCATATGACTCAACGGCCGGAGGTATGCAGTTTGTTGACAGCACTAATTGGATACAGACAGACGTAGTTACGCTTGGTTTTGGCTTAGGGGTGGACGGCGTGTCTGCACCAATGATTTTGCTATTAGGACTGTTGGGGGTCGTGTCAGTATTAGTGTCTTGGAAAATTGACGAAAAACCTGGGCAATATTTCGCGTGGCTTCTGTTGCTCGAGAGTGCAATCGCTGGAGTCTTTTTGTCCCTCGACCTTATCCAATTTTTCCTATTTTGGGAGCTAGAACTTCTACCAATGTTCATGCTGATTTCCCGATGGGGGACCGGCAGGAAACTATATTCTGCCACCAAATTCCTTATCTATACTCTCGCCGGTTCAGCTCTGATGCTTGCGGGGTTCCTGCTTTTAGGTGCAGCTGGAGGCTCATTCGATATACAGCAGTTAACAGAGTCGCCAGTTACTGAGACCATACTTCCTATGTCCGTTGTGTTTTGGGCGATTATGCTTGCATTCTTGGTAAAACTACCAGTGGTGCCGGTGCATACCTGGCTACCGGACGCCCACACAGATGCGCCTACGGCGGTATCAGTGATGCTTGCTGGCGTTCTACTGAAAATGGGGGGATACGGCATATTACGAATAGCTATTCCGTTGATGCCTGATGCCGCGTTACAGTCACAGGATATCTTAGCTGGTTTGGCGGGATTATCCATCATATGGGGAGGTGTGATTACTTTACGGCAGACAGATCTAAAGAGATTAATCGCATACTCTTCAGTGTCACATATGGGGTATGTTCTCCTCGGTGTAAGTGCGATGGGAGCTGTAGGTTTTAGCGGAGCGGCGCTACAGATGTTTACACATGGAACGATTACGGGTCTTTTGTTTGTGATGGTGGGTTATTTCTATGACCGAACGCACACAAGACAAATTTCGGAAATGTCTGGACTGATACACCATCTGCCTAAGGGTGGAATAATTATGATATTCGCTGGTCTTGCGTCACTTGGTTTACCTGGACTGTCAGGCTTCGTAGCTGAGCTTACAGTATTCCTCGGCGCATTCGAATCACACCCTATTGCCACCACCATGGGAATCATTGGCGTGGTCCTGTCGTCGGGTTATATCCTCTGGATGGTGCAGAGGGTTCTTCATGGACCAGCAGACCCAAAATGGGAACATTTACGTGACAGCACTTCTTGGCCGGAATGGACAGCCATTGTGGCACTAATCATTCCAATAGTTTTGTTTGGGATATATCCAGCGATTCTTGCCGAAATAGTTGAGACTGGGTTGCAGCAAGTCAGTGGCATAGTGACAGTGCTGGAGGGGGGCATATGAATCTCGCGGAGCATTTAAATGTAATCGGACCCGCGATTGCTCTGTTTGTTGGGTCAGGCGCGGTATTACTTATTGGCCTCGTTTCACCAGCACGAGCTTACTCATTTACGTTAACCTGCCTATCTCTTATTGTTGCCGTGGTGTGGTTGGCTATTCACCATATTGCAGGCACGGAATCTATTGCCTTAGGTGGATCGGTGCGGATCGATGCTTTTTCGAATTTCTTCTCGATAGTCATCGTCGTTGCTACCTTGTCAATTGTTCTGGCGACTCGAACCTGGGCTGATACTCTCGAGCGGAGCATAGAATTCTACGCGCTCCTTCTCACCGCAGCAGCTTCGATGACCATCCTGACTCAGGCCAGTGATCTAATTACGATTTTTATCGCCATCGAAACAACATCCATATCACAGTTTATTCTCGTAGCCATTGTAAAGGATGATAAAGGGGCAGAAGCTGGATTGAAGTACCTGCTTACAGGCGCGGTCGCTGCGGCAGTGCTGCTCTACGGTTTTGTATTTCTTTTTGGGGTGAGTGGAGTGGTGTCGCTCGACCAAATATTGAACTTTGCGGAGTCCGCACCGGAAGAATACCGGCTAGTACTTCTCCTCTCATTAATGTTTATTGTGGCTGGGTTAGGGTACAAAATGGCTCTGGCTCCGTTTCATGGCTGGGCGCCAGATGTGTATCAAGGCGCACCAAGCGCGATAGGTTCCTTTCTATCAGTGGCGTCAAAAGCAACGGGTTTTGCCGTTGCATTGAGACTTATTTACAGCGGTTTAGGCGGCGGCGATTTCTATTTAGCAACTGATTTAAGTCGTATCTTCGTAATACTCGCCGTCGCCTCTATGATTATTGGTAATTTAGGGGCACTTAGACAGACGGACGCAAAACGACTCCTCGGATATTCTTCTATAGCTCAGGCGGGCAATATAGCAGTAGGATTAGCGGCACTCACTGCAGGGTCAGTCTCTGGCGCTAGTGCAGTCACTTTTTTCGTGGCCACCTATCTATTTACGAACCTTGGGGCGTTCCTTTCGGTTCATTTCATAAGATCGAAATTGGGGTCGAGTGAACTCACCGACTTCGCAGGACTCATCAAGAGATCTCCCCTTGTGGCAGTGGTGCTTTCGATTAGTCTTCTCTCGTTGACTGGTATTCCGCCCACGGCTGGCTTCATCGCAAAAGTTTACATTTTTAACGCAGCGATTACTGGAGGAGATTTATGGTTGGTAGCACTTGTTGGAGTTGCAGTATTGAACACTGCTATCTCAGCTTACTATTATCTGCGCTGGTTAAGGATGATGTGGCTGGATGAGCCTTCCGAGGACTCAGTCTTGCGACCAGATGGTTGGAAGCAGACTGTTTTAGTATCCATGATGGCCGGGATTCTACTCATCGGCATCCTGCCTAATCCTCTAATCAACGCTGCGAAGACGGCCGTAGAATCGTTAGTTTGATGTCTTTGCCCCACGGCAAATGGGATTATGAAGTGCTAGCGATGCCACTGACGGAAATTCCGGAAGCTTCTGCCGAGACTATGACTTTCCTTGCTGATACCCTTCCATATTTGACTACTAGCGGGGGCAATTTCACGTTAGTTTACGCCAGCCGAACTGAAATTCAAGATTTGAACAGAGCCCATAGAGATTTGGACACACCAACTGACGTACTTTCCTTTCCTCCTGGCGACCATCCCCCCCCAGATATGAATGAGGCTTCGAATTATTTGGGTGACATCGTCGTTTGTTACGAAGTAGTCTCGGAGAATTCGGACTCAGCAGATATTGACCCAGCCCTTGAGCTACGGCACGTGGTCCTGCACGGCGTTTTACATCTTCTCGGATACTCTCATGGCAGCGAGGAGGAAGCAGATATTATGCGGATGGTCGAAGAAAAATGGCTAGGGTCGGAGATACATGGGGACCTCAGCGAGTAGCTGATTTTGATTGGGATAGAAATATGAGGATTCCTGCTAGACTAATTTGGACACATACTTTGGAGGGCTAATGGCTCGAGAAGCATTGTTTAATAAATGGCGACCTAGCTCCTTTCAGGAAGTTTCCGGTCATGTTCCTGTCGTACAAACTCTCAGAAATAGTATTGAGTCAGGAAAAATATCACATTCATATATGTTTGCTGGCCCCCGCGGGACTGGAAAGACCACGCTTGCAAGGATCTTATCAAAGGCGGTCAACTGCGAAACTTTTACAGAGGGGGACGTGTGTAACTCATGCAATTCGTGTCTTAGTCATGATGCCAGCAATGCTATTGATTTAATAGAGATAGATTCAGGAACCCACGGTGGTGTAGATGATATTAGGACCCTATCCGAGAAGGTACTGTATGCTCCCAATGTATCTCGTTACAAGGTATATGTATTTGATGAGGCTCATGCCCTGAGTTCGCAGGGATTCACGGCCCTCCTGAAGCATATTGAAGAGCCACCACCACACGTAATATTTATCTTTGCTACTACTGAAGCCGATCGTGTTTTGACAACCATCCAGTCTAGGTCGCAAAGGTTTGATCTTGGGCGACTNAGTNTTTCCGACATAGTTAACAGGTTAAGAGAGATTTCAGCGAGTGAAAAATTNTCACTATCGGATGGCGTATTGGAGTTGCTTGCTAGATATGCGAGTGGTTCACTTCGTGATGCNGTAAATGCTCTCGATCGGATAACGGCTGCTTATGGAGATTTAGTNACTGAGGGTCAGGCTCGAGAAAATCTTGGGCTGAATATGGACCAACGGGCACTGGACCTGAGTAAATATATTATTTTTGATTCATTACCCGATGCTCTAAAGCTTATCAATGTTGCCGTGGCTGATGGACTGAACATCAGAAAATTCGCTGAAGATGTGGTTTTAGTTTTAAGGGCATTACTGTTTTCGAAGGCAGGCATTCTCGATGCTCTGGTGACTGATCAGTCATACATGGATCAGATTAGCGAAATTTTAGCTGAAGAAGATACAACGGTTGATAAATTAATCATGGCCATGGATTCACTTTCTGAACTAGGTACGCGAAAATTCATGGGCGACGAATTCAACGCGCTTCCATTAGAACTGGTGGTTGCAAAACTTTCTTTGAGTAATCGAACTTCGAATGACTATAGGACCGATGAAAATAGTGGAAAAGTCGACGATGATCGGATCACTAAAATCAGTCCCGTTCAGTCTGATAAACAAGACGAAACTCCAGACGAACCGGCCGGAGCTGCTGTATCCGAGATAGCTCAGACGGAGGACACTGACTTCTCAGATTATCCGGACCGCACCCCCACTGTTTCGTCACCAGTCACTAATATTGAAACGCAGTGGCTTGAGATTCGACAAATGGTGAGAGATAAGAGCAGGCCGGCCGAAGCCTTGTTGTCCAATGCGCGGCCACGCGATATCACCTCGGAGAACTTTGAAGTAGGTTTTCGATATGAAGCTCATCTTCAGAATTTCCTTGATAGAAAAAAACAGATTGCGGGCGTGGTTCCTGCGGAGGTGTTAGATGAGGCAGTCTCGGCCGTATTTGGGGCGGATATCCAAGTCACATATAGTCACTGGCCCGACCTTGGAGAAAAAAAATCGAGCGACGATATTATTGAGCCACAAACTAATTCTTCAGGTGGACATTTAGTCAGCGAGGCACTAAATCTAGGAGGCCAATTGATAGAAACGCCGGAGGAATAGATATGGGGGCGGAGACTGAATCAGAGAGACACTTGATTTCTGGGAGCCACAAAAATAAATCACCGATCACTCGGTTGGTGAACTCGTTCCATTCATTACCGGGCATAGGACCACGGTCAGCTCAGCGACTTGCATACCACATTTTGCGGTCGCCGGATGCTTTGGCTCGTGAACTAGCTGAATCGTTGATAGAAGTCAAAGAGAATATTGTATTGTGTCGTGATTGCCAGAATTTGACTGTTGATGTCCTGTGCTTGGTGTGTACGGATTCAGGTCGAGATTCGACGGTGGTATGTGTGGTCGAGGAGCCACTTGATGTTACCGCTATCGAACGGACTGGTGATTTCACTGGGCTGTATCATGTCCTGCATGGGGTTATTTCACCACGTATGGGTATTGGCCCCGAGGATATCAAGATTCAGGAACTACTATCGAGAGTACATGCGCCAACTTCGAACATAGCGGAGATAATTGTGGCGACTAACCCAAGTACTGAGGGAGAAGCAACCGCGATGTATCTTTCCCGTATCATTCAGGAGGCGGGGACAAAAGTGACTCGTCTTGCAAGAGGATTGTCTACAGGTAGTGACCTTGAATATGCAGATATAGATACTCTGGGACGGGCTCTCCAGAATAGACACGTAATGTGAGTGTTGCTGGTGGGTTCGATAGAATGACAGAGCGAAGGCCGAGGGCTTACTCAACAAAAGCGATAGTTATTGGCCAGAGGGACTACGTTGATTCTGCTCGAATAATCAGCATACTCAGCCCTGAATTTGGGAAAAGAGAGGTAGTCGCTCGAGGACTTCTTAAGCCGAGGAGTAGACTGGCGGGACACCTCGAGCCGGGTACATATTGTCAGTTGGAAATTGCGGTGGGCCGTAACCTTGACGTCATACGTGAGGCACAAACCATTGAGATGTTTCGAGAGGCTAGATCAGATCTGCAAAGTCTCACCATTTTTCTATATGCTCTTGATCTGGCTGATAAATTTAGTCTGGAAGATACAGGGGAGGAATTATTTAATCCATTACTGACGGTTATTCAACGAATTGCGAAAGGATATTCTCACTCCGTCTCGATAAGAAGCTTTGAATTTGAATTGCTTGATTCTTCAGGGTTTAGACCAGTTCTTGACCGCTGTATACATTGTGGTTCAGATGTCCCCGCTGAGGAGGCCGTCTGGTCACCAGCCAATGGTGGAGTAGTTCTAAAACAATGCATTGACNACGTTCAGAATGTCTCTAGTATCAGTGCCCGAGCTTTAAAGGTGCTGCGAGCTTATCAGGAATGGGATTTTGATCNGTTGGTTGCNATCGCGGTGGACTCCTCTTTAGAGNTTGAGCTATCGNCNGTAATGCATGGCTTGATGAAAACGGTNCTAGAAAGAGAGCTTAAGTCGGCAAATCTAGTNGAAGAGGTNAGATGGTGGCAANCCAGTAACGATCAGGTCACAAAGGCNAATTAATGTTCTCGNCTGAAAGTGTANTCCACCAGATTTAANAGTATCTTCTTCTCAGTGGANTCTGGNAGATCNNCTATTGATTCTCNTGCTTCGTCACACATTTCCCTCGCAATATTTTTTGCTTCCCAGAATATTGAGTCGTCAGCAAGTATTTCCTTAATCGCCTTTTTGATGTTTGAGGTGCGCCTTACACCTTCGAATGCATGCTGTATGGGGTTAGATGGGTTTTTCTGCATGTAGAGAATAGCTGGCAATGTAATGTTCCCGGACATTAAATCTGAGCCAATAGGCTTTCCCATAAGGCTAGCATCCCCAGTGAAATCAAGGATGTCATCCACGACCTGAAAAGCCATCCCCAAGTTCATCCCATATCCGCGCATTGCTGAGATGATATTGGGGTCGGCATCGCAGACTATCGCTCCTCCTTCGGCAGCCGTCGCAAAGAGTACTGCAGTTTTCCCCCTTATTTGATTTAGGTATCTGTTGATGTCGTCTGAGTACTCGAAAACGTGCGAATCTTGTACTANTTCGCCTTGTGCCATTTCCATGATTGTNTTAGCNAATTTCCGCACCACTANNGGTTTNTCCGTTNGTGCAATGAAGTCTGCGGCGTTCGCAAACATGTANTCCCCAAGCATCACTGANGCAGAGTTTCCAAACAGAGCATTGGGTGTAGGTTNTCCTCTACGTTGGTCTGCTTGGTCGATAACGTCATCGTGCACCAGTGTGGCCGTGTGGAGTANCTCAACTGAAGCAGCCAANGGAGCGGCCAAACTTAGGTCATATTCACCCAATCGTGCAGAGAGGAGAGATATTGCTGGCCTAAGAAGCTTGCCTGTTCCAGCGAGCGCTGCGCTAAGCATCTGTCTTAAGAATTCTAGTTCGGGTTGACTTGCTACTGACTGAATAAGTTCCGTCACAGCGGGTAGATCTTTTGCGGCCGGCCCATATAAATTCTCGAGCTCTTCGTTACGGGTCATGGGGATACTCCCTGTTACTTGTCCATGCCAAGAAGTCGTATCAAATTTGCCGAAGTTGTATCGGCCACTGTTTGGGCTGGCATACCTTTCAGTTTACCTATAAATCGAATGGTGTCTAATACATAAATCGGTTCATTTCGTTTGCCGCGATGGGGCTCAGGTGTCAGGTAGGGTGCATCAGTTTCGGCTAGTATCGACGAGATTGGTGATGAAATAATCACCTCTGGAGCATTCATCTCGTTTTTAAATGTGGCGATACCGGAAATAGATATTTGGAATCCCAAATCAATATATCTCCCTGCTAGTTCAGCATTGCCAGAAAAACAATGTATCATTCCGGGCTCTCGTTCAGGTCCAAGATAGCCAGTCGTCCGCTTGCACCAGTGCTCTAGAATTTCAAAGGTTTTCTGGTCGGCTTGTCGGGAATGGATCGCCACTGGGAGTTGATATTCGACGGCTAGGTCTAGCTGGTCAATAAATGCTGATATTTGCTCATCACGCGGGGATAGGTTTCGATAGAAATCGAGGCCGATTTCACCGACCATCGAGTACTGTTTTGAATCAAGTGCTGCAAGAAGTTGATTCTTATCTTCATGATAGCTGGAAGCATCATGGGGGTGTATGCCCGCTCCACAAATTAAATCTATTCCATTATGCCGTGCCATCTGTTTTTTGCTAACGGCGTCCTCTTGATAATCAATGTCAACAATCCGTACCACACCACTTTGTGCAGAACGCACGAGCATCTGATCTCGATCTTCGTCGAATTCTGTTGAAGATACGTGGCTGTGTGCATCCGTCACATTGAATAAGGGGGGAAGTGGTGCAGAAAGGCATTGAGGCATCGATTATGAGCTCGAGTCTTGAGTGGGATCAAACAACTTCTCGATTTCATCCTGATCGAGTTTTTCAAAAAGCGGAGTCGGTTGAGGCAAACTTGTTCCAGAGAAAATCGGCGCTGGTTNCCACCCATGAGCTGTCGCTGTCCCGGATTGGCCTAACAATCGTAGTACTTGGTTCGAGGAAAAAGGCAGAACCGGCGTAAGAAGAATGGCTAAGTTGCTAATCACTTGAAGGGCAGTAACCAAAGTCTCTCCGGCATGCGCGATCCCGAGAGTTTCATCTTTTAACGCTGACCAGGGAGCGCGGTCTTCCAAGTATCTATTCGTTGCAGTGGCTACTTCCATTGCCTGTTGCAGGCCACTACGAAGCTCGACATTTTCGTATGCCTGTCCGCACCTATCAAATGCTTGCTCAGAAAGTTCAATCAGTTGGGAGCTTTCATGAGAGAAATTGTCAGGTCGTTCTGGGATTTTGCCATTGAAATTACGGNTAGTTATCTGNAGAACTCGATTNACCAAATTTCCCCACCGTGCTACGAGTTCATCATTATTNCGTCTGACAAATTCCTGCCAGGTAAAGTNTGAGTCACTAGTTTCAGGCATNGAGGCGGTTAGCGCGTATCGAAGCGCATCAGGGTTTAGGTGCTCCAGAGCATCGGGAGCCCATATNGCCGTGCCTCGACTCTTGGAAGCCTTAGTGCCAGACATCATCAGGTACTGGTTGGCAGGCACATTCGTCGGCAAATTTAGACCGCCGTACCCCATTAACATTGCAGGCCAGATGATTGCATGGAACGGGATATTGTCCTTGCCGACAAAGTAGTATGTTTCGGCCTCCGAACTCATCCACCATTTTTTCCAGGACCCTCTGTCATTCTCAAGATTGGCNGGCGACGCGGCCCACTCAATGGAGGCAGAGAGATAACCAATTACAGCCTCGAACCAGACATATATTCGCTTTTCGTCATATCCCTCAATTGGCACCGGGATACCCCAGGTTAAGTCCCGGGTTATGGATCGATCAGGTAGCTCGGCTCCAATCATCCCCAAGGACAAGTTGCGGACTTGTGGCTTCCATCCGCTTTTCGTTTGTAGCCAATCNGTGAGCCTTTCTGAAAACGCTGACAACTTAAGGAACCAGTGCATTGATTCTTTCCTAATTGGAGTACTTTCTGAAAGTTTGGATCGTGGCTCGATCAATTCGAGTGCATCGAGCGTGGAGCCACAGTCATCACATTGATCACCTCTGGCATTGGGAGAATTACATAAGGGGCATGTACCCTCTACATACCTGTCGGGGAGAAATCTTTTGACTTCCGGATCAAATAAAAGAGTTTGCTCAGCTTCGTATAGAACACCCTCGTCTTTTAGCCGAAGGAAGAAATCTTGTGTGACATCTGCNTGGTTGCTTGTGTCAGTTGAGGTAAATAGATCGAATTCAATTCCNAGTGAATCGAACGTTTGTAGGAATGAGTTATGGTACCGCTCGAAGATATCTTTGGGAGTAACCCCCTCTTCCTCTGCTCGAACAGTTACTGGTGTGCCGTGTGAGTCTGAGCCCGATACCATCAANACGTGGTTACCTTTCATTCTGTGGTATNTGGAGAAAATATCGGCAGGGAGGTAGGCACCTACAAGATGCCCTAANTGTAGGTGGTTGTTTGAATAAGGCCATGCCACTGCTGTGAGTATGTATTTNTTTGAATTGTCAGTCACGAAGCCAGCCTATATCTGCTAAAAAACTCTGGTTCGAGCATAGCTGGAGTAACCAGTTTGAATCTAGTGGATAACTTCCGATTACTCAATTAGTTACATATAAGAAAGTAAAACTTAAGATTTGCTAGTGCTCGAATTTGAAGTTGTTGCTATGCTAATCCAAAGGTGGGCCATCAATGGTTGCTGAAGAATCAGCCGCGACTCAGATAGATTTTACGTCGCCGGACAGTCCTGCACCGAAGAGTTTAGATCGTGCATACGGCTTTGATGACGTGGCAATAGTTCCCGGTGCNGTCACGACGAACCCTGATTTAGTGACTCCTGAGTTCACTCTTTCTCAATACACATTTTCTAATCCGATAATTGCAGCGGCTATGGACGGTGTGACTAGTCCTGGCTTCGNATCTCGTATATCTAAACTGGGAGGCTTTGGGGTATTGAATCTTGATGGCCTTTGGACTCGTTACGAAGATGCTGAAGGAGTACTCGAAGAAATAGTAGACGCGAAACTCGAGAANTCGACTGCAGTGATCCAGAGAGCTTATTCTGAACCTATAAAAGAGGCACTCGTAGGTGCCAGGATCGAAGAAATCAACTCGACTGGTTCTATATCGGCAGTTGCTGTAGCACCACAGAACGCAAAGAGATTCGCATTAATAGCGAAAGATGCTGGAGTGAATATCTTCAGTGTGGCAGCGACAGTTACAACGGCCAAACACGTATCCCGTTCACTNGANGGATTGCAACTTGATAAATTAGTCAAGCAGATGGGTGATATTCCGATACTCGTNGGCAATACAGTGGATAAACAGGCGACTGTTGAGCTTATGGAAACTGGCATACATGGGGTTTTGGTTGGTGTAGGACCAGGTGCGGCATGTACGTCCCGGGAAGTTCTAGGAATAGGGATGCCTCAAGTGTCGGCTACGATCGAAACGTCGCATGCTCGGGACGTGTACTATAAGCACACGGGTAGATACGTACCGATTATTACCGATGGCGGACTGAGAACTGGTGGAGACGTATCAAAGGCTATCTGTGCCGGCGCTGATGCGGTAATGNTTGGTTCTCCATTTGCTTCCTGNGAAGGGGCACCTGGCCGNGGTTATCACTGGGGAATGGCGACTCCAAGTACCACCCTCCCACGAGGAGTAAGNGTTCAAGTTAAGCAAAATACAACCTTAGATAANTTATTGTTTGGACCCACCTCCAAGACNGATGGCACCGAGAATCTAGTAGGTGCCCTCAAAACCTCGATGGGAACTTGTGGNGCACAAACCATCGAAGAGTTTCACGCAACAAGGATGATNATTGCTCCTAGCATCAAAACAGAGGGAAAGACATACCAAATATCTCAGACTCGGCCGGCGGGTGTGTAGTACCAGGACCCCTTAGTACTCAGAT
>PBOW01000027.1 GCA_002725365.1 Chloroflexota bacterium | reverse complement strand
GCCATCGAAAACATAAACAGGCTCATCACGCGACCTCTATACTCAGGGGGCGCTTCATCCATCATCATTGCCTGGTTGACACCCATGAACGCGGTCATAGCACCACCGGAGATAAATATAGGTATGATCACGCCAACAAAACCAAACGAAGAAAAGATCCAAATACTAGCAATACTGAGACTGCCTATGATGCCAGCAATCCACTGAATCATTGGTTTCCTATTTGATTGAGTTAACCTTGCGACCAAAATAGATCCGATTAAACCGCCTAGTCCGCCAATCGCAACCAAAGCACCTGCCCAAAATTGCCAGTTCGAGTTCGCCGGCATTAGCTCACTCTCAACAAACCCCGGGAACTGTGTTTGAAGTGGCATTCCTATGGCACCAATGATCATCATCATGAGGACTAACCTTCGGATACCAGCATTTGTGAATACGAAACTCAAACCACTTCCGATGGAACCGAATAAATTTTGATTTGACTTCGGTGTCGAATCCGAACCCAAATCTCTATCTGCTTGTCCTATCCCGGTAGGTACCAGAAGTACTGTCGCCACCGATAAAAAATAACAAAACGAGATTCCAAAGTACCCCCACTCAAACCCTACAAAACCAGCAACCAAACCACCAAGTGCTGGGCCGATCGCTCTCATCGCCGTCATTGGCATCATTGAAAGAGCCACTGCGCTCAATCTCTGCTGTTCCGGAACCGTGTCAATCATCAAAGGAGTTCGTGAAGGCATACCTACTGAAACAAAGCTGCCTTGAATTAAGCCTATTGCAAAAAGTAGCCAGAAATTAATCAAGCCAGTGAGCACCAAAATACCAGTCACCGCAGCTATACAGACCGATGCAACCTGGGACAGCAAAATGAGATTTCGTTTCTCAAAGCGATCAGCCAAGGCTCCTCCGAGCAACGAAAATAAACCCATCGGAAGTCCAAAAGACAGTACCAAAAATGCGGACATCGTGAAGTTGCCGGTGAGATCCCAGGCAAGCATTCCTCGTATGATTTGTTGAGCATTCATGCCAAGCATCGACACCGCTGAGGATACCCAGAGAAGTCTATAGTTCCGATACGCAAACACTTGCATCGCTACTCTAAGCGACGGTCGCGTACGATCTCCTGCGGATCTGGTATTCAGTGCCAAACTATAGTTCCCCTCAAAAAGTAACTCACCTATGCAGAAACGAAGCTTGTGAGACCCTCGGGACTCCGTATCGAGCTGATCGCCTCCAATGCTAACCACGCTTCGTCTTACGCGCTGTCTTTGGATGAAGTTGATATCCATATTTAAAAACCGCGATTCCACAGAATCCCGATCAATTTAAATTTGTGCTTTTACAATCTGAGTTTCATAGAGGCTAGTGCGGATACTGGAAAAATGTCTTAATCTAACCTTCGGGAAGAGGGTAACTCGGTAACCCGTTGACGATAGCTCTGTGGTCCGGTTAGATTCCTCCCAAGAACTTGAAGGTTTGTGTTAAAACGTAAAGTATGCAAGCGCTGGAGGTTTGAATGCTTGGTGAAGGCGAAGGTCTCGAGCTTTTAGGCGTGTTCATCACCTTTGTGTTGGGGCTAGGCCTGATGGTCGCTTTTGGTAAGTGGTGGGAATCTTAGTTAGAAAAAAAGACTTTGAATTTGTTTGTACTAGAATTAAAACAAATATTAGGATTAGGAAGAATGAATGGCTTCAAATGAGCGGCCTCAGCGAGCTTCAGTAGGGGACAGACTCTACGACCTCGCGTTTCAAAACCGAGTATGGAGATCGATTTTCCGATCCGGTTATCCGAACACTCCCAGAAATCAAATGTTAGCCGTAGCCACGAACGTGTTCCTTCATTTGCATCCAACTCGTATTCATCGTACGCATGTAAAAATCACTCATACCTTTTGCCTCGGTGGCCTTTCCTTTTTCCTTTTCCTCGGACTGACTATTACCGGCGTTCTTCTGATGTTCTATTACGTGCCATCCGTTGAGCGAGCGTACCAAGACGTACTGGCTTTGGAGACTGACGTACGCTTTGGTCAGCTAATGAGAAATATGCATCGCTGGATGGCGCATGGAATGGTCCTCACCGTAATCATGCATATGATGCGAGTTTTTTACACCGGGGCCTATAAACCGCCACGTGAGTTCAATTGGGTTGTAGGTGTTGTCCTGCTGGTCCTAACACTCCTGCTTTCATTTACGGGATATTTATTGCCTTGGGATCAGTTGGCGTTGTGGGCGATAACTGTTGGTACGAATATGGTGGGGTCTGCGCCTCTACTTGGTGAACCAAACCGATTCGTACTTGTAGGGGGCTATCAGGTCGGGCAAGCAGCATTGATTCGTTTCTACACACTACATGTGATTGGGTTACCTCTACTGGCAGCGGTCTTTATGATGGTTCACTTTTGGAGGATCAGACGAGACGGTGGCTTAGCACGGCCGCTGTAAGATATTTAAAGTAAACAAATTGGAACATGATATTGAAGGAAATTCATGACAACAGCAAACCCAGAAACTCCTAGCGAACCTATTTCGAAGGCGGTTCGTGGCCGGCAGAGCAGGGCTCGTGAAGAGGAGCTTCTTGTATGGCCAGATCTGGTTTTCATTGAGTTTATTTGTGCAGTACTATTCACCGTTCTTATTCTGATTCTCGCCGTTATGGTGGATTCAATTCTTCTTGACCGGGCAAATCCTGCAGTTACTCCAAATCCGTCGAAGGCTCCTTGGTACTTCCTAAATCTACAAGAACTACTCTTACACATGCACCCAGCCTTAGCTGGTGTAATCGTTCCAACTGTTGCATTAATAGCACTGGGGGCAATTCCTTACTTTGACAACTCTAATGATGGACAAGGTGAATGGCTGTCAACCCCGCGGGCTTGGCTCAATCTTTGGGTGGGCGCATTTGTGGGTTTCTTCGGCACTCTCTTGTTGATTTTTTATGACGCAAGCAAGCACGTGCAGGTGTTTGAAATGATCGCAAATGGTTCACTGTCAGCCAAGGCCCCACCACCACCCTCTGCCCTGCAATACTCAGAAGCGCTCGCTTCTAGCGGTAAAACAGTACCAGAAGGTCTTCAGGCAATTGTTAGTGGAGGAAATGAGCTAGTTCAACCAACGGATACTGTCCCTTCCGAATTTTATTCGCAGTCCTTTTGGAATGGACAAAACGGATTCACCGCTTGGCCAGAACAACTTGAATTCCTCACGACTCTTAGAGGAATTCAAACCGGTATTCCGTGGCCAGAATGGACTAAAGAAATCCCACTTGGCAATGTGCTTAGGACTGACCTTTTTGGTTTTCCGCGGATTGAACTTAACGTTGATGTTCCAGCGCTTATCGTGGAACAAATTATCCCAGTCACGGCGATGGTAGGCTTGCCCGTGCTTCTAGCCGTTGTTGCCTCAAAGCTTGGGATAGCTAAGACAAAGCGAGACCATATGATCATGCAGTTCTCTGGATTTATAGCAGTCTATGTAGTCCTTACCATAATCGGAACCTACTTCCGAGGTGTTGGTCTGGAACTCGAACCATACACGATATTTGCGCACCCTTAGGAAGAAACAGAAAGTAATTAGTCATGACAAGCGAGTCCGGTCAACAGTCACCTACAGATGCATGGCGAGCAGCTATTGCATCTCGAAAGACACAGATGGAAGACTCTGAGGGTGTGCCAGCTGCTCCTGTCACCCCAGTAGATCACGATGCATCTCGTCGGCAATTCATTAGGGCCTCTTTTTGGAGTGGGCTTGGTGTAACTCTTCTTGGATCGGTAGGACTTCTTCTTGATTTCCTTTATCCAAGAAATGTACGTGGTTTCGGGGGTCCTGTGCCAGCTGGCAACGTGTCAGAGTATCAGAGAGGTGATGCCCCGAAAGCTAACTCTGAAGGCCAATTTTGGATCGCAAATCTAGACCCAACGGAATCTCGACCAGGTGGCTCGGGGGGTGCGAAGGGACTCATAGCCTTATGGCGAAAGTGTCCGCATTTAGGATGTACAGTTCCGTGGAAAGCAAATTCCGGAGCAGTCCCATTTCCAGGAGATCCCGGTTGGTATATCTGCCCCTGCCATGGTTCAACCTATACCAAGGCAGGAGTTCGAGTATACGGTCCGGCCCCTCGGTCTATGGATACCATGCAGATTGATATTGATGATGCAGGAAACATAACTGTGCAAACAGGGATGGTGACGCAGGGAGGCCCTGATAACCCAGACAGAGCCGTCGATCATCCCCTTCTTCCCAGTTGATTTTACAGATACAAAATAAGATGACGAGTACATAAAAAAAGAGAGTGGTCGAATGAATACAAGCAAACAGGTTAATCTGATGATCGGACTCCTGTTCATTGCCTTCTTATTTTTCGGCGCATACATAGCCCGCGAGCAGTTGCGAGCAGAAGAAGCCGACGTCCACCAAAACGAAGAACTCGTACATAGAGGAGCCGAGCTCTATCACAATAACTGTATGAGTTGTCATGGACTTGTTGGCGAAGGAAATATTGGTCCCGCTCTGAATTCTGATTTCTTCCGAACCACGTCGGATACACCCGAAGGAGAGTTTAGAGAGGTCTACGACTATCTCTTCAACACCCTGTCATGTGGCCGTTCAGGCGCTTATATGCCTCTGTGGAGTGAAAGATTTGGCGGCTCGCTTTCGGAAACTCAGATCGATTATTTGGTGAAGTTAATTATGCAAGGTCGATGGGATCTTGCTGCAGAGGCTAATGACGAACATTATCATCACCTTATTGAAGGCTGGGAAGCACAAAAGGCTGATGCCGAACGAAGAAACGCGCCTGCCCCCACCAAGCCGCTTCCTGAAGATTGGCTAGTCTCTATTGATGACACCGCTACTCTCTCTGTTACTGCCGATAACTGTGGACAATACTCTATGGATACCAGGAGCAAGCTTTATGCTCGGACCCCGTTCGCACCATCTGATGAAGCTTCCGCATCAAATGAGTCGGCAACTCAAGAAACTGCATCGGTTGAGGCTCCGCCTGAAGGGGTTCTAGTGGTAGATCTGGCCAAGGACGGACCATATGCCATCACATCTGCTGACTCGATATCAGCCGGCGGTGATATCAAAATACAGGTAAAAAACAATGCAGCACTCGTCCATAATTTACGAATATTGAGGACAGATCTCTCAGCTGATAGCTTGCCTACTAACGACCAGGCTATAGTCGATGAAGATTCCGTCGGTGAAATTTTATATGCGAGTGAGGATCTCCAAAACGGTGGGGAGGCTAGCGGTGAGATTGCGCTAAGCCCCGGAAGCTATGTACTCTTCTGTAACATCCCTGGCCATTACCAACTGAGGATGTATAAGACAATCAACGTTGAATAGCTATTAGTTTTAGTAAAGGGGGTTTCATGGCTACCACAGGAAAGCGTTATAAGTGTCCGGCATGCGATGCGGAATTTATTGTCACACGTGGGGCAGACGATGCTGAACTCAAATGCGGTGACAGTGTATTAGAGCAAATCTAATAGTCCCGTACAGATAGATAAATACAAGTTCGAACTACTGGAGGTCCAAATGGCGGTCGCGTTAGGTAAAAGATATAAAGATGAGGAATCAGGAGTCGAGGTACTTTGCATTAAGCCGGGTGAATGTGACCTGAATATTGATGGAAGACCCATGGAAGAGCTCCAGCCCAAAGTTCTGCCCTCGGCAGATTAAACCTACTGGCGAATTAGACTAATTGCAGGCTATAATTCCAGACCAACGCATTCACAGGTGCGTATTCTACTTTTACGAAGAATGTGAGAACTACTTTGAGTCAAATCCACGTAGGTGATAACGAATCCCTTGAACAGGCTCTGCGAAGATTCACCAAAAGAGTCCAGTCCGATGGCATACTTATGGATTACAGAAAACATGAGTACTACGAAAAGCCATCCGAAAAACGTAAAAAGAAAGAAGCCACTAGGGTACGGAAGCTGCGAAAAGCAGCTATGAAGGCNACACGAAAACGAGATGGAAGCTTCTAAGCGCACTCGAGGCCGACGCTTCTTAGTCTGATATCCTTTATACATGACAAATAAGACATCACTTCTATCCTCACTTCGAGATGATATGAAAACGGCTTGGAAAGCTGGGGATAATGGCAAGCGCGATACACTTCGNCTAGTAATAGCTTCGGTCGAGAACGCTCGCATAGCGAGCAAGGCTGACGAGCTAGATGATCAGGAAGTACTACGAGTAATACAAAAAGAGGCAAAACAACGCAAAGAGTCTATTAGTGAGTTCACCAAGGGCAATAGACAGGACCTCGTAGAAAAAGAACAAGCGGAGCTTGATGTAATATCACTTTATCTCCCCGAAGAAATGTCGGATGAAACACTCGAAGCGATTATAAAAAATGTCATCGATGAAACCAAAGTTACNTCAATTAATGACATCGGTGTTGTGATGAAAACTCTCATGCCTAGATTAGAGGGTATGGCCGATGGTAAAAAAGCCAATGCTATAGTCCGCAACATACTTTCATAACCGCAACGCGCCCAGTAGAACTTCCAGCGCTATGACTCAACCGAACACTCCATTCACTTCGCCACCCGTTCACCACAGCAATTTTATCATTTGGTCATTTGGAATCATTACCTCCCTCTTGGTATTGGTAGTATNGGTCTTCCCGACGGATTCACTCAGTCTAGGAACACAAAAGCTTTCAGAGCCTGAGTGGCTACTCTCGACAATATGTGTCTCGATATTGTGTGGGATTCTTTCTGCCGCACATCTTGCGAGCGATACTTCACCTGGATTNTCCGGACTAAGACGATTATCACTGTTTGCGCTCTTGCTCTTCGNCATTACGGCTACTATCCGAACTAGCATTCCTCTCATCACTACAAATAGCGACACACTTGAAATATTTGTAGCTCTGCCTCTTCCATCGATAGTTTTGGTGGCAACCGTCCTTTTAGGATTCAATACTGGCATCCTACTGACGCTTACATCTGCGTTTTTTGGAGTATTCGTTACGGCTCATATCCCTACAGTCCAAGCAAGTGAGGTTGTTTTGATTTTTTCTGTTTTACTCGGGGGTGGGCTNTCAGCATCGTTCGTCGCCTTAGGCGCTAGACGAATCAATGACTACCTTAAGGGNGGGTTCACGATATCGATCATAGTGTTCCTCAGTGCAGCCTTTATTNTCCCCATGACTCCTCAATATGATGTNAGTCAGTTCATTTTCGTGCTCATTGTGTCAGTCATTAATGGACTTTTATCAACGTCCATAGGAGTTGGTATATATAACGTTCTAAGTAGACCGTTCGGAATCATCACGCGCGTNGAACTGATGGAATTAGCACAGCCAGGTACTCAATTACTNCGTCAAATTCAGGAGGAGGCGCCCGGCACCTATGCACATTCGTTAGCAGTGGCTGATTTAGCAGCNAGGGGNGCCGCACAAATTGGGGCGGACGAACAACTTGCCCGAGCNGGCGGGATGTTCCATGATGTTGGGAAACTTTTCCGGCCTGAATTTTTTATTGAAAATCGTGACGGCGACCAAGTCGAAAACCCCCATGACGCTNTAGACGAGNTACAGTCAACNNGGGTTTTACATGGTCATGTTGCCAANGGANTAGAGCGTGCACGTGAAGCAAAATTACCTGAAGCAATAGTCCAATTTATCCCAGAACATCACGGTACAACTTTCCCTGCTTTTTTNTATCGAAGGGCGATGGAGAANGATCCGAACATCGATCAGAATAAATTTAGATATCCCGGTCCTTCTCCACGGTCAAGAGAGACAGCGCTAGTAATGATAGCCGACGGATGTGAGGCAGCAGTACGATCATCCTCCGACAAAACACAGGACCAAGTTCTAGCTATCGTTAAACAAATAATTAGAGATCGCTTAGAAGATGGTCAATTCGACAACTGCGATCTAACTGTTAGAGATATACGAACACTAGAACAGACCTTCACACAGGCCTTAGTCGCTGCCTATCATCCAAGAATTGAGTATCCAGAGGCAAAAGTTACGGAACCNGAAGCTAGCCACNACGACGGTNATCAAATTANTCNATAGAAGAGATAATCGACTCNCAGATNCANTTGCCGTCCGCGGTACCCAAAATCTCTTCACAGGCNCGTTCTGGGTGTGGCATCATCCCTAGGACATTATGATTTGAATTAAAAACACCNGCGATATTGTCAATTGACCCGTTTGGATTATATTTATCGGAAATTTCACCCGATTCTGAACCATATCGAAATGCTACCTGATCATTGTTCTTAAGTATTTCTAATTCATCTCNGGATATCACGTATCGCCCTTCGCCATGTGACATTGGAATCTGATACGTCTTATNTGCACTCATTGACATCGTGAAGGGAGTATCNAGATTTGAAGTAACCAGATAAGTATCCTTGCATCTGAATTGAAGTGANGCATTACGCATCAGTACACCAGGCAACAGTCCTGCCTCGCATAAAATCTGAAAGCCGTTACATATNCCTACCACCAAACCACCTCGTGTGACATGNTCTCTCACCGACTGCATAATCGGAGAAAATTGAGCGATCGAGCCGCAACGAAGATAATCACCGTAGGAAAATCCACCCGGTAAAACAATCAGATCATAGTCGGATATATTGACTGTTCGATGCCAAACACGATCAGCCTTCACGCCTACCTGTGCAAGTGCCCATACCGTATCTGAATCACTCCAAGTACCAGGGAACACGATAACTGCAGCGCGCATCGGACCTCATCCTCCCGTATCTAATTCTCGTCACTTAACGATCAAGTATATTGCTCAACCCAGAATCCCAAACCGCATAAGCATCTTGTATATCAATCTGAATATCGCAAAAATTAAACTGCGTATCATCGCTAACCTGACCAAGCAACGTCACTGGGATCTCAGCCTGATTGGCGAGTTCAATCACGCGACTCGGATCAATAGAGGCAATCAAAAATCTGGATGGAGCTTCGCCGAAATAGGAAGCATCGAGCCGACCATCGATTGGACAGCTTTCAGATCGAAATCCAAGNCGACTGGACATACACATTTCAATTAGAGCGATGGCTAAACCTCCATCACTCAAATCATGAGCTGCTTTTAGAAAACCTTCGCTGTGTAATTTCAACACGAATTCATGGACCCTATGTTCAAAAACCAGGTCGATAGCGGGTGCACCAGCAACTTCTCCGAACAGGATCGATTGATACTCAGATCCTGCGAGACTGCTCGCNTCTTGAGAAACCTCTGCACCTACTAACAAAATATGGTCCCCTGCTTCAGCCGAAATAGTCATACTCCGAGTAACGTCCGGAACAATCCCCAACATGCCAATTGTAGGAGTTGGGTATATTTGGCCGTCCGGCGTCTCATTGTAGAGCGACGCATTTCCTGAAATAACGGGAGTATCAAAAATACTAGCCGCCTGAGAAAGGCCTACGATTGACTTTTCTAATTGATAAGCAACTTCTGATTTTTCCGGGTTGCCAAAATTAAGGCAATCTGTTATTGCTGTGGGTCGCGCACCAGTAGCAATTACATTCCTCGCTGCCTCAGCTACTGCCATTGCAGCTCCAATCTCAGGATCAAGAAAAACCATACGGCCATTGCAGTCAGTAGAAATAGCCAAGCCCTGACTCAATCCCTTTATCCTCACAACAGCTGCATCACCACCTGGTCTGACTATGGTGTCATTCAATACCTGATGGTCGTACTGCTGATAAACCCATCTGCGAGATGCGAGATTCTCCGACCCCAGAAGTCTTACTAGTGTTTCAGTGGCCTGTTCAGGGAGCAGATCAGGATACTGGTCTAAGTCTCGATTTCGGAGAATCTTTACGGCAGGATCTTCGTTGGTGTCGTTAATATACATTGGAGGATCNGTGAGAATATCTATCGGGATTCTTGCCTCAATACTGTCTCCATCCCGAATCGTTGCCTTGCGGTCTCCTGTGACAGAGCCAATCACTGTCGCATTAATCTCCCAACTNCTGAAATACGCGAGAACATCTGTAACATGCTCACTTTTAGGGATAACCAGCATTCGCTCCTGTGACTCAGAAAGCATTACCTCATAGGCAGTCATCCCCTCTGCACGCCGCGGTACTAAACTCACGTCAATCTCAACCCCAACATTCCCTCTTTCTGCAGCTTCAATCACCGAGGATGTTAGTCCAGCAGCACCCAAATCTTGAAGACCGATGATCCAATCACCGTGCTGCTCGGCAAGTCCAACACANGCCTCCATCAATAATTTCTCAAGAAATGGGTGACCCACTTGAACAGCTGGACGTCTCGATTCTGAGTCATCGTCAAGTTCTACAGAAGCAAAAGTAGCTCCATGAATGCCATCACGACCAGTATCCGCACCTACTAACACAATGGGATTTCCTAGTCCTTCAGCTCGGGCCGACAGAAGATCTTCCTTACGGCCCACACCCACACACATTGCATTCACGAGGGGATTACCTGTGTAGGAGCTGTGCATCTGAATCTCACCACCTACGGTGGGTACTCCAACACAATTACCATAGCCACCAATACCCGAAACTACTCCGCGGAGCAGACTCCTATTATGGGGGCTTGATAAACCACCAAACCGCAATGAATTCAAAAGGGCGACCGGGCGCATCCCCATTGCAAAAATATCTCNCAGTATCCCGCCAACACCTGTAGCAGCCCCTTCATATGGTTCCAGTGCTGAAGGATGATTATGTGATTCAATCTTGAAAACAACTACCTGACCATCTCCAACGTCGATCGCACCGGCGTTCTCAGCACCTACCTCAGTCAGTACTTTCTCTCCGGTGCTAGGAAAGTGGTGGAATAANGGTTTGGAATGNTTATAACCACAATGCTCCGACCACAAGGCGCCAACCATNCCTAGNTCAACCTCAGTNGGGTNCCGNTCGAGCATGTCCAGCAGTCGGCCATACTCTTCCCGTGACATAGCTACTTGAGAAAGNAGTGATTCNGATGGTTCCATCAACTACAGATTATCAAGAATCAATNCTATGTGACGGAGCATTTTTAGAAATATAGGATTCCCAGTGCTCTCGAGTGCTTCGCCGGCCACGCTCATATCCTATTCGATCTCCATAGATTCCTCCCAGCAAACCAGCCAAGACTCGGCTTCCTACGAGTAGAATAAGACCATAAGCGATCGTGGCGAGTATAAGATTCTCATCAAAGATTGGGGTCGCTAGCACAAAAATAATGCCGCCAATTACCGCTATTAGAACTCCAAGATAAGCAAATCCGTTTACCCATCTGGATTCGATCGAACGCTGTTGACGCATCGCTTCCACTATTTCAGGAGGGACAGTCCTAACTTTAGGTACTTGACTTGACCCGAGATCGCATTCAGGACATATCTCTTCATCCGCACCCATAGGAGTGAAACAATAAGAACAAAAATTGCCTTGATTGGGATGGCTACCATTTAATACACCCACAAGATGTTTTTCGAGAGCNGGAGAAAATAGAGGGCAATTGTCAGTTGCTCGGTACTCCTCTATTTCGATGCCTATATCTTCTTTCACCGTAACTCCCAAACNATCGACTATGACAAAGAGTAGGAATGATTACCTAGCATCACTCCAAGCCAGAGCAGAATCATTGTGACCACAAGCATTAGAAACGAAAAGGCCCATGATTGTCGACGCAAATAGTCCAAATCACCGGACACTTCGGTTGCACCTTNTATCACCGAGTCAGACATNGAACGTATTTTTTTACCGAAATATTGAGTATGTACTAACATCAAACCCATTAATAGGACAAAAAGAACCATTTTAACGAGAAAAATCGATCCCCACTTCAGTTCNCTTGCACCTTCCGGAGTTAGAGCTTGCATTTGATACAAGCCAGTAATAATGAGAATCAGAATTGAGGCTGCGCTTAAAACACCAAACCTTCGAGCCACTGTCGAAACAACATTACGTTTAAGTTGCTCGTCATCAATGAACCACGTCGCAGGAGTCAGGGCAAAAAACAGAAGAATCTGCGGACCAAACAGCGCAGCGGCTGCNGTCACATGTAGAATGAGCGATATAGTGTCCATGTACAAACTCTACTGATGTGCCTCGATAACCGTGCCAAAAATATCTCGAGTGACAATGGCTTGATCTCTCTCAGGGCCGACCGAAATCATGTCAATAGTTACCCCAATTAATGATTCAATCCTTTTCACAAAGCTGCGAGCATTTCTCGGTAGGTCGGAGAATCTCCGGACGTCAGATACATCTTCCCCCCAACCATCCAATGTTTCATATACTGGTTTGGCTTGTTCCATACCCCAGAGAGTGGCGGGCATCGTCTCAGTACTAATTCCTGCTATCTCATATCCCGTACAAATTTTTACCTCGTCTGCATGAGAGAGGGTATCCAGNCTGGTAAGCGCCACTGACGTAATCCCATTAATATCCGCCGTATGCTTGGCAAGAACCCCATCGAACCAGCCGATGCGTCTAGCCCTCCCGGTAGTAGTACCAAATTCANCAGTGCCAGCTACGCCTCCTNCACCTTGACGTATATCCTCTGCTTCCTGTCCAAATATCTCTGTGGGCATAGGTCCGTTACCAACTCGCGTCTGATACGCCTTGTATACTCCGATGACTTTTTGTACTGCCGTCGGTCCAAGCCCCACTCCTGCTGGACCCCCGGCAGCAATAGACGCCGGAACGGACGAAGTCACATAGGGATATGTGCCTGTATCAAGGTCCAGAAGCGAACCCTGAGCGCCCTCCAACAGAATCATCTTCCCTTCACTATGTGCCTGCTGCACGATTGCAGCCGTNTCATCAGCATACGATCTTAGTCTCTCGCCATAAGTAATATAGGTCTCAAACACATCAGCATAAACAAGTGGCTCCAATCCATAGAGTCCCGTCAGTATTCTGTTTTTATAATCGAGAACTGGTTTTAGACGCTCAGAAAATCGCTCCCTATCAAGTAGATCAGCCACCCGTATACCTGTCCTCGCCACCTTGTCATGAAATGCAGGCCCAGTACCTGTACCAGTCGTTCCAATCGCAAGTTCGCCTCTCAGATTTTCGTCNGCTCTATCAATCAAGGGATGCCAAGGCATAATCACATTGGCATTTCGAGAAATTCTCAAGTTCTTGGTCGAGACCCCACGCTCCTCCAAGCCATCGATTTCATCGAGCACCACACCGGGATCAATAACAACTCCATGACCTATAACGCAAATTTTATCGGCCCGGAAAATCCCNGCAGGGATAACATGAAGGGCAAATTTACCTTGATCGTTCATGATTGTATGNCCGGCATTATTTCCNGCTGAATACCGNGCGATCACCGANCAATATTGGGAATGGAAGTCAACGGTTCTTCCCTTGCCCTCATCACCCCACTGNCCACCGATAATCACCACTGCCGNCATAATTCACNCGCCTACTTCCAAAAATTTAGTTACTAAAACCACTCTANACTCTAAACCTGCNACGCNGCACTGTCTCGTTATTTTTCAGATTGTTCNAGTAGATATTTTGCTCGAACGAGCCTCTCAATATTGGTCCGTAGACCNCTCTCTCGCCGATCATGCNTCTCCCACTCNNAGACTAGNGACCGTGCGACTTCTAACTGANTAGCNGATGGACTAAGNGACTGATTAATNTGAGCAATTTCTGACGACCTAGCTGTCAATACACCGGAAAAACCATTCTCAGCAGCAAANTCAAGAAAAGATGACTCATTACCTGTCGACGAATCAATAACAATCAACCGTAGGTTTAGGTACGAGGTAGCAATGGCCAGTCTCGACACAACACCTGCTATCAACACCGAGTCGAAACCGACGGACGTTTCACGGAAAGTTATATCCCGGTAGATTCTCTCCAGATCAACACAAATCCCTGAAATTCTATCGGCACTCCCTAGAATCTCCTCCAAAATCTGGACCGGATGCCCACTATTAAATTCTGGAATTAGCCTTATCTGACCAGGAATCCAACCAGATCTCATTTCAATTCTTCTAATTTCAACATCAAGATCGCGAACTTGCTGAGCGTTCGATATATCTGAGACCCACACACACGAAACTGCAGGATGCAGAACCTTTTCCAAAAGTATCCTGAGTTGTTCAGGAGAAGATATTGCCAGGCGTAGATGGATTTCTGGAGTCACAGTATTTTCCGATCGCACCTCATTCGAATTGATCAAATGATCACGAAAACTTGCGATCGTCACTTCGTCCCACTGTGCCATGTCAAACACGACAGCGTCGGCATCCGTGGAAAAACAATCGAAATCGCCGGTGGATTCAAATTCATCAATCAGCAGATTAGATCTCAGATAGTTCATTGACTGCTCCATCTATTGCTATGCTCTAACCATATATAAACATCTAATCTTAAATCAGATATCTGACAGCCCCATGCCAATAGTCACATTACCAAACAATATAAATATCCACTACCAGCTCATCGGAAATCCTACTGAGCCAATAATCGTGCTGTGCCACGGACTGTCTGCAACGCTAGAGATGTGGAGAAGTCAAATAAACTATTTCTCAAAGGATTATTGCATACTTGCTTGGGATAATCGTGGGCATGGGTCATCATCCGCTCCGGAAGAGGCATCTGACTACTCACTAGAACTTTTCTCTGACGACCTACTAGGTTTGCTGCTGCACTTGGACATTCGTACACCCATCATTTTAATCGGAATGTCTTTCGGAGGACATACGGCTCTAGATTTCACAGTTCGATACCCTGAGATGGTCAAAGTCTTGGTTCTTTCAGATTCAGTTCCCAATGTTCACCCCCGAGAAAGATCAACTACTGCCCAATTCAGCTTCGATCCAGGGATTGAGGCCTGTTATCAAACAATGGTCAGTAGACCGGACTTGACTCCGATGCTCCAAGATATTCATCAACCTACACTAATTATTGCTGGGTCCGAAGACACGATGGTGCTGCCTCACCTTCCCCTATTGACCAGTAACCTGCGGCTACCCGAGTTGAACATACTCCCAGGCTGCTTCCACGGTACAAGTGGCCAGGATCCTCAAGGATGGAATTCGTCAGTCTCTAATTTCCTCAAGCAGCACTCACTTGACTAATAATCCTTAGCCCACTCTCTGGGCACTGGGCATATGTCCGGAGTCGCTAAACACCTAAGGCATCAGCTACGTCAACAAGTCCGAGTGATTCAAGTTTTGATCGCGAAGGCGCACTTGTCTCTTGGTCCCATCCAGCCTCTTCATACCATTCGCGCTTCATAGTCTCAAGATCTATTTCAAATCCTGCGTGTGGTCCATCTTCCTGCGGAGGAGTTCCTAGCAGTCGACCAGGTACCTCTCGAGCAGCCGGATTGTTACCGTGCTTTACCGCAAACGCCATCCTCAAATTCGCAATCCGCTCACCTACTTCTTCAAGTTCGGAATGGGTAGTGTCCCAACCTGTTACTAAATTAATCCACTCTGGAATACGATCAGTCGGCGACATGGTATAGATGAAATAGCACATACCGGCTGAATTCATAACATGGGCTTGCTCATGAGCAGCCTTGTGGACTGGTCCGCGCCCCGTAAATTGCTTTTTATCCTCAGGCTCCTTCGCCATATTCGGGAACTTACTCGACTTTCCAGGTGACCAGATAGTGTGTCTGGCAGGGGTGGGATCAAGAGCATATGACGCAGCAAATCCTATATCAAGTTTCGGATCATGCATAGGGGGCTCTTCGCCGTCAATCGCGGTCAGATAAGGACTAGCCTCATCACCAATTTTGTTGGCCGCTACAGTCGTCCCATCGGCCAGCAGCTCACCTAGCTCACCTTCACGACGACCAATTTTGTGAATCGCTTCAAGTACAGCTGAGGCATTACCCCAGACCATGTCAAGACCATCTGTGTCTTCCTTGGTCAACACACCATTCGTATAGCATTCAATTGCAAACGATATAGCGGCACCCGTCGATATGGTGTCGAGTCCATACTCGTTACACCAATGATTGACGGCCCACATCGCATCGGTATCATTCACGCCATTCATAATTCCAAAGGCACCCATAGTCTCGTACTCCGGACGATGGGTATGTCTTGGAAACGCAAACTCTCCGCGATCTGAACCATCTATCGACTCGGCTCCACAGGCTACAGGGCAATGCCAACAGGCGTACTTCTTCTCCTTGGACTCATTCATCACTGGACCATTTAAATTCTCCATAGAGAACTCATTAACTAGATCCACAACTCCAACACCCCCCCAATTCAGCACCGGAGCGTCACCTGATATAGCAGAGTTAGCAGTAATCCCAGTAGTTCCGAAGGTCGTGAAAAATTGCTTGGTAGCCTGATTAAATCCATCTAGGCTCGATCGTACCGTCTGAATCACCTCAGGAGTCTGAGCCATAATTTTTTTGCTAGGTTTAGCGACTATAGCCTTTAGGTTCTTGGAGCCCATAACAGCACCAACACCAGAACGGCCTGCTAATCTGCCTCTTTCATTACATACACCCGCCATTATGCTCAAATTTTCGCCAGCTGGGCCAATTAAAGCCGCGCTTATTTTCTTTCCTAGGTCTTCTTTCATCCTGTCTTCAACTTCGATGGCCAAACCACCCCAGTATTCAGATGCATCACGTATTTCAGGTGTTTCACCTTCTTCGATATATACGTACACTGGCTTTTCGGCCTTGCCATATACCAGTACCGCGTCATATCCCGAGAATTTCAACATAGGGCCGAAGTCGCCACCGCAGTTCGCATCGCCCCACCCACCATTCTTTGGTGACTTACAAACGACACTGAATCTCTGGCCAAACAGTGGAGTACCCGTCAGAAGTCCTGGCATGAAGCCCAGAACGTTATCCGGTCCCAGCGGGTCAGCTCCAGCTGGGATTCGGTCAAATAACAAACGAGCACCGAGACCATACCCGCCCAGATGTGAGCGATATACATCCTCCGATATAGTCTCCTCTTCAATCTCGTTCGTAGTTAAATTAACGTTTAAAATTCTGCCATTAAATGCTACATCCGACATGGTTGATCCTTCCATAAATAACTGAGGCCTCTAGTGAGTGAATAGCCTGACCCCCGCTACCCCACAGGGTATCACGATTAGCCTCAAACCTGACGACCCTCTCAAAATCGAGATCTTGACTTGCGCCTGACCCCTATATCCACTTACGATCAGTGCCAGCGGTCGGGTTCAACTAATTAACGACCTGATACTCCAGACTTACGTAACCTAGCAGCGCCCAACATCTAGATAGATAGACGGGACCTTGGTAACGCAACCGACGGGGTACGCACCCGATAATATCCTGCATCACCTGAACACATGTGAGGACAAGAACTTAGTAATGAGTGAGAAAACATAATGACAACTGTAGAAGAAAATCCAACATCTCAGCCACGCGATTATTCAAGTAAACCACCACAGAGACAGCGGAGAAAATCTCGAAGAAGAGGCGGTGGTGATGGAGGCAATAAGGCTTCCCAGTGGGATACCACAGTAAACTTACCGGAAATTGACGAATCCGTTGCATCGATTGATATCTCACAACTCCAGTCCTTCCCGAGAAATACGCTAATACAAATTGCCGAGGAAACTTTCGAGATAGAAACTGCTTCAGGACTAGCTAAGCAAGACCTAATCTTTAATATCCTTGAGAAACAATCAGAAAAGGGAGGCGCCATATACTCCTCAGGCACCTTAGCTGTGGTAGATGATGGCTTCGGATTCCTCCGAGGTGAGCGATTGCTTCCTGGCGCTAATGACATCTATGTGCCGCAAGGATTGGTAAAAAGGAATGGTCTTAGAAATGGCGACTCCATATCCGGCCAGGTCAGACAACCACGAAGTGGGAGTGATAAATATTATGGACTTGTAGAAGTCAATCAAGTGAACGGGATGAGCCCAGAGGAAGCCGCTCTAAGACCCGATTTTGATTCACTTACGGCAGTGTTTCCCGACGATATGTTTCATCTTGAGACAAGCACTGAAGAAGTGAGCCAAAGGATGATTGATCTATTCTCACCTGTCGGCAAAGGTCAAAGAGGGCTAATAGTATCGCCCCCGAAGGCCGGCAAAACTTTACTTTTGAAGTCAATCGCAAACGGCATTATGGAGAACTATCCAGACTGTGTCCTGATGGTAGTGTTAATCGGTGAGCGACCCGAAGAGGTCACTGACATGAGACGATCTGTCACAGGCAAAGACGGAGAACAAAAAGGCTTAGTTTATGCCTCGACATTTGACGAGCCAGTAGATGATCACACGCGAGTTGCAGAAGCAGCACTCGAGCAGGCTAGACGCTTAGTTGAAGGTGGGCGCGATGTTGTAATCTTGATGGATTCCATCACTCGACTAGCCAGAGCTTATAACACCGCCATGCCAAATTCAGGACGTACGTTGTCAGGAGGTATGGACCCAGTCGCACTCTATCCACCAAAACGATTCTTTGGATCAGCAAGAAATACAGAAGAAGCGGCGTCATTAACTATTATCGCAACATGTTTGGTTGAAACTGGATCACGGATGGACGAAGTGATCTTCGAAGAATTCAAAGGCACAGGTAATATGGAACTTCGCCTAGCTCGACGGTTAGCCGAAAAACAAGTATTCCCGGCGATAGACGTACTCGCATCTTCGACTAGAAGAGATGATTTACTCTTCAATGAAGAAGAAAAACAGCAAGTATGGCTGCTGAGACGCATGGCAGCAATGCTCGAAGAGGATTCTCATGACGCGGCAGAGCGAGTTCTTGAGAGACTGAGTAAAACCACTGATAATGTTGAATTTCTATCTACCCTAAAGACCGATCTCGGCCAGATATAGCTCCAAACCGATATTAATGTATCTTTAAGGTATGGATCGCTTAACAAGATCGAGCTTTCTGAAAATTCTCGGGTCTGTCGCTGGTCTCTTGGCGGTCGCTCCACTTGCGGCGATTTTCAGCCGTGAGCAAGAGGCAATCGAGACCAAAGATCCTATAAAAACAACAGCAAAATTCTCCAGTGATTATTTTCCACGAGTGGCTCGAGAACAAAATTATCCGATCGAAACTGACGCGGAGAGGGTTACTCCACAAAATACCCAGACAAACAGTCCATCCGAATCAATTTCAGATTCAGGAATCAACTCGCCTGACGAGGTAGGTAGATATTTCAGAAGCCTAGAAGAAGAGAACCGTTTAAGTAATACTGCCGATTCATTTGAAAGGTCGGCAGCAATTCTTAAGTCAATTTCCTACGAATACGTCATAAAACCAGGAGATAGCCTGACCGCCATCTCACTATCAGAAGGTATTGAGCTGGATTACATTATTTGGAATAATGCCGAAGTGGGAAAGCCCGATGAAATATTCCCTGGCGTCAAACTTCGAATCCCTACCGTACCCGGTATCATCCATGCAGTTCGCTATGGTGAAACGCTTACCGAGATAGCAGAACAATATGAAGTCTCTGTTCCGGATATCGTCGGGTTCGCTGGTAATGAAATCACGACTCCGGACCGTATTCCAGTAGGAAAAGAAATCCTGATTCCAAACGGCCGAAAGAGTCTGAATATCATCGCTTATGATGGTTCACTGACTACTCTCGATTGGAATTGGCCGGTCACTTCGCGTTACATAACATCCTTGATGGACTGGCGACATCCGCTGGGAATCGACATCGGTACATCGGCCTGGGCCCAGGTGTATACATCACGAGCTGGCCTAGTTACATTCGCCGGTGGTGATCCTCGGTACTCCTATGGCTACTACATAATTATCGACCACGGTTTCGGATATGAATCACTTTACGCACACATTGCCCAAAACAGCAATGGATGGGCAGCTTTTAATGTCGGCCTGGGTGAAAGAGTTTCAGCCGGTCAATTGATTGCCTGGGTTGGTATGACGGGAAGAACTACTGGGCCACACCTTCACTATGAAATATCAAGATATGGGCAACGCATGAATCCGCTCAGTGTCCTTCCCAAGTCATAGTTCCAGGCGCGGTCTCTTTACTATTNGNATNACTTTCTTGAAGGTCGNAACTACNCTGTGTCGAACGACAATATTCCTAATAGCCAGATANTCGTTCTCCATTTGAGAAAGATCAAGAGATGCATTAGACGGATCNGTCTCCGAGTATATAAGANTAGATCCCGCTCTCGAAAATCTATCCGAAACCGCAAATTCAACCCCTNCNGATTCTATTATTCTGCTGATATCTGACGGTGTTGNGGGACGCAGCGGNAGCAATTTTGNGANCAACAACAAGTACTCAATTTTGCGCCAATAAANGATACCTCGGTCAAACTCACGAAACTTCACCGACCACCAAAGACTGATGGCAAATATCAGNGATATAACCCCAACTGACCCAACTANTAGGAAAGAAGAAATGGCNCGAAACATTTGCGAGTTGTAGAACCGNCTANTTCTCTCGGGNAACACATCCTCTNCTAANAATTGTGATTCATCAAATAGATCTAAAAGTTCACTGTCGTCATACAAAAAGTCCGAATTCCCAACCCGCGGCTCGATTGAAGTCTCATCGATCGACGACGACAGTCCGCTTTGATCAGCACGAAGAATAACTGGTCTGACAGGGGTGGGATTGAAATCAATCCATCCGAATTCACTAAAATAAACCTGTGGCCAAGACCAACTTGATTCGCCGGTGACCTCATAGCTCTTAATTTCCTGATTGAAGTTCGTTTCATCAAACGCAAAACCCACAGAAATTCTTGATGGGATTCCGATCGTACGGAGCATCACTGCCATTGCACTTGAGAAATGGTCGAAATGACCCAACCCTGACTCAAACAGAAATTCTGTGACAATATCGGACTGTGGGTCTGCCTTTCCGGGAACCAACGAGTACGTATATTGATAACGCAGATACTCTTCGATCCTCCTTGCAGCCTCATACGATGTCTTGCTCCCTTGAGTGACACGGAGAGCTAGATCGAATATCCGAGGGTCGAGTTTCTCTGGTAGTTGAGTATAGGTAACTCTAATCGATGCTGGAGCTTCCTCGATTGCTCTGCTAAGCGAGGTACTAGTTGCCATACTTGTGGCACCTGCAACTAAATAGGAATCTCCCACTACCAAACTTCTGTCCGGTACAATTGCGATCGCTGAATATGCTGGACCGAGGACCATTTTTGCGACTCTATCGGTGGCGAGTGGCTCGCCCGGTATCAACAATCTTTTGGATGGCAGGTTTGGGTTTGCAACCCATAACTCGACAATTGCTGCCTCACGCCGCTCGGCTCGGGTGTCCAAAGTACCAAACTCGGCAGCTGCCAAACCTAACTTATCGAAATCAGTAATTGCGAAATCCGACACGGCCCAACCTAGGCCAGTATAGAGATCGTACGACGCGCCCCGTAACAATTGCGGTTGATCAGTGCGAATTTCAAGCAGTAGGTCCTTGGATAAGATCAAATGTGAGTCAATCGGATGAAATCTACCAAAAGAATGAGCGCCAGCCGACTTCTTCCCTCCAACTCCTAGGAATAGTCTTCCTAAATCCTCTGCCTCATCTGCTACCGGAGAAAGAAGTACGTCCAGCCTATCTGTCATGGGCTGCCACTTATTTGCGGTTGGGATGACCCATGACATAACGATAAGGACTGACGCCATTATCAAGCCAATTACTAATACCTCTGGAAACAAATATTCTGGCTGATTAATACCCCTGATGCGCCAACTCATCTGCGCCTTCATGTAATGCGTTCGGATAATCAACAGTATTGCCCCAAACAGAAATATCACAAACGCAAAAATTGGCTGGCCAGGCAAATAGGAGATGTTTGTGAGAATCGCAAAACCACTCGGCACTAGCACCAACCATGGATTACAAAATCGGAATAATGACCATACAGAGAAGAATGTTATCAAACCAATTAATACGTTGATCAAAAAAACAAAAGGGAGAGGATCTGTGGAAACACCCCCTGTAAATATCGCTTCGATCCACTGTCCAAGTCGAACAGTTGTTTCCTGCAGACGCTCCATTTCTGACTCTAGCAAAGTTTCAGAGAGATCGATTGAGTATGCCGAAATGAAAATTGAAAGCCCGAAACTAACGACTATCGCTAGACACCAGATCTTGACATCACTGAGTTTGGAGAAAATTAAGATCAAAGATATCGTCCAGAACACAAACAACGGTATAAAAAGTGAAGGTGCACTATCTACCCAATTGGCCGACTCAAGTGAAGCTACTAAGGGCCCCAATGCCCCCATAAGAAACAAGTTCGAAATCCACATCTCTCTGGACAAATACCATCTTGCACTGGTGGGCTCAGATTTTGAGATGGGAGCAGCATGATCAGGATGATACTCGTCTTGATATGTCACAGAACTTCAATCTCCGTGATTATTCAGCACGCTACGAGACCTAATTTTGTTATCGAAAGTGAGGTCAGTCGCAATCGTTTCAAGATTATGGACTACTAGTCGCGGAATTTTACTACGCACACACTCGCTATCGAAGTCAGAGTCGATATTCGTCGTTCCAGGATGTAACACTGATAACAATACCGCCGTGCCACCTCTGAATCGGAATTCCGTTATTTTCCTCAATACTTCTGAATCTTCTCCAGCCGTGACTCCTACAAAAGTGACATGTCTATCAAATCTTCGAGATTCTCGATCAATTACATCCACGTAAGAGTGCGCATCTGTTGAACGAGCTAATGCAAGCACCTGCATCATGGCAGACAAGTGTGCATTTCCTCTACCTGGTTTGATTATTGCTTCTTGTTGACCACAGGATATGAGTCCAACCGAACGATTTAACTTGTTGAAGTGCTTCGCTAGCGTCGCCGCAGTCATCACAATCGTGTCTTCAATCTGATCGTCGCTATAGAGATCGTTCACTGAAGAATCGAGATCAACAACTACCCATATAGCAGAACTAGGGTCCATATCAAATTCCTTAACCATTAGACGTCCTGTACGAGCTGTGGCAGGCCAATGGAATCTGTTGTACGAGTCACCAGGCAGATAGTTTCTAACACCCGCAACACTCGGGGTGACCTGACTGGTTTTTGTTCTTATCTTGCCTTCACCGGGAAGATTCGCCGATGGTATATCAAATTTGGGCAGATCAGGTGGTGTCGGATAAACTAAAATTTCGGTTGGTTCGCCAAATTCAGCTGTGCTGCTGAAAAATCCGAACGGGTCGGTAGCCCGAATTTGTAGGGGTCCAAGCGTATACAGTCCACGCCTATCAATTTGGGTCTTGTAGGTCCATCTGTAAACTCCTCTAGCGCCTACAGTAAAAACCCGTCCAGAACTCGATACAGGCAAAGAACCAGTATCTTCCGCCTCTAACCATATTTTTGGAAACCACGAACTAGATCTAATAGTGATCGAAGTAGTAACGAAGCCTCCCTGTGATATCCGTCTACTGTCTCGATCAACCTCCACTTCCAACTTGCTAATCGACATTCTGCTCCATAACCAAAGTATTGGCACAGCCATACAAATAAGATACGTAAGTCTAAACAATGTCCAGAACCCAGTCGCATAAGAGACTGCTAAACAGATAATTGCTACCAATAATGCTAGGAGAGGGTCAATATTCTCGCGCAGAAACAGTGTGAAACGGCCCGGCACAACTAGTTACCCGAGGGGCCTAGCCGAGAATTCATCCCTGGGACCGGTATTTCTTCCAAAATATCCGAAGTGACTTGCATGGAGTCGCTGTCGGCAGGTCGTACTGAAGGATGCATAATCAGGCGATGAGAAAGCACGGCGGGAGCAAGTTCTCTCACATCATCAGGATCCACATACGCCCGGCCAGCAAGAAAGGCACTAGCTTGGGCAAGACGCATAAGTCCGATAGAGCCTCTTGGAGAAGACCCCAGATAGATATCAGGATGTTCTCTAGTACGATTCACAATCCGAACGATATATTGCTTGATGAGTGAATCGACATGGACCTGACTGATTACGTTCTTCATCGCTGCTATATCTGAACCCGTAGCGACGGCCTTCAGATCATCGATTGGGTGCTTGTACTGCTGGCCATCCATAATTGCAATTTCTTCAGTCTCCTGCGGATAACCTACGTGCAGTCTGATGAGAAACCTATCCAGTTGGGCCTCTGGTAAAGGAAAAGTGCCTTCGTACTCGATCGGGTTTTGTGTAGCAATGACCATGTGAGGTTCCCCCACAAGATGTGTCGCACCATCCACGGTTACCTGACCCTCTTCCATTGCTTCCAACAAGGCGGACTGCGTCTTCGGTGTGGCTCTATTGACTTCATCTGCTAAAACTATTTGTGACAGGATCGGCCCAGGTTTGAACTGAAATTCCCCTGTAGATGAAGAAAATACAGACACACCAGTGACGTCACTCGGGAGAAGATCGGGAGTGAACTGTATCCTAGAGAACTCACAGCCAAGCGACTTAGCTAAAGTTCGTGCTAAGACCGTCTTACCTACTCCAGGAACATCCTCTATAAGAAGATGGCCGCCAGACAATAGAGTCATAAGGGCAAGTTTCAATTCCATATCCTTGCCTAAAACAACTGTACGCATATTGTCTAAAATCGTTCGAGCTGTTTCGACTAGTAAACTGGTGTTATTTTCCATATCTAGTAGTCTACTATCCATAGAACTATTGACGCACGAACAAGTCCGTAGTCCATTGAATGGGATCGATTGGCACGCCAAATAAAAGGATTTCCCAGTGCAAGTGTGGTCCTGTGGAGAAGCCAGTATTACCTACTTCACCAATTTCTTGTCCCTGCATAATTTCTTGGCCTAGTGATACAAGGGTTTGTGAGAGATGGTGATATCCGCTCAACACACCTCCGCCATGGTCGATTACCACGCTATCACCACGAATAGGCAAGTTGCCAATGTAGGCAACCACACCGTGAGATGAGGATATAACAGACGTACCTTCTTTTACTGCAAAGTCAACACCTGAATGGTGATTCCCGTAACTGCCGTTTTCGTATACGCGTCTTTCACCAAATTGAGTGGAAATCGGTCCAGACACAGGGAGAATGAACTGCTCAGGATCGATACGAACGGGAAGATATTCCCTGTTGTATTCATCTCTAATTTCGAGTTCCTTCTTTAGACTTGATGAATCCGAGGCAATGGCCTTCATGTGTTCAGTGCGATGAATATAATCTTCGGTTCGAGGTCGGTTTCGGACTTCCACCAACTCAGTTCTGAATAGTTTCTGACCAAGCCCATACACCAAGATCTGAATCTCGTATTCCCCTGACTTATGACCTACGGGAATCCCAAGAGTTGTCTCAAAGATACCGTTTTCGCCGACATGTAATGGACTTATCGTATCTAAGAACTCAATTGAACCAATAAATATATTCGGACCTTCAAATATCATCTCGCCTTGTAAGTGAAAGGTCTCTCCTGAATAGATATATGTCGGCAAAGACAAGGTGACGATAGCAGGACTGGCTGATTGAACTGAGACTTCNGAAATCTGAGCAGTCGTCTCAAGAGGTGGTTCAACCATAGGCAGTCGNGGTTCAATATCTGAATGATATCCCTTAGCTTGGTCCANTCCGGACATNACAAAAAACAANGCAAATATCACCACTGANACTCTCAAGTTACGNTCCTCTCGTAAACNAAAGCGACCCAATCATTGATTGAGCGAACTTCTCGCAGCAGNAAACTATTTTCTCGTTCATCGATGAATTTCATAAGCTCGCTCGAATCTGACTCGAGGAAGCCAGTCGCCACAATAAATCCGCCATGTTGAGTTAACTCAGCAATATGCAAGATACCAGCAGCAAATACCTCGCGAGACAGATTCGCAAAAGTCATATCTGCCGAATTCGGATTCACAGGGAATTCCGCAGGTGGTGGCAATAAAATATCATGCTGTACGAATTGCATTTTTGCCAACATTCCATTTTTCGCCGCATTGAGTTTGGCCACTTCCAGGGCTTCCTCATCCACATCGAGGGCCACCGCCCGACCAGCCCCAAGAATCACGGACGCTATAGCGATGATCCCTGATCCGGTCCCGACGTCTAACACGCATCTAGGATTCATTTCAGAGGTCGTTAGCTCCGACAAAAGCGACAAGCAAAGTTTAGTCGTTTCATGTAACCCGCTCCCAAATGCGAGACCCGGGTCGAGAACTAATTCAGCTTCACCTTGACGAAGATCTGTTGGTATCCAGCTAACTCTATGTACTAGTCTCCCATACCTAGTCACTGGAAAATCCGTGAAACGGGCTACCTCGTTGGCTCCTCCCGAAATTTGGAAACACCTTATAGAGGAATTTTCATCTAAAACCGATAAATCCCTAAGCCTCCCCTCCAACAGAGATAGATCCTGACTGCTGTACCAACGGTTGGAAAAAAATGTAATTGTACGTGGTTGGGCTAAATCTTCACTAAACGTCCCGATCGATAAATTCAGCTCTTGGAAGGGCACATCTACAACAAATCCAAAAAATCCTTCCAGAGCCAAACAAGCTATGAGAGATTCCTGCGTTTCTCCTGAAACCGATATTTTGGCGGAATACATCTATAGATTCGTCAAGATCCGAAAACGGACCTTATACGATCGAACATTGAACCTGCATCGTCTGGGCGATGTGCATCGGTGAGTGATTCTCCCAATTCTCTTATCAGATCTTGCTGACGCGCGGTCAAACTTGTAGGTGTCACAACACGCACCTGCAAATAAAGATCACCCCTGGCTCTGCCTCGGAGGTCCGGGACACCGTGGCCTTTTAATACCTGTCGGGCTCCTGATTGCACCCCTGGATCCAAATCCAACGCAACTGATTCACCGCTCAAAGTAATGACATCAAGCTTCGCGCCCAGACTCGCCTCGACCATATTCAGCTCGCACTCCGTAACCAAATCTCTTCCATACCTCATGAACTTGGAATGCTCACGCACTTTGATTTCAGCATACAGATTCCCTGGTTCGGCACCCCGCGGACCTTGATCACCTTCTCCACGAATTCGCAAAGTTTCACCAGTGTCAATGCCAGCTGGAATTGATACGATTCGCTCTACATCTGACTCGACCAGTCCTGTTCCATCACAGTCAGTGCAGGGACTGACAACTCGAGTTCCTTCTCCTCGACAAGCCCCGCAAACAGTTACATTCACAAATTGTCCAAATAAGGATCTCTGAACTTGTCTGATTTCTCCGGTCCCACTGCAATCACCACAACTAGGACGATTTGCACCATCGGCTTCACCGTACCCCTTACAAGGCTGACATCGGATTACTCGCGAAAATTTCAGCTCGTGCTCAACTCCATCCAACACATCTTCAAGATCGATTTCAATAACAGTTCGTAAGTCTGCACCCTGCTGAGGACCACTCCGACGTGCACCGGTAGATCTAAAGAATGAATCAAAAATATCACCAAATCCACCGAACCCAGCACCATCGAATCCTTGAGCACCCGAATTTCCCACTCCTGCGTGCCCAAATCGATCATACTGTTGTCGTTTTTCCGGGTCCGATAATACTTCGTAGGCGGCCGATACTTCTTTGAATCTTACTTCAGCGCCGGAAGATTGATTAACATCCGGATGAAATTCTTTTGCAAGCTGTCTATAAGCTTTCTTGATGTCCGAAGATGAGGCGCCACGGTCCACCCCAAGTGTTTCGTATAGGTCCGGAGCACTCGACATTTATCTCACCTCGAGCCAACTAACAAGCTGATTTAAACTTCACGAAACTCGCCCTCGATCGTATCATCATTATCCGGAGAAGTATCAGCTTCTGTTGTCTCTCCCGGGGCATTTTGCGCTGCCTGTGCTGTGTAAACTGCCTGACCAATTTCCTGCAACAGTGCCTCTAAAGCATTGGTAGTCGCAATTATTTTCTCGTCATTTTCGGACTCAAGAGCATCCCTGACTTCACTGACCGAACTTTCAACTTGTTCCCGCTGATCTTGAGTGACGATCTCTTTATTGTCTTCTATCAATTTCTCAGCAGAGTACGTTAACGTGTCTGCCTTATTTCTTGTTTCAATCACCGCTTTCTTCTTTGCGTCCTCCTCGGCATATTCCTCGGCTTCTTTCGTAAGTCTCTCCACTTCCTCATCAGTTAAGCCGGAGGACGATTCAATAGTGATGTGCTGCTCCTTGCTGGTTGCCTTATCCTTAGCCGAAACTTTAACTATGCCGTTTGCATCGATATCAAAAGTGACCTCAATCTGCGGAACTCCTCGTGGAGCGGGCAGGATGCCATCCAGTGCAAATCTCCCCATAGTTTTATTGTCTGTGGCCATTGGTCGTTCACCTTGAAGCACATGCACATCAACCTGAGGCTGATTGTCAGCCGCAGTGGAAAATGTTTCACTCTTGCTCGTTGGAATAGTAGTGTTCCGTTGAATCAACGGTGTCATTACCCCACCTAGAGTTTCTATCCCTAAGGTCAGGGGGGTTACATCAAGGAGCAACATATCTTTGACGTCCCCCTTAAGCACTCCGGCCTGAATCGCCGCTCCCATAGCCACGACTTCGTCAGGATTAACGCCACGGTGCGGTTCTTTTCCAAAAAATTCCTCAATGCGCTTCTGAACCAACGGCATCCTCGTCTGGCCACCAACGAGTACAACCTCGTCAATCTGAGATGGCTGAAGACCCGCGTCATCTAGTGCCTGTTTCACAGGCACGAGTGATTGAGCGACTAATTCGTCAGTTAATTTCTCGAAATAACTACGAGAAATACTTCTAACCAAATGTTTTGGACCTGAAGCATCAGCAGTAATAAATGGAAGGTTGACCTCGGTCTGCTGAGCAGACGAGAGTTCTATCTTTGCCTTCTCGGCGGCTTCTTTTAATCTCTGCAACGCTGCTCGGTCTTCCGAAAGATCTATACCCTGTTCCTTTTTGAATTCAGCCGTCAAATCCATAATCAGCACATTGTCGAAATCATCACCGCCTAAAAACGTGTCACCGTTTGTCGCTTTAACTTCAAAAGCACCATCACCTATCTCTAATACTGAGATATCGAAGGTGCCCCCTCCTAAATCGTACACCGCGATAGTTTGATCGGAGGCATCCTCACCCAGACCATAGGCGAGGGAGGCTGCGGTCGGTTCGTTAATTATCCTCAACACTTCAAGACCAGCGATTCTCCCAGCATCTCTAGTAGCCTGCCTCTGGGCATCATTAAAGTAGGCGGGGACCGTTATTACAGCTTCGGAAACATCTTCACCCAAATACGATTCTGCATCCGCTTTGAGTTTGCCAAGTATCATCGCGCTGATTTCCGGCGGACTGTAGTTTTTGTCACCCATCTCCACACCTGCATCACCATTATCGCGATTAGTCACCTCAAACGAGGCAACCGACATCAAACGACTAGTCTCCTCATCTTCGAATTTTCTTCCCATCAATCTTTTCACGGAATAAAGAGTGTTGTCTGAATTGGTCACTGCCTGCCTCTTTGCAACCGTACCTACCAGTCGTTCACCGTCTTTAGCCTCCGCCACAACCGAAGGGGTAGTCCTACCACCTTCAGAGTTTTCGATCACTCGTGCCTCACCGGCTTCCATTACTGCAACACATGAGTTCGTAGTTCCTAAGTCAATTCCAATGACACGCGCCATACTCTCTATTTCCTTTCAGTTGATCTAACTTCTATAGCAGTTCAAACTTCGTTCCAATTTGGAGACTCATTTGTTATTCGGTCGCTATTATTTTCACTCGCATCATCCTGGTCTTCTATTTCACCTTCTCCAACGACCACTATCGCCGGACGAATGAGTTTCCCTTGACTCGTATAGCCAACGGCAATCAATTCAAGAATTTTGCCGTCTGGGCCTGGAACGAGTGAAATCGCTTCGTGGGCCTTAGGATCAAAAATATCTCCTACCTCACCGAACGTTCTGATTCCGAGAGAATCCAAAGTGTGCTCAAATTTCTGGACTCCCAAAATCAGTCCCTGCACCCAAGGAGATTCCAATTCTTCATCAGCAACTGAATTTTTCACCCTCTGCAAATCATCCAGCACTGACAAAAATGGTTTTATCGAGTTTGTGCGAGCGCTGGAAATATCATCCACCATGCGCCTCTGCAAATTTTGATAATCCGCCAGGGCTCTGAGAAGTTGTGACTTGACTTCCTCAAGCTCATCGACCTCAATACCTGACTCCGAGTCGCTTGAAACGTCTAAGTTAGATTCTTCATGTTCTTCAGTCATACTAATCTAGTCCTCAACACTTCGACTTGGCCCTACCTGATTGAAACTCGAAATAAGATTTGCCAGGTATCGAACACGCGGCAAAACGTGTGCATAGGCCATGCGCGTAGGGCCTACTACTGCAATCACTCCGGCTTCGGCCGGCATTTCAAATGAAGACGCAACAATACTCCAGCCATTCTTATTGTTACTGCGATTTCCAGGTCCAATCACTATCCGTGTTGAGGTACTAGTCGACTTACCCATAACTCCATTGATTACATTTCCCAGCCTGTGAAGACTCAGGTACCCCATTGCCTCAAGCATGCTCTCTTGATCGTTAAATTCGGGCTGCTGAAGAGCAACCTCAAGTCCATCTATAAATCCACTACTCTCCGGGCCATGCTCACGCATTAACGTTGCTACATGTCTGACAAACTCCACACGTAAGGGATCTGTGATTCCCTGAGCTAACTCTAATATCTTCGCAGCATCTGATCCCGCTAATAGTTCATTAAGCCACGACGCGTGATAATTTAGTGCTACCTGATCTAAAGGTGACATTATCGAGAGGGTCCGCTTCCTTACTGTTCCATCATCTAAGACACACACCATAAGAACGGATTCACCATTTAGATCAACCAGTTGAGTCTGCAATAATTTCTGTGACGCTATAGGCCGATGCAAAACGACGGCAACATTTCCAACCCAACTTGCCAATATCGAAGTGGTAAGCGGAAGCCATTCTTCGAGACTCGCAGCTACCTGGTGAAGTTGATGTTCAACCGTAATACGCTCTGTATCAATAACTGGTTCCTCAAGCATTAGTTGCTCGACATATGTCCGATAACCTAGCTCAGTTGGTACTCGCCCTCCCGAGGTATATGGGTGCATCAATAGCCCATTATTCTCCAGAAGTGCAAATTCATTTCGAACGGTCGCAGGTGACACCCCAAGCTCTGATCGATCTGCCAGATGCTTAGAAGATACTGGTTCTGCTGTCCGAATATACTCACTGACTGCTAGAGCCAGAATTTCCGCCCGGCGCTCAGTTAAAGTTGGCACCTATTTCCCCCGCCTAACCCCCGCTTTAGCTTGCTAATTAAGGTATCGGACCTTAAATTAGCACTCTCAGCTGGAGAGTGCTAATTCAGTGTAAAACAGCTCACTCGCTCCGGTCAATTGCTCAAATTTGACATCCGAAATACCTTCCGGGAAATTATTTAACTTTATACTTGCTGATATGACGAATAATCTCGATCTCGCAGAATCTGAAGATGCTTTCTCTGTTCTTTATGAAACACTAGCCCCTCGGGTATACCGGTATTTGCTCTCGAGAACTCCTACAGCCGATATCGCAGAGGAATTAGTTTCAACAATTTTTCTGCGAGCCTTCTCAGCCCTATCAACTTTCAATGGAAGCGGACAGACAGCTTTTCAAGGTTGGGTAATGACAATTGCACACAATCAGCTAGCAAATTGGTATCGAGATACAGGGCGGAAACCAATCCTAGGATCGCTGGAAGACCAGGAGTCGCTCGCGATCACCACACCTAGTGCCGAAACTTTGGCAGAAAAACATGAACAATTAAACGAGTTGCGGGCTGCAGTATCGTCTTTATCTGGAAGTCAACAATCCCTTATAACCATGAAATATACGCAGGGATTAACAAATGCCCAGATAGGCAAGCATCTAAATAAAACAGAGGGTGCCATTAAGCAGCTCAACCGTCGTACACTCAAAGCGCTTGAAGCTATACTTGAATCGGACATTCAATAGATTTATAAATCAGTCAAAGGAGCTGTCTCATGTCCTTCTCTTGTCGAGTAGCCGGATACGGACATTCTTTACCAGAACGTATCCTAACCAACGAAGAGCTCTCGGAATTAGTTGATACCAGTGATGACTGGATAGTTGAGCGAACAGGAATAAGGTCCAGGCATATCGCGGGAGATGCAGATTCTTCAAGCTCTTTAGGAGCAGCTGCGGCTATGAATGCTCTGAGGGTGGCTAATATAGATCCAAGTGAGATCGACTTGGTTATCGCGGCCACGTGTACTCCAGATGGAATGTTTCCCTCCACGGCTAGTAGAATTCAGCATCAAATTGGGGCCGAATGTGGGGCTTTTGATATCAACGCAGCCTGCAATGGTTTCATCACAGCGTTCTCTTCCGCAGCACAATTCATCCATGCAAGAACAGCAAATAAAGTGTTAGTCGTTGGTACTGAGGTACTTAGTCGAATTGTCGATTGGTCTGACCGAGGCACTTGCATACTTTTTGGTGACGGCGCTGGAGCCGTGGTGCTAGAGGCTGGCAGCGATGATGGACCTGGGAAAGTATTCCCGCCATTTCTCGGATCAGACGGAGGAGCTGGAAATCTACTGTATGCATGGGGACCATGTGCCTCTCCTTCTGAGGGCATTACCGAGGACGCCAAAATCATTATGGATGGCCCCGCTGTTTTCAAATATGCGGTCGGAGCAATGGCTGATGCTGTTGAGTCGGCTTTGAAAAATGCTGACAAATCACCTTCTGACATCACAATATGTGTGCCGCACCAAGCTAATGAACGAATAATACGGGCGCTCATGGAAAGACTTGGGCTGCCAATGGAGAAAGCTTTCACTAATGTACAAAGCTACGGAAACACCTCATCAGCATCTATTCCAATCGCATTGTCAGAGGCGAACAGTGATGGAAGGATCAAACCAGGAGATTTAGTCCTGTTTGTAGCCTTCGGTGGTGGATTGAATTGGGGTGCGGTACTAACCGAATGGGGATAAACACATTACCGCTGGGTCCCGTAAACTGTAACCATGGTCACAGAGAATCAATATGAACTCCAAGACGAACCAAGGGTTGTTGTAACTGGAATTGGAATCCTTTCGCCCCTTGGTAAATCATTGGGTGAAATTTGGCAGGCATTAGAAAATAATGTGAGTGGTCTGAGGCCGATCACCCGATTTGATACTGGCACCCTGAAAAGTAGAGTAGCAGGCGAAATTTCAGAATCGAACCAAGTAGATACTCGCTTCAAGCCTGAATACTATGATCAACTTAAGAGACCACAAAGGTACAGTGTGTCGGCCGCGCTGTCCGCTGTACAAAGTGCCGGCTTGGTCATTACACCGGAAAACAGTGGTCAAGTGGCTTGCGTCATTACCTCGAACACTCCTTTTACTGAGTCGGAATCTCAGCTTCCAGACGAAAGTAATATACATTCAGCTCATTCGGTTGCCGCGTTGATGGGTGTCTCTGGACCAGTGATACCTTTAAGCAGCGATCATTTGAGTGGTATCGAGGCCATCGTTGAAGCGACAGAACTAATCAAACGGAAGAGGGCCTTCGTTGCAATTGCAGGCGCAACCGACGCTCGCATAGATCGCAGAAATTTTGAGATCAATGAGTCGATGGGGTTACTTTCCACGAAGCACAATGACAACCCAGAATCTGCCAGCAGGCCTCTGGAAAACGACCGCGACGGCTTCATTATGGCAGAAGGAAGCGTAGTATTTGTGCTTGAAGCTCTCGAAGTCGCTGTGACTCGAGGAGCCAAAATCCTAGCTGAAATTGAAGGATCCGCACTCACTTTCTCGCCTGGCAAAGAGGGTTCTCCTGACACAGACCCGATCTATATCGGAAGAGCAATTCAGGGAGCATTGATTGCCTCAGGGAGAATCCAATCGGAAGTTGATGCTGTCATGTTAGATGCGAACGGGAGTGTATTAGATGACGCTCATGAAGCGAAGGCAATCCACCGAGTGTTCGGCAGTGCGGCGAGGCATCACATGTATACACCTGCTTTGAAATCACATTTTGGTGATCTAGGTGCCGCCTCAGGCCCTCTGAGCATGGCAATCACACTCGAGGCCATGAACAAGCAAATGATCCCTAGTACTAGAAATTTGGAGACCGAGGATGAAGATATTGACTTGGACGCTAATCCAAATGGAATACGATCGGACGCACTGCGCGTAGTAATGATAAATTCGATCCATAGAAGTCAAAATGCCACAATCGCGATTTGTGATCCGACAGCGATGAGACAGATTCCAGAAAACTTCAATATCCCTGACGAAGCAACAATACCAGAACTAGATATATAGTTCTTGACTATGATGGGAAAAGACTAAAAAACGAGGTGTCACGTGGAAATTAGTTGGATTGGTCATAGTTCCGTAAGAATTCGTGGACGGGAAGCGACCGTAATTATCGATCCTTGGGACAAAAAAACTTTCGGGACAATGAGTCGACCCAAAGCACACCTCATATTGAACTCCAGATCTGGTGATCCACTTTCATCGGGGAACGATCAAGTAGCTCCAGCAGGTAATCAAACACCTATTATTTTTGATCGGCCGGGAGAATACGAAATCTCTGGAGTGCAAGTTGAGGGCTATAAGACTTCTGAATCCACCGTTAAAACTGAGGCCGATTCAGAGCCAATTCAGGCCGTGGCCGGTGGTACCTCTTGGCTCATTAAATTGGAAGGCATATCGATAGGAATTTTAAGTGGTCTCAAACACGCTCTACCTACCACAGGTAAAGGGCTCTTCGCCAACGCCGATGTCATCCTTTGCCCAATCGGACTAGCGGAAGCAATACCTCAAGAAATAATGGTTAAGACCGTTCGTGAGATCAATCCATCGGTTGTTATCCCTTACGGTTACGATAGTGAAGAAGATGAAAACCTGACCGCATTTGTGGGGGCTTTCGGTAGCTCAGTATCAGATCCTGTTGATAGTCTCACCATAGCGGGTAAAGATGTTGGACCGGACATCAGCCTGCAAATCCATTATCTCCAGTCAAAGCTCAGCTAGGATTAATGCAATACCTCCCGCCCTGGTACTATTCGCTCTCTCAACATCAAATTATCTTTTTCGATCAAAAGGAATTCGAGTATTTCCTGAGCTCGACGTTCTGACAGATAGGGTCCGATTTCATTAAGGTATTGATCAAGCATGGCAAGCGTAGGTATAGGGTTATCCAAATAACCATCTGCACGCATATCTGCACCCACTGGACTTGTGGCACTAAAGTCTGAATCTGGGTCATTTGAAGGAGATATATTCGTCTCCTCTGAACTATCTTCTCGATCAGATGCGTCTGATATTTCAGATCCATTAGTTTTTTTAACTTCATCCAGCTCGGTCGACCCAGTCTGTGCTTCGGCCACTTGTTGCAGTCCATGAATAACTTCGAGATTAATTTTCGCATCGATATTATCCTCATCGAATTGGACCACGGCGGCAAAAGAGCCCCATGCTCCGGACAAGTCCCCTGTCGCAAACTGATTTAGTCCCAGCAAATAATGAAATTTCGACTGCAGAATAGCGTTGGGCGCATCTGAGACTAACATTGCCCGGGCAATCGAACTCGATTCATCAAATCTTCCCAATAAATAAAGGTTATTAGCTATATTGAATTGTAATTCAGCCGGTATTTCCTGATTCTCATCATAAAGAACCTCGCGAGCTGTCTGATATTGTGCTAGTGATTTAGCGTGATCACCGTCTGAAAACAGTTCTTCTGCCGAAGTGAGATAGCCAGAGGCTGTGTTGCTTGAGCAGCCCAGAATCGCAAAGCTCAGCAACAAAACTAACAGTATTAGTCCAGGATTACCGTACGCCAGTCTAAGATCGAGAATCATTGTACCCAATAGCATGATCGTACCTACCAACACGAAAATAAAATATCTCTCGGTTGGTTGCTTCTCCGCTGATTCCATCTCCGCTCGGAGCTTGTTTTCTTGTAGCAGGACCGCCAGACCAGCTAGGTTTTGCTGATCCCAAACGCGCCCCTCACTTCCATGAGCCAAGTCACTCAGCCTATCGATATTACCGAACGATATGCGACCATCAGGCATGATGCCGCCAGACTCGCTACCTACATAATATCCATGGATACTTACATTCTTGCTGATTGCGCTCCTTCTAATTGCTTCATAATCAAATGCGGGAAAATCACCATCAGTCACCCACAAAATATAATCGACTCCGCCTTTCTGTCCTTCATCTAAAAGATCAAGTGCATCCCCTATGCCAGGGCCAGGCTCAGAGCCGTCTACGACAAGAAATGATTCATCCTGAGCGTTGGCCATAATCCGTTTTAGCGCATTCATATCTGTCGTAAAGGGAGATCTCTCAAATGATTCACCAGCGAAAATAATTATTGCTACTTCATGATCGCGAATCAATCTCAAAAGGCTGTTCACACCTGAATATGCTCTCTCGGCTCGTTGGGTATCACCGTCGCTAGCTAACATCGAGTATGAGACATCTAGTAACACAACTATCCTTGACTCGCCTTCAATCTTATCCACTTCTGACATACCCCAAGTCGGTTTGGCAAATGCTAGGACAAGGCAAAGACTGGCCAATGCGAGAAAAAACAGCTTGATA
>PBOW01000026.1 GCA_002725365.1 Chloroflexota bacterium | reverse complement strand
CGAGTTCACAAATGGATTTGCAAAGTCAGCTACTTGTGCAACACGCACAACGGGACTGGGTTGTTCGTTCTCAATCAAGTTGTGTGTTTCTCTAATCCAAGCACGGCGTGCCCCGATTGCTTGTTCGTTAGAACTAATTGTTTTGCCATGGGAGATATTATCCGCGGCAGTTTTCGGGCCATCACTATTTCCGACATTGACTGTTTGCCACATTGGCATTCGCCCGTCACGCGGTTCAGGCATGTCGAGTGTCTTATCGGGTGCCTGTACGTCCCATCCAGGAGGGGACCAAATAGTTCCTGGTGGTTCCTGGCTTTTGTGTAACATGATTACGCTACCACGGGCGATTTCAATTCTGCCTCGCTCTGGGTCTTCTGTGGTGATATGGACATCAATTACTTTGATACGTCGACCCGAACGAATAATGTCACTCGTGACTTCTAATGGAGCCATAGGTGGTAGGCGGAATAGATCCACAGTGATTCGAACTATTTGTAGTGACCCAGGATTTTCGGCATCAGGGTGGTTNGTTTCAATTTCATAGGCAATTAATCCGGAGATTACTCTGCCGTGTANNGAATTAGGNTCCCATGGCCCACGCGCATATGTTGTTGGGTGGTAGGTATTGGTNTTATCTGCATCTTTGNTAAAGAATGCGTTCTCCAGCATATNTTGACTCATNTATTATCTTTTTCTTATATNTTGNTGTAATGATGCTATGCCGACTTTGCCTGTAAGTCGANCGGACTCTNGCTGNCATTTGTACAATATTCNCCACTGCAGGTATACTATCTAATAANTAGAACATATGTTCTANTTATTAGATAGTNATGCGGGGNCATAATTGCTTTTNGGGTGTTTATTTATTCCTTCATTTGAACTGGGTGTCAATTTAATTGACTATCCTAAATTGCTTATTGATGATGTTGGTCCNATTGCTCTTGTTGATACAGATTCAGAATTAATTTTGGACGTAACATCATTAGCTAAATCAGCGGGTGTGAATCCAAGNCAGACTTATAGTCAGGCATTTGGTNTTTGTCCGGAACTTAAAATCATTCAAATCAATTGGGCTAAAACGAATGAAATTACAGAATCATTTCTCTCAATCGCCCAAGAAATTTCACCCGTAGTTGAATCACTGTCTTCAGGATGTGCAATGTTTGATTTACAGGGTTCAGAAACATATTTCGGTGATATTAATGCGGTAGGAAAGTATCTTTTTGACCTANAGGAACAATGGGTAACCGGCCTTACAAAACATTTACCAGGGCAATTACAAGAGTCATCACGTTCATTTTTACGAATGCAGATAGGTATTTCGGAAAGAAAATTTACTACACAGATGGCAGCATTGTTTGCTGAACCCGATCAACTTAATTATGTTACGGATAAGCAGGGGAGACAGTTTTTGGCACCGTTATCCGTTCAGTTGTTGCCTTTACCAAATGAGTATATTGATCGATTGAGTCTCTTGGGTGTGACAACGATTAGTGAATATGTGTCAATTCCTCAAGCAAAGATTGAAGCTCAATTTGGAACACAAGGCGGTTACGCGTGGTTAGTTGGCAGAAATCAAGACAACGAAAAAATACGAGCTATAACTATTCTGAAAGAACCAATCAGACATCATATAGAGCTTGATTCGGCTAGTTCTGATCTATCCGTACTTAAGGTAATGACACAGCAACTTTTAGCTCACATGCTAAATATTGCTGCGAACAAGCAAATTTCAGTCGTAGAGCTTCGAATTCAATTCGAAACTGAAACAGGTAAGTTGTATTTTTTTGATAGGGTCCTCAAAAATCCAGTGCGTTCTATCCAGAATATTTGGCTTGCAATATCGCCTCAAATTGAAAATCTGAAATGTTCAGAACCGATAAGTAAATTGCAGATTGAATTCACTGATGTTGTTGGAGAATTCGGGCACCAATTGTCACTTTCAGCTCTGCATCGTCAACGCAAGCAGCAACTTCAGAATACAGCTCGTCATTTGAAAGCTCGTTATGGTAGCCCGACTTTGATGCAAATTAAGGAAATTTCAAAATGTCACCGACTCCCCGAGAGACGTTTCGCATTGGGCGATTACAGTTTTTAGCACAACCGGAGCAAATCAGCGTGCAAATTGTCATGCCTCGAAGAGAATGTGCATCACTGTTTTTGCATACAGAATGGCCTGAACGTATAAACACTAAAAAAATCATTGAAGTGATAGATCATTGGCATGTAGTAGAGAGTTGGTGGAACCCAGAGCGATATTTCCGAAGTTATTTTCAAGTTGTTTTGGAAACAGGTCGCATAATGACTTTATTTCAGGATATGGAAACTAACGAATGGTTTACGCAGACCACAAGCAAAAATTTCTCACAATACAANTAAATTCTTATGTNNAGTGAATGTAACTACGTTGAACTACATATGCACTCTAATTATTCATTACTTGAGGGCGCATCTAGTATCGATGAATTGCTCCGACAAGCTGTTGAATTTAATTATGATGCCATCGCATTAACGGATCACAATGCCCTTTTCGGTGCTATGGAATTTGCTCAGAAGGCAAGACGATATGGCATCAAACCAATTATCGGTCTCGAACTGAATGTCAGGGGCGATCCGGTAAATAAATTATCGGCCATGAATATTCATCATGTGACCTTATTAGCAGAGAATGAGAGAGGTTATGCAAATCTTTGTCGATTATCAAGTATGGCATTTGGACTTTTCGAAGGAAGTCCTGATGCTAGAGAAAACAAACGCCTAAACCCATCGGTATCACCCGAAGAACTTTGTCAGCATGCGGAAGGGTTGATTTTGCTGACTGGATGTACTGAGGGATTGATTGCCCGCTATATGGCGGCAGGCCAATCGATATTGGCGAGTAATGTTTTGGAGTATTGGCTCGCTTCTTTTGGGACCCAGAATGTCTTTATGGAGATATCCGATAATCTTATTTCCGGGCAACGCCTACTAAATCATTCTTTACTCCGGCTTGCCATTCAGTTCAATATATCTGCTGTTGCAACTGGAAATGTTCACTATCACATTCCAGATAGATACCGATTACAAGATGTTCTTGTGGCGATTAGTCAGAATGTGACAATTGACGATTCTGAAGGTATTCGACGACCAAACGGTGAATTCTATCTTCGATCTCCATCCGAACAATNCAACCGATTTTCAGTTTATGGTAACGATCTGGTTAAAAATACGGTAGAGATCGCATCACGGTGTCAATTTGATTTGACTGAGGATCTTGGTTACANCTTACCTATTCCACCAATTCCCAATAATCGCGACCCGCATACATATCTTACTAAATTGTGTTTTGAAAAACTTGCTACGAAATACGGTAGTAGTAAGCATTTTGCTGAAGCTCGTGANAGGTTACTTGAGGAATTGCGTTTGATTAATAAACATGGTCTAACAGGTTTTTTTCTAATTTATGTGGATATTTATGAATTAGCATCAGAGGTCGCAAGCGAAATCAGATCTAGTCGAGGTGTCTATGCTCAAAAATTACCAGTGGGTCGTGGTCGTGGTTCATCTGTGGCCTCAGTTGTTTGCTATTTGATAGGTTTATCCCACATTGACCCGGTGGAAAATAAATTATTNTTGGGTCGTTTCTTGAATGATGAACTCTATTCCTTGCCTGATATTGATTTAGATTTTCCACGAGACATCAGGGCGTTATTAATTTCCCGGATATATGATCGCTGGGGCATCGAGCACGCAGCATTGGTTGCAACATTTTCACGATATCGGCGACGTAGCGCGATTCGTGATGTGGGAAATGCTTTGGGGTTACCAAAAAACTTACTGGCACGCCTCATCAAACAATCAAAATTNATTTCAGACATTAGCGAATTGTTTGAATATNTTGGCTTGTCTGATGAGATTGCTGCCGATCAAAGTCTCGACCGATGGCACTTGTTAATTGATCTAGTCCAGCAAATACTTGATTTCCCAAGACATTTATCACAGCACCCTGGTGGNATGGTTATTTCCTCGAAACCATTGACCAATTANGTTCCATGTCAGCCAGCAGCATGGGCAGGGCGTTATCAATGTCACTGGGATAAAGATTCGATTGAAGATGCTCGGATGGTCAAAATAGATTTATTAGGTCTTGGGATGCTTTCGGTGGTTGAGGATGCAATTGAGCTGATAGGTAGCAATGTGAATCCCGATATCGATTTATCGCGTATTAATTTTGATGATACCAATGTGTATGACTCTATATGCTCCGGAGACACGATCGGTGTGTTTCAAATAGAGTCACGCGCACAGATAGCAATGCTTCCANGAACAAGACCCAAGAACCTGGGAGATCTTGCAGTACAGGTATCAATAGTAAGGCCGGGCCCTATCGTTGGTGGAGCTGTAAATCCATATATTAAAAGAAGAGAGGAACAGCTAGCATCACCTGAATATATTCCTCCATATCCTCATCCAGCTCTCAAAGACGTATTGAGTGAGACGTTGGGGGTAGTAATTTTCCANGAGCAGGTAATNCAAGTAGCTCAGATTCTTGCTGANTTTACTGCCGGNGAAGCTGACGCATTTCGTAGAACATTGGGAAGAAAATCTGCTTCCGCAGAAATTGAATTGTATAGAGAACATTTCCTTGCNCATGCACAACAGAAAGATATTCCACTGCATGACGCAGAGAANATATTTAAGAATCTAGTAGGTTTTGCTGAATTTGGTTTTCCGAAAAGCCATGGCACAGCTTTTGCCCTGCTGGCATATCAGACAGCATGGCTGAAGTATTATTATCCATCTGAATTCATTTGCTCATTATTTAACAATCAGCCAATGGGATTTTATCCATCCCATGTGTTAACTAATGATGCAAAACGCCATGGAGTATCAATAAAGCGGCCAGATATCAATTTGAGTACGGCACGTTGTCAGGTTGACTACGGTTCTCAAGATAATTCGATAATACTTGGACTTGGATATGTTGAAGATGTTGGATTAGATGTCGCCAAAAAAATTATTTTGGAGCGTGAAAAAGCAGGAGTGTATAAGACATTGTTTGAATTCATTCAACGGACAGCAGTGCCAGTGACCACAGTCATCAATCTGATTATGGTTGGAGCATTTGACGAATTCGGATTAAATCGTCGGGAATTAATATGGCATGCGGGTTTGTTCAAAGATATACCTTCAATTCNTAGGAACCACAAANCTGAAAGTTCCGACCATCAATTGCAATTAGCACTGGATCGACATCAGGACCAGATTGAACTGAATGATTTCAATTCGTTTGAGAAGATGACCTTAGATTACAAATTGCTGAAATTGTCGCCAGATAGTCATCCGATGAAATTTTTCCGTAAAGAAATAGATCAGGAATTATTATCGAGTCGTGATCTAAAAGATGCTCCTGCTGNCAAGATCATTAAAACAGCAGGTCTGATGGTTTGTCGACAGCGACCATCTACAGCGAAAGGTATTGTGTTTCTGCTTCTTGAAGATGAATATGGAGTAGTGAATGTTCTCCTCAGCCCAAAATTAGTGGAGAAAAATGTATTGACTGTGAATACAGCATCTTTTGTACAGNTAACCGGATACATGGACGGAGCAGGNGCTCCATCTCGTACNTTGGTCGCACAATCAATTGAACCGATTGCACCTCATCAGCTATCAACAGCAAANCAACTATCGTTTAAAACGAAGTCTTGGGGATAATNACCGGACACCATATTAATTATTCGTGGCTACCGTAATTTTCTTCTTTGGCGGCCCAGAAAATGCAAAGAAAATTGAGCCCACTAGTGGGAAAAGAGCAATTAATGTGAATCCACTTTGGTATGAGCCCGCAACGTCGAATAATCTTCCTGCAATCATAGGACCACTGAATGAGCCAGCCATAATCAGTACGGACGACCAACCCATAATCATTCCAAAATTAGTCCGGCCAAAGTATTCAGCTCGCATTGTTTGCATTAATGGTCCGCGTATACCCCAGGCTAGGCCGTTCATCGCAGCAAATAAAATAATCATCGCAATCGAAGAAAAGTGCGCAAGTATCAATAAGGCTATTCCATGCATGATCATTGCGGCTGTTGTTAGTTTCCTTTTCCCTAATTTTTCACCCAACGAACCAGCTATAGCTTGGCCAGGAATTTGGCAAGCCATCATCCCTGCGGCGACCATCGCAGCATGAACTTCTGAAAGTCCCTGACCGTCCACGAGATGCAGAGGTAGGTGGAGCATCAATGTTGAAACCACCATAACTGCAAAAGCGTGGCCTAATCCTATTGTCCAAAAGGCGGACGTTCTCATAGCCTCTTGCCAAGTAAATGCTGGTTCGTCGGCTGAGGAAATATTAGAGGGGTCGCTACTTTCTTCAGCCGACGGCTTGATACCGTCCATTGTGAGACCGATATCCTCTGGCCGGCTATACATTACTGCGGTTAAAGGAAATGCAAGCACCAAGATCAGAATACCGGATCCAAGCGAGAACGCTCTCCAACCGATCTCGGTGATCAAAATTAAAATTACAGAGCCTCCGAGCAGGCCACCAATTGAGAAACCCAGTTGCGAAATAGATAATGCCCTAGCTCGTTGTTTGTCGAACCAGCTTACGACAGCGACCGTAACGGTCATGAAGCCACCTAGACTTGAACCGACCGCAATAAAGGAAAATATCACATAAAAGTGCCACAGCTCACTTATTTGACTGAAAGCGATAAAACCAAGCCCAAACGATACTAATCCCCACCTCATAATCACTCGAGTACCATATTTATCGATTAGCCAACCCTGCACGGGTCCTAGTAATCCGCTTTCGAACCGGGCTAGTGAAAACCCACCTGACAAGGCCGTTCGACTCCAGCCCAGATCCCGAGTCATTGCAAGGGCATACGCCCCAAGGGCATGGTGCATGAGCATAGCCCCCAGTAGCTGAATAATTAGTCCCGAGCCAACAATGTACCACCCGTGAAAAAGCTTGCGTCGGCCAGGGGGAGTAGATGTGTCTTGGGAATTCACGGGCTTCCTACTCTAGAAGGTTAGATTCTGCATACACTCGACATCGAATAGCTCTAGCCAGATTGTCGTTTGCCTCTAGAAGCATACGTCGAAGCAACTGGTTAGATTCTGGGATGTTTTCAAGCAAAGCCTGAGACCGATCTAGCAAAGGTTGTTCCACTCTATATCCAGGGAATAGCGCGCCAAAATAGGACTGTGCAAAATGATTCTCTGAACTTTCGAATACACCTTCGACCTCGGAAAAGAACTGTTCAGTGAAGGGTTCGAGTATCGGAGCTTGTACCCACCAATGGAATCCGCTCATAGCTGCAGCCGTTAGATGAAGTGAGCCATACCCCTCAGTCGACAAAAATTTACCCCAGGCCGCCTGCTTGCGCGAGACGTCTGGTATCGATACATCTGCTCGTAGAGCGGCTCGCTGNCCCCTATCGGTGGGATCTCGCTCCAGNTCAGTTTCGACAAGTTGAGCACTGTCTTCAAATCCATGCGCTACTGCGTTGATAACAGCNGTCCACCGCATATCCTGATCTGGTACAAACTCAGTGATGGCNTCCTTCTCTTGTATTAGTCCTATCGTTTCAGCCACATCNGACCNATTGATAGCAAACCCAAACATAGCCCGACCCCAAAGAATTCGTTCATCCGCGGTCGTGCTTTGTTCAATTTGCTGTTTAGATAAGGAAAATAGATTATGGGCGAGCTCCATCTTCTTNGACTCGGGCACATATCTTGAGACAGCTGCGCTTAATTGTTCGATCGTTACTTCGATGAGTTCCAGATCGTCTTCCGCGAGTACTTTGCTCGACGCAATATTGATGTAGTCTATTGAACTCAACTGTTGATCACGGACCATCTCCCAAAGCGACTGCCATATCTGCATTCGAAGAAGAGGTTCATTCACTTTTTCGAGGTGGTCTCTCATGAAGTCTAGAGTGGTTGAGTCGAGGCCAGCCTTGAGGAATCCATGGTCATCATAGTTTGGGAAAACGAAACTCGGAGTAGTTTTGTCCAGACTAATTTGATGCTCATGGGAACTAATCGAGTAATCGATCGTGTCGATGGTTACTTCATCATCGTCGAAGTAACCGATGGCAAGCTCTAGTGCGTGCTCACGCAGGAGTGGGTGACTGTCAGGTGCTGATTGANTGACTAATATTGCGGTTGAAGACTCGGCATTGTCTGCGATACTTGCTGTGACTGTGTTGTGTTGAGANGTNTCNAGCCACGATGCAGCCCAGGGCTTGAGGTCACGAGGAGTTTCAGCATCTAAGCAGTTCAACCAGTCACCGAGGGTCGTATTACTGAACGCATGTGTCTCCATGTAGGTCTGCATCCCTGACTTGAAAGAGTCATAGCCAATTGTTTTGACTAATTGCTTGATCACTGATGCACCTTTGCCATAGGTAATTCCGTCGAAGTTCAGGAAAGTTTGATCGGTGTCAGCNACTTCCCCAGCGACTGGATGTGTTGTCACCAGTTGGTCCTGTCGATATGCCCACGCTTTCATTCGTGAATTAAAGGATTGCCACGCGTCGGTGAAACGAGTGTTCCCGGTGAGCGCAAGGAAGCTCATATAGGACGCGAAAGATTCATTCAACCAGAGATCGTCCCACCACTTCATCGTCACTAGATCACCGAACCACATATGNGCCATTTCATGCAGAATTATTTCTGCGCGAGTAAGTCTTTGGTTATAGGTGGGCGGATCACGAAATACTATTCGTTCAGTATGGGTAATTGCACCCACGTTCTCCATTGCCCCATGATTGAATTCTGGCACAAATATTTGGTCGTACTTGCCAAACGGATATGGAAAATCAAANAAATCNTCGAAAAATTCGAAACCCTGTGACGTCACTTCAAAAAGTTCGTCTTGGTCAACATATGGGGCTAAGGATTCACGGGCAAAAAATCNGAGAGGGATGATTCCACCTTGTGGATGTTTGGANGTGTAGGTACTTGTGAATTGTTGATAAGGGCCTCCGATTAGCGCAAATAGATACGTAGAGAACCGTTTAGTTTTTGAGAAACGATGCCGTGACATGTTATCTTGTATATCGATTNTTTCTGCCAGTTCGCTATTACCTATGAGTACCCATTCTTTGGGACAATCAACCTGCAGTGAATACGATGCTTTGATATCCGGCTGGTCGAATGACGGAAACAGCCGATGAGCAGAATACGGTTCAAANTTCGTGTANACATATTCTTTTTGATCTTCAGGATCTATGAACTGATGGAANCCATCACCGGTGTGGTCATATTCATTGATGTAGGATATGACCACTTTATTCGGTCCGCTGATCAAGTCTTGTATATGCAGTCGATGACCGGTCCATGACGGATTAACCACCTCGCTGTCATTTACGTGGAGACTGATGATTTCCGTACCGGTAAAATCAAGAAAAGTATCCGAACCGTCAGAGCTTTCGAACTGAACGATCGTTTCGCCTGAGTAGGTAGGGCTTCCTCCACCAGGTAAACTCAGATTTATTTGATATTGCGTATCCGAAATACTGTTCGATCGGCGAGTTGCATCATTTTTGTCGAGTACGTCTCGTGCGGCAGTTTCTTGGGATCTCATTGTGTTTCTCCTCAGGAAATTTGACTGATTTCATGAGCCTAACTCACCCAGCTTGTTACGTCCTCCGATAATCCCCATACTCAGTCTTATTGAATTACTCTAGTTACCTCATACAGGAAAGGATTGCAATGAATGGGAGCGGATGATTTTCGTGCACGGCTGAGCGAAGCTCGTGCGACTCTTGCAGCAACAATCAGCAAGGCTGAGCAACAATGGGTGCTTGGCACAGACGCAAAATGGGGACCGCGAAAAATTGCAGAGCATGTCATTGCAGATGAGAACTATTTCGCGAATGCCGTTGCCGCTGCACTGCAAGCGAATGGCCTTGAACAACAGAATATTGAGGCCGTTGAGCCTCAACATGCTTTGCAATTGTTAGAAGAAATGGCGGTTGCAACCGATCGGATATATGGATATATCGAAGATGGTGATATCGACAAGGTTGCAGACATTCCAGCTGGTCAGGGTTTCGAACAGACGATTGGCGGGACTGTTGACTTCGCTGTGTGGCATTTGAGGGACCATTCGAAGCAAATATCAGAGTATCTCAACACCAAGTAGATAATGGTTCACCAGGTATGCTCTGCCTCATACGGTGTATATCTTGTTCTGAATATGCGGTCCCAGTCCTTTAACGCGTCCTGATTCAGCACTGTAAGGAGCCCGGCTTGCAGTGCTTCCGACGCGCTGTAGTGCCCGAATAATATTGAGGCGAAGGTATCGGGAGTGATTCTTATGTCAGCTCCAGAGTCAGGTATACGATCTATGGTACTTACTTCTGGGCTCGCTGAGAAAGCCCAACTTCCGTTATTCCAATCGCAGAATTCATCTAGGAATTGAAAGCGAACTTCACCTTCCTCGTCGTATCTTCGTAGAGGTAGGGCGTCCTCAAGTGTTACGATGCGCGCCATTATTCCATCGCGGCGGGTCGCATTTAGCATTCTCGGTTCGGTTAGCATGTTGACTAGAGGATCGTTCGATGGGGCATTATCCCATCTAACATCTTCCGCGTTATCAATGCCTGCGAGCAGTCCCCATAGTGCTTGGTGTGCCTCCGGTGTGAGAGCAAAGAAATCTGAGACGTCGACGTACTGCGATACATGATTATTTCCATAGCGGCCGTTCCAGTTTTCGTTTGGAGTTGTTCCAGGCCCAGCAGTATAAATGACATATCCCAGCGGCTCACCGTGCTCTTCGTACGCAAATATGGAGCGTTGTCTTTCCGGTGTTGTTTTTGCTAATGGTCCTTCGTCCCACATGGCTCGTCCTCGGTGGACTAGGCCGTTACGTTCCTCTCGAAATCGTCGATACACATCTACAAGTAATCCAAACTCTTCGTCTAAATTAACCTCACGGATCACACCGGAGCTTTGTACAGGATGATGAAATCGAATAAAGCGAGGTTCTATCTTGTAAGTGTGTCTAGTATTTATCGTGCCATATCCATATCGCTGATAAATTGCCATCCACGCAGGATGAAGAATCGCCAGAGATTGTTCACGCTTCTCGTGCATCTCTTGGAAATGTTTTTGTTTGACGCTCCGCAGGTAGCCCCGTCTGCGATGCGCAGGATGAGTAGAGACCATCGTCACACCTGCAGCCGGTGTTGCTGGCCCATTAAACCTAATTTGGAGTGGCCAAGCCCCGTAGGTTGTCACGACCTGATCGTCATCGAATGCGCACATGGTCCAGTCGGGATCGAGTCCCGCCAAGGTGTTTTCCTGTCCTAATGCACGAGAAGCCTGTCGGTAAAATTCAGGCATTTCTTCAGCCGTTGCTTTTCGGAACTCTACGACCATTTCCTTAGATCCTCTCTATTCTGGCTTAAAATGTAAGAGTGAGGTTTCACCGGCAATTTCCCAACCAGCTTGTACCTTTAGTCCTACATGTATGTCTTCATTTTCAATATTTCTCAAAATAGTAGTTACACGAGGCCCTTCGTCTAGTTCGACTACCGTCAGATTGTACGGAACATCATCCTGGAATCCAGGATGAAATAGTCTGTGCATTATGACAAACGAGTGCACGGTTCCCGAGCCACTGACGGCTTCCCATTTGAGGTCTTCCGATAGGCATTCAGTGCAGAGTTCTTTGAGAGGCCAGAGAAATGCTGGACATGAGTTGCATTTTTGTATGACTAGTTTATTGTCAGCCGCGCCCTCGAAAAACGGTTGGGACATCTCATCAGGGGTAGGGACTGGTTTTGTTGGTTTTTCATGAGTGGTCATCGCTTAATTCCTCGTTCCAGCATCTGCGTTAGGGCTTAAAATCAAGGTCGAATGATAATCGAGTATACCGCCCTGTGTGGAGACCAAGACATGATCACGCTTGTCTACTTGCCTGTCACCTCCGTGTCCGCGAGTTTGTATTACGGCTTCAGATACTGGGGTCATACCCCACATGTAGTATCCAGAAAGTTGTCCGCCACCCGTATTTGTAGGATGTGATCCCCCTGGTCCGAGCTTCCCGTCTTCAACAAATGCGCCACCTTCACCTTTTTCACAAAACCCGTAATCTTCCAGTGTTACTAATGTCGTGTATGTGTAGCAATCATAAAGTTCTCGAATATCGATATCGTTAGGACCGACACCGGCCATTCCGTAGGCAGTATCTCGGGCAATTTGTGCTCCGGTATTTACCTCATTTTCAAAGCCCTGTTGCCTTGGATTTCCCGGATGCCCTTGACCCATACCGGCGACGTATACAGGTGGTTGCTGGAGTTCTCGGGCCCGCTCAGAAGAAGTGACCACAACAGCGACGGCCCCGTTAGAGACGAGGGTACAGTCAAATAGGTGGAAAGGTTCAACAATCCATCTCGAACCGTGATAATCATCAAGAGTCATAGGATTCCGTTGCATGGCTGCTGGATTGAGTGTGGCCCAATTTCGAGTAGAAACAGCTACTGCTCCGAGTTGATCCTGAGTAGTTCCATAAAGACCCATGTGTCTACGGGCTGCCAGGGCATACGACGTATTTGCACCTGAGAAGAAACCGTAAGCGCCGGGTAGGCTAGCCATCCCGGTAGCCGGCCGTCCGGTGCCGCTGTAAGCTGCGCCAGCAGAAGTGCCCGGTTTCAGTGGGTCGTCAGCAAATACACAGACAACATGCGAGGCCATTCCAGCTTGAATCGCGAGTGATGCATATTGGATCATTTGTCCAGCTGTAGAGCCGGCTGCATTCATGTGATTGAGCAGCTTTAAATTTCTGAAACCTAGACTAGTTTGAAGCCCTGTGGAGATGCTGTTTGTGACCCCTGCGTTTATAAAGAGACCGTCGATATCGTCTTTGCCTAATCCCGCATCTGCAATTGCCTGACGGACAGCAATTCCGGCAAGTCCGGTTGCTGAATAGGTATATTCTCTGGTCATTTCAGTCATCCCAAGGCCAGCGATAGCAGCTCCACCGCTTGGATTGAAACTGGCACTATATCCCATGTCGCTCTCCTTTATTTGAGACGTTTGTTCTTACGGAGGGTACCTCATTTTTTTGACTTAATCATCACCTCGACCGAGATATTATAATTATCATTATGGAACCCAAAGACATCCAACAGTCAACCGAAGCTGAACTAACTTATTCGGCCACCAAGACTGGTGACAGATCGATTCTTCCAGCAGACATGATTTCAGTCGAAGAGGCGAGAGCTCAGATACTCTCAACGATGTCACCTTTGAATACAGTCGATTGTTCGCTAGAGCAAAGTCTGGGTTTGGTGCTTGCGGAGGACATTTACTCAGATTTAGACATTCCCCCTCATCCGAATACGGGAATGGATGGATACGCCGTTCGCGCAGAAGATACAAAAAATGCTAGTTACTCGGAGCCCACAAACCTTACGGTCATTGGGTACTTACCGGCGGGTGCTGTATTTGAAGGTAAAGTCTCCGACGGACAAGCCGTTCGAATTATGACTGGCGCTCCAATGCCGGATGGCGCCGACGCGGTCGTACCTTTTGAAGAGACTGATGAATACGACTGGGACACCCGAGAATCATCAAGATTGGCCGGTGATTGGGAACAAAATCCAAAAAATAGTGTCAGAATTGATGTCGAAGCTAAACCGGGTGCTAATATTCGTTTGGCCGGTGAGGACATAAAAGATGGAGTTTTAGTTCTTCGTGAGGGTACTGTGGTAGGTGCGCCTGAAATAGGTGTGTTAGCGTCCCTAGGAGTGAACTCGGTTAAGTGCATCAGACGACCAGTTGTCGCCATTCTTTCTACGGGGGACGAACTGGTTCGACCAGGAAGCTCTCTTGCTCCTGGTCAAATATATGATGCCAATTCTTACTCGCTAGCGGCTCAAGTTACAGCGTTTGGGGGTGAGGCATTGGTGCTTGACGTGTCCAAAGATACGGTTGAGGCGTTGACTCTGAATATCAATGAAGGACTTAAAGAGGCAGATTTATTAGTAACTAGTGCCGGTGTTTCACGTGGTGACTTCGATGTTGTGAAAACAGTCCTCGCTCAGCAAGGTGAAATTGGCTTTTGGACTGTACGTATGAAACCAGGTAAACCTCTTGCCTTCGGGGTGCTGGAGGGCTCCGAAGGTAAACAGGTTCCACACCTTGGTCTCCCCGGTAACCCTGTCTCGGCAATGATGACCTTTGAATTGTTTGGCCGTCCAGCTGTTTTTAAACTTGCGGGGCGACTTATTACAAACGCGGACGGTTGGGAAAGACCAAGAGTTACTGCCATAGCCGGCGATCGACTGAAAAATACGGATGGACGCAGATTCTATGCACGATGTCTTTTGGAAAAAGAGCCAGAGGGCCTTATTGCTCGTCTGACCGGATCTCAAGGCTCAGGAGTACTTACCTCAATGATGTTGGCCGATGGTTACGCAATATGCCCGGAAGATAAAGACTCGATCTAGATTGGCGAAGAGGTAGAAGTTATTGTCGTACGGTGAAAGTTGCACTAACTAATTATGACTGTGCAATCAGGATATAGAGTCGTCTCAGTAGAAGCTTCAAAACCTCAGGACAGTGAAGACCTCGCAATATTACTGCGGCGACACCTGACCGAGATCGGGGAACCTTTCGCAACTGCGAGAATCACATCGGATTCAAAATTTGTAGAAATGCGATTCTCTTCGGGTATTCAGTTGACCGCTCCTCGACCAATAACAGCAGAGGCATTTAGTGAGCTTGCTGAGAGACTAAACCCAGCCGGCTGTCACATGATATGCCTTGACTGGACTGTGTCAGGCTGTAAACGAATTTGGGTCGGCGATCCTGATTCGATACAGCCGCATGACATAGATATATTGGTCATACCGGGTAATAAAATGGGTAGATTAGACCCTAGACTTGCCGACCAATCACCGTTGTTTAGAGATATTTTGCGCCATATAGGGGTCCCAGCGGCTAAGACTAGCAGGTCACCATTAACTGAAATCTTCAAACGACTTATGCGACTAGAGTAGTCCGACTACCGAGCCGTCTTCATTGAGGTCTATCTCAAAGGCATTTGGATCTCGTGGGAGACCAGGCAAAGTCATGATGTCACCGGCAAGGCAAATGATCTGTTGTGAGCCGGCAGCGATTCTAATTTCGTGTACAGGAAAAACATGTCCTTGTGGAGCTCCTAGGAGCTTTGGGTCTGCCGAGATTGATAGGTGTGTTTTAGCCACACATATCGGGAATTTCCACCCATGTTTGTCAAAACGTCTCGCTGTGGTCCGAGTTAGAGGCCCCCAATTGACCGAATCGGCCTGGTACAGTTCTTTTGCGAGAGTTGTTATTTTCTCTTCTATCGTCTCATTGTCTTGATACATAAGTCGGATATCGGCGCTATCGGTTTCGAGCAATTCCACGACCTTAGTAGCTAAATCAGTCATCCCTCTCCCACCTTCAGAGAAGCCCTTTGCTTCAACAGCAGCAGCTGCTCCGGCCTCGATGGCCGCATCTTGCAAGACTCTGATTTCCTCTGCAGTGTCTTCTGGAAATCTGTTTATTGCTACCACAACGGGTAAGCCATATCGACGAACCGTAGCCACAGCATATTTGAGATTGGAGGCACCAGCACTTACGGCTTCGATGTTCGGAGTTGTAAGCTCTTTTTGTTTTATTCCACCATGCCATTTCAATCCTTTGATTGTTGCGACCAGGACAGCCGCACTTGGTTCTGCCCCACCTTGTCGAACCTTGATATCCATGAATTTTTCAAATCCCAGATCGGCCCCAAACCCGGCCTCGGTGACTGCGATCTCTGAGGTTTGTAGCGCTAGTCGATCAGCGATAATTGACGAGCATCCGTGAGCGATGTTGCCGAACGGGCCTGCGTGACATATGACGGGATTACCCTCTTGTGTTTGGACCAGATTTGGCTTTAGCGCATCCTTTAATAGAACCATCATCGATCCTACAGCCGACACGTCACGTGCAGTTACCGGAGTATTTGTGGTCGTCCAACCAACTACTATAGATTCGAGCCTTTGGCGTAGATCCTTGTAATCTTGGGCGAGCGCCACTATTGCCATTATTTCGGAGGCAGCTGAGATGTCATATCCGGTCTGTCTGGTTGGTCCGTCAGCTGTTTTACCGATCCCAACGATTATGTTGCGAAGAGACCTGTCTTCGGCATCAGTCACTCGGCGCCATGATATGCCCTCCGGGTGAAAGTTCTCTATCTCCTGGTTTTTGACAGAATTTTCAGTCATGGCCGCGAGAAAATTATGAGCGGACTGAATAGCATGGAAATCACCGGTGAAATGTAGATTTATGTCAGTAGCGGGTTCCGCTGTAGCTGCACCTCCACCGGTACCGCCGCCCTTGCGACCAAACAATGGACCCAGCGAGGGTTGTCTGATCACAGCTACCGCGTCTTTACCAATTAAATTCAAGCCATCAGTCAGTCCAAGAGTCGTGGTTGTCTTTCCTTCTCCAGCGGGAGTTGGGGTGATAGCAGTTACCACGACGAGTTTACCCTTCTGCTTTTTGGTGTCAGCGAAAAGAGAAAGCGGTACCTTGACCTTGTCCGTTCCATAGGGCTCGACATCGTCCCAACTTAGCCCAATTTTGGCAACCACCTGTTGAATTGGTAACAAAAAAGGTCCCCTTTCTCAATAAACAAACCCAAGTATCGCATCAAGATACTGTGGTGTCATCCGGTGAGAAGGATACAGTTGTTTGTATCGTGAATCATTAGTAGTGTAAGCACTCACGTTTTGAGATGATTGAATCAGCCCCGAGGTCGAAAATGTCGGATACCTATACCCTTGAACTACGCTCAACTTTCGGTAAGAAAGTTAGTAGACTTCGGCGTGAAGGACTCCTCCCGGCCAATTTGTACGGACGAGGTATCGAGTCAGCCGCCGTACAACTCCGATATACTGATGGCCGCGATCTTCTTAATTCTTACGGTAAGAACAATCTATTTCAAGTTCAGATATCAGGTGAGTCTGAAGCGCGACCAGTAATTGTACGTGACGTGTCCGTTCATCCAGTTTCTAGGAAAATACTGCATATCGACTTTTTTCAGGTTGACCTTACAAGAACAGTGCAAGCAGATGTGCCGCTGTTGCTCACGGGTACTGCGCCCGGTGTATCGATGTATGGTGGTGTTATCGTACAGGCAAGCGACCGACTACTAATCGAAGCTCTGCCGGCTGATCTTCCGGAGTCACTGGAGGTCGACATTTCTGGGTTGGAAGAACTCGGGTCGCAGCTATTTGTCAGCGAAGTGAAAGTCCCAAGTGGTGTGACCGTGCTTACAGACTCGGAAGCGTTAGTCGCTGCCGTGCAGCAGCCACGAGTCAATATCGAGCGTGAAGATGAATTGGCTGAAGGTGAAGAAGATTCAGCAGATGAAGAGACACAAACTGACAGCGGTGAGGAAGAAGCTGAAGACTAACTCTTGCCATCCACTCACGAGTAGTTGACGTATTCCTCCGGAACTCTTCTAATAGAAATAGGTGGTGGGGACAGAAGGAACTTAAATGTCCCGTCAACTATTCCGGTGGATTTACCTAGGATTCAATTTAAAACTCTGGATTGTGCTGTTTCTGGTCGCTGCGGGGATAGCTGGTCTTGGCATAGCCTATCTCCTCCGTGCCGCATATCTTGCTATTTCATTTCCTGATGAAATATATTGGATCACCCTGCAATTTATTCCTCGATGGCTGCGTGGACTACTCTTCCTGCTCACAGCGGTAACTCTTGCAGGCCTTTCCGGTTGGAAACTCAGGACTTGGGTGGTCCAAGTGGCCGNCCGAGCACCAACTGACCAGATCGACGTAATTTCAACCGCCTACAGAAATCTCCGTCTTTCGAGAGGCCCNAATGTTGTTGTNATCGGAGGTGGGACCGGACTGGCTAACNTACTGCGATCACTGAAAGAAGTTACCGCGAATATTTCTGCGATTGTGACAGTAGCCGACGATGGGGGATCATCTGGGCGGTTGAGGAGAGACTTGGGAGTCATTCCTCCAGGNGATATCAGGAACTGTATCGCAGCTTTGGCCGAGGACGAGTCGCTAGTCACTCAATTATTCCGCTACAGATTCGAACAGCTCGACGGGAATTCGATCTCTGGACATTCTTTCGGAAATCTCTTTCTCACTGCCATGGCGGAGGTTAGCGGTGGCATGGAGGCAGCCATCGATGAGACTTGTAGGGTTCTGCAAGTGAGTGGGAGAATAATTCCAGCATCTCTNGATGATGTGACTTTGGTTGGAATGTTTGATGGCGACATTGAGATCCGCGGTGAATCAGAAATATCCAATCAAGGATACCCTCCTAAGTGGGTGAGCCTTTCTCCTGAAGCAATCGAGGCGAATCCCAAAGCAGTTAAAGCCATCTCTGACGCAGATCTGATCCTTATCGGACCGGGTAGTTTGTATACTTCCATCATTCCAAACATTCTCGTACCTGGAATCAGTGAAGCAATCGAGGCTAGCTCTGCCCCTAGAATTTTTGTAGTTAATGTAGCGACCCAGTATGGAGAAACCAACGGATATTCTGCTGCTCGTCATTACGAAGTANTACGTTCACATGCTGGTTGCGAAGAGTTGGCAACGGTAGTACTTGCAAATAGCAATTTAAGCTCAGAATCATTCCCNGCCGAATGGCGCTCACAACCCGTNCTAGCTGATGTNGAGGCGGACTATGGCTCTGCCAAATTGATCACGAGTAATCTTGTTGACGAANCTAAACGTTATCGACACGATGGCGCGAAAGTCATGAAGTCGGCAATGGAAATTTTCTTGCGGAACCAATAGTCACTGTGAGATATCAGGGTNTTTAGGTACCGAGGACACTACCAATAAAGTGTTGCATGCCGTTTGCGAAATCCTCGNCAGCCATCATTTTTTTGCCTTCAAGTTGAACATCTAGCAACTGAACATGCGCACCACCAGTAGCCACTGCGATTGATCCGGTCCGTGTTCGGTAGACTAAGCCAGGAGAGCGGGAATCAACGTTTTCATTGTCGATTTTGTTAGAACGGTGCAGTCGGAGTCGCTTCTGATTAAAAAACGTGTAGGCCGTCGGCCATGGAGAATACGCTCGAACCATTCTTTCGATAACGCTTCCGTCATGGTTCCAATCGATCTCGGCATCTGCGGCTCGCACTTTTGGGGCGTAGGTTGCGTTGGGTTCGTGTTGCTGTGTGGCGACCAGGTCACCGTTCAGCCACTTAGCAAGATTTTCCTTTAGTAGTTGTGTACCTATATCCGAAAGTTTATCTGACAATGAACCAGTAGTGTCTTCAGGCTGAATATCAACACTTGATTGAGCCAGTATGGGGCCAGCATCTAACTCGAATTGTATCTCCATTAAGGTTACACCAGTCGCAGAGTCGCCAGTTAAAATCGCCTCACTGATTGGGGAGGCTCCTCTATGTCTGGGNAGTAGCGAGGCATGAATATTGATAAGTTTATNGCCGAAGTAGTCGCAAAGTTTTCGCGGGAAAATATGTCCTGCAGCCACCACAATTCCTCGGTCTATCCCTGCTTTTGCCAATTCAGTAATGAATGAATCATCGATCTGATGAGGTTGCGCTATATTAGTAATTCCGAGNTCAAGAGCAGTAGCTTTGACGGGATTGAATATGACCCGTTGCCCGCGCCCAGATTGGCGATCAGGTTGTGTGACGATCATTTTGACGTCAACTAATTCGGATTCCGCGAGAGCCACTAATGGCAGGACAGAGAATTCTGGTGTCCCAAAAAAGGCGATAGGCACGGGCGAAATCGAGGACATATGCTTATTCTAGGGTTCGTTCAATTCGGCTAGCCAGCGGCAACGCTCCAGGCCGAAATTACAAGGAAGATGACTACACTAACAATAGTCAGGCGGTGCAGGGATCGCGCAACCCCACGCCTCGTTCGAAATGAATAGTCTTGTCCACCTAAAGCAGCTCCGAAACCAGTACCCCTGACTTGCATGAGCACCAATACAACTAAGACTACGCCTACGATGATTTGGGCGATCGCGAGTATGTTTTTCAAATCCATAATCAAATACTAAAGGATTCCTCTGGGAGTGGGTAGGTTCAACGTAACGACTAATTTGAATCAAGAATTTCTTTGAGGAGTTCTCGGACTGTATTTGCATCCGCAGTTCCCTTGGTGGCTCGCATGACCTGACCCAACAGGAACCCGATGGCAGATTCTTTACCTCCGATATAATCCTCTACTGCTTTTGGATTCTGATCTATGACGTCTTTGGCAACTGACCTTATTGCATCGAGGTCAGTCGTTTTCCGCAGTCCGAGTTTGTCTACTAAAGCTTCTGGGTCATCGCCACTTTCGAACATTTCGGCAAGGATATCTCGTGCCGCATTCTGCGTGATGTCTTTCTTTTCAACTAGTTTCACTAATCTAGAAATGTTATCGGACTTAACAAGCGTGTCCGATAGCTCAGCATCGACTCCAAGCTCGTTGATATGTTTTGCGATCTCTCCGATAAACCATTTCGCGATATTCCTCGGTGGCACGGTTTTATCAAATTGGACACAGTCCTCATATGCCTGAGACCGTAATTTCGAACTAGTGAGAGTAGTGGCTTCGGAGGGAGACAACCCATACTCCTCTATAAAGCGGGCAGCCCGCTCCCGCGGAAGTTCAGGCATGGCCTCGCGCACTTCTTCAAGGAATCCAGGGTTAATTGTTAGAGGAGGCAGATCTGGTTCAGGGAAATATCTATAATCCGAGGCACCCTCCTTCGATCTTTGCGAGACGGTCTCACCGGTGTTGTCGATAAATCCTCGGGTCTCCTGCACGATGCGTTCACCCGCAAGTACAACTTGCGACTGGCGCTCGATTTCATATTCGATAGCGCGCTGCACTGCTCTAAATGAATTCATGTTCTTAATTTCTACCTTGGTTCCTAGGAGGGTTTCTCCTACTGGCCGGATCGATATGTTTGCATCACAACGAAGCTGACCTTTCTCCATATTGGCATCAGAAATATCCAGATATCTTGCTAGTTGCCTGAGTCTTCTGAGAAAACTCGCAGCTTCTTTGGCTGACCGTATATTAGGTCGAGTGACTAGTTCCATTAGAGGGGAGCCCGAGCGATTGAGGTCCAAGAGGCTGTAGCTTTTCCCATCCTCCTCGCGGTGTACTAGCCGAGCAGTATCCTCTTCAAGATGAATTCGCTCTAACTCTACGGGTCGTTCGCTTCCATCGTCGGTTTCTACGAGCAATGCACCATTCTCACAGAAAGGTTGGTCATACTGCGATATCTGGTATCCCTTTACTAGGTCAGGGTAGGGATAATTTTTCCGGTCAAATTTTGCCACAGAGGCAATGTCACAGTCGAGAGCTAGGCCGGCCATCACCGTATAAAACACAGCTTGCCTGTTAATAACTGGGAGGGCGCCTGGCATGCCCATACATATTACGCAAACATGAGAATTTGGTTCGGTATCGAAATATGAACGCTCACAGCTACAGAACATTTTTGAATCGGTCTTCAACTGGATATGTACCTCAAGACCGATCACAGGTTCAAACGCGGTGTTTACGGTTGTTGTCAAAGTATTACCTTTTCTTGGTGTGCTTCGCGTTACACTCTAGACCAGACTTGATGGTGGCGTGGAACTTTATAGGAACGAAATTGATTATGAAGGCTAGGCGCGGATCCGTTTCTATTGAATCTTTTAAATTTGACGGTAGTTTTCATTATACATATCAAGGTTGCATGATGGAAACAAGAGAAGACAACACTCTCGGTAAATATTGGGAATGTCTAATAGAAAAAGATTCACCAATTAAGTCCTATCGGGGGGAATTTCCTGCGCGTACCAAGACACGTGCTTATTTTTTCGAGGACCAGTGGTTCAATTTGCTGATTCCGAGCGAACCCATCGGCAAACGGAAAATGATCGCTTATGCGAATATATCGACGCCTGCCTACGTGCAGTGCCATAAGGAACTTAGCAGCGAGCGACTTATATGGATCGATCTTGATCTTGATCTTATTGTTCTTGAGGATTTTTTCGCACTGGTAGATGACGAGGATGAATTCTTGGAGCATATTGGACTAATGAACTATCCGAACTGGCTGGTTAGTAAAGCCCGCATTGGACTTGCGCGTGCAGTAGAGCTGTATGAATCACGAGAATTCCCATTTTCTGACTTGTCATGATCGCGGAGTATGTGTACTACTATTGCGGGTGATCCGGCAAGTACCTGTCGCACGCAAGGAGGAATCAATGGGAATGAAGGACAAAACTCCTACCACGGTGGAGGAATATCAAGCATACAAGGCGAATTATAGTAATTGGGGTCGATGGGGTGCCGACGATCAGTTGGGGACACTTAATCATATTAGCCAAGAGTCTGTGAAATACGCGAGCTCGCTGGTTACTGAAGGATATACTGTGTCATGCTCGAATCCAGTTGCCACGAGCAAAGTTGTTGATAATGAACAACGGAACCCCAGGCCAGCAGATCACCAGGTAATGGTCGGGCCCGCAAGCTCTGGAGACTATATCGGGGTGGCATTTCATGGGTATGTGAATACCCACATTGATGCCTTGTGCCATATTTTTACAGGAGACAGTTCTCAGGGAGGCAGAATATATAATGATCGTGATCCAAGCCTCATCCGTGAGGACGGAGCCCTGACGAACTCGGTCGACCACTGGCGAGATGGTATTGTGACGAGGGGAGTGTTGTACGATATTCCCAGAATGCGGGGACAAGAGTACGTCGCACCCGATGAACCGATAGAGGGGTGGCATTTGGCCGAGTGGGCGGAAAGCGTTGGCATCGATCCGAGACCGGGTGACGCGGTATTGGTTCGTTCCGGATATGAGGCTTTCTGGGAAGCGAATGCGAATTTTGAATTTGTCCATCCGCCTGCGACACCGGGGAATGCTCCGTCAGTTATAGAATACTTATTTGATAATGATGCATCATTACTGGGGTGGGATCTGCAGGAGGCAGGCCACAAACCTTATGACTACCCTGCACGTATTCCAATACATGAGGTGGTAATTCCTCACATGGGTATGCCGCTTCTTGACAATGCTAATTTTGATAGGCTGGCAGAAGCGTGCGCTGAGCGCGGTAGATACGAGTTTCTCTTAATAATTTCCCCACTGGTAATCACGGGTGGTACAGGCTCCCCAGTTAACCCGATTGCAACTTTTTGAAGTTACCGATGAGTCTTGGTGCATTAGATGTTATCGGTCAGCCTTTGACGGGTGTTCGTGTGTTGTCGATGGAACAAGCCGTAGCGCTACCTATGACGACACTTCATATGGCGGCGCTAGGTGCGGAAATAATTAGAGTCGAAAGTCCCACGCGTGCCCGTGGAAATTTCGTCGACCAAGATCTTGTCAGGAGCAAAAGTCGCCTAGCTATCGATCTCTCAGTAGAGGGTGGTCCGGAGCTTTTTCGTCAATTCGCTCAGGAGGTGGATATTGTTGCACATAATTACACGCCGCGAGTGATGCGAAAATTCGGAATTGATTATGAGGCTATTAAAGAACTAAAAGAGGACATAATATATTTGTCCATCACCGGATTCGGCACAACCGGCCCTTGGGCTGATCGTCCTTTATTTGGTCCAGGTGCGGAAGCTATAGCGGGTAATTATCAGTTGATTGGCGAACCGGACGAGTGGCCTGGTCGACCAGGAACGATTGTCTACGCTGATAATAATTGTGGGATGCACGCCTTACTCGGAGTGATCGCAGCACTTGAACGGCGAGATGATTCAGGTGTTGGTACTTATCTAGATGTTTCCTTGTACGAAACCGCGATCTCGATGCTTGGACCAGTTATTGCGCAGAGGGCTGCCGGAGGCCAATTGCCTTGGAGACTAGGTAATAAGGACTCTAACTATGCTGTCCACGAAGTGTTCGCNGCCGATGGNCTCGACCGCTGGATAGCTATTTCGGTGACNGAGGAACANCGATCNGTATTTGCTGCAGAACTGAATATGGATCCTGAGGAAATTGATTCCCATNAACAGCTGGTGCGGAAGATTCAGGNGCTCGANGCAAAAAANCTATCAGATGCACTTTTGAGTAAAGGAATAAGTGCTTATCCAGTCTCGGATNTGTCCGACATTGTGAGCTCGGACTTCTATTGGAATCGAAATCACTTNGGCTTTATNCATGACGGACATAAATTGTTACCAACAAAAAGTACGTTCTGGGGAGGGAGGGACGGATTCCAGCCGCAACATGCTCGTGACGTTGGAGCTGATAACCGGGAGCTATGTAGTGGACTACTTGGCCACACACCCGAAATGATAGATGAGTTAGAGAATCGAGGGATACTCGCCTCTGGCATGAGAGCCGTAATACGGTCAAGGACTGACGCTGCTGCGAATGAGATCCGGATCGAGCGTGGTGAACTAACACGCGTTGATGATCAGCCAAATCAATCATGGTTAAAGGTTGCTAAGAAGGGTGAGTGAAAATTGTGAAGGTTCTTGAGTTTGGCACTGGAATAGCAGTTGCCTATGCTGGATATTTACTGAGAGATATGGGATGGGATATTGACAGGATTATATTAGATGAGGAAGATCCATTGATATCTATCCCCTCGCGATGGGGCGATAGAAATAATGGCTTAGAGCTGTTTTTGAACAGAGGCAAGTCCGTCAGTTCTGATACGGCGAACGAACTTCAAGACCGCGTAGCGGGTGTTGATATCGTGATCGGAGATTTCTCGAGCCATGCACTCACGGAGTTGGGTATTCAGACGGACTTTTTTGAAGTGATTACACCGCGCGTAGGGGTCATCTCCATTACATCTTTTGGATTGGGCCACCACTTATCTGAGGTCTCGCATTCAGAATTGATTCTCCAGGCTGCTAGCGGATTGCTATATCTCACGGGAGAAGCGCAACAGGCACCTCAGCAACTTCCCCCGTATTCGGCTGAGATGTGCGGCGGGCTGACGGCCTCAACTGCAGCGATGGCGCTAGCTAGGGCGTACAGGCTAGATGGCGAGCTTCGGAGATTAGATCTATCAATCGTTGAGGCAATGTCGATGCACACTTTTACTCAGTCCGCCGCTTTTATATGGCGTGGTGAAGTTACTCGTCGTGAAGCATCAGTGAAAGAAGGCTTACGGGTCGTTCCAACGAGTGATGGCTATGTTTATTGTGCTCCTGGCGCGACAGCGAGCATGGATATGAAGGGAATCGCGAAACTTATTGATGAGCCCAGATTGACTGAGGAGCGGTTCCAGACCGCTGAAGGCCGAAAGGATAATTATGACGAATTTTTAGCCCTGTTTATTCCCCCATTTCGAGAAAAAACGGCGGCGGAATGGTTCACTGCGGCGGATAAACTTCATCTCACGTTCTCTTTGGTACGGACTGTTGATGAGTTATTCTCGTGCGAACAACTCGAAACGAGAGACATATGGACCGAACTCGATTCTGGAGCCAAGATCCCAACACGAGCTTTTTCTGCTTACCCTATGTTTGGGTAGACTGGAAGGCTGCGGTTGATCGGATTGCCTCATGCTTTAAGCTCAGATAGTAGGAGCTGATATTTATGACTTCACGACTTATTCAGGATAAATTTAACGCCTTTCTCGACGGGCCGGACAGCCCCGATATTTCTAATCCTATCCATTCCACGAGTGGGGCTACCGACTATGGGTATTCAGGGGCTCTTGTTGGCGGGGCGACGGTATTCGGGTGGGCCACCGACACTATATTACGCACATTAGGAGACGGATGGTTAGCCAATGGTTGGGCATCCATATCGTTTCGACGACCTACCTATCCAGGTGAGGAACTCCTAATTACGCTGGAAGAAGTTTCCGATGGTGAATTCGGTCTGCAAATTAGTGGTCTAGATCAAAATAATCGGGTGGAGGGTAGTGTAGGAATTGGTGTCGCACCATGGTTAGCAGAACTGACAGATACTGAATATTCTGAGTCAGAGCCAGTCAAGTCAAATCTTGAAACTTTACGTTTTCCGACTGCTCCGCTAGGTGAAGTACTGAGACCACTCGGCGGAGGATCATCTGCGGCAGATGCGATTTCATACGCTAACGAGAAGCAGCACAGTCAGGATGATCGTTTTATTGGCGACAACCCAGTATTGCACCCTGGATGGATCTGCGCCCGCCCGATTAGATTCCTGCATCACTCGTACGATTATTCGCCAGCAATTCATGCAAGAAGTCAGATTCAGTTTTTCGGAAAGATAAAGGCTGATGAACCTATCGTCACGACAGGTACGTTCGTGGATGCATATCAGCGCAAAGGTCATTCATATGCTGTAGTGGACTGCTCAACTTATGGCCCGCAGAATCGCGAATTGGTGCGCCAGCGCCACACTACTATTTTCGAGGTTGGAGCGCGCTAGTGTCTTCAGCTCTCGGCCCTTTATCTGGAATATTCGTCACAGANCTATCAAATTCTATATCAGGTGCCTGGTGTTCAAGGCTTCTCGCTGACTATGGTGCGGACGTCGTTGTTGTGGAACAACCCGAAGGGCATATGGTCAGGCTGCTCAAACTTCATGATGCCTCTGCAGAAGAGGTACTTNCTGAGTGGTTTCTTGCCAATAAGCGCTCAGTAATGTTTGAATCTGGCGCTCAGCAATCGCTACGTCGCNTGCAAGAGTTGTANCACCTCTCTGACGTGATCATCCTTCCCGAATCGACTTCGGTACTAGCCGAGGCANATGAACTAGTCCCGGACAAGCGACAGATTACAGTGTCNATAAGTTCGCATGGTTCAACGGGAAAATTNGCGCAGCAACTCGGTAACGAATTAACGGCGGCGGCTCGATCTGGTTGGGCTTCTATCAACGGTACATTGGGACGTGGCCCACTCAAGCCGAGTGGGTGGCAAACGAGCTATAGCGCGGGAACATTTGGCGCTCTCGGGGTGATGGCAGCGCTTCTTCAACGCGAATCAACTGGACACGGGGAAGCGTTATCCATAAGCGAGCTGGATGCCACGATATCAATGCTTTCACCAGGTTTCTTGCAAAGTCAGTACAGTGGTGAACCTCTTCGACCCAGCCCGGCTAATGACCTAGCTGGCGGTCCTGTACGGATAGCTGACGGTTATTTCGCGCTCACCTTATCCAGAGCTCACTTCTGGCGTGATGCAATGACCCTTCTTGGTCTTGACGACCTTGCGAACGATCCAAAATGGGAGAGCCAACGGAATAGACGAGAGAATAAGTCGGAATATATGGGACGAGTGATAGAGGCAATGTCAACTTGGAACAAAACTGATTTGTTCGAAGAACTGGCGCTGCGGAGGGTTGTTGCTGGCCCGGTTCTCGACATGAAAGAACTCATCGAAAACCGACACCTCGATGAACGTGGATTCTGGCAGCACCTAAGCGACGGGGTACGATCAGCCGTTCTCCCTGGTCCAGCAGCAAAGATGTCCGCTACGCCTTTNTCCATTAGGCGACTNGCTCCCGCTATCGGCGCGCATAATANTGATTTTGACAACAACGATGAACCAGTNACTTCTCCGCNANATAGGATTGATTTAGAACCTGTNGTTGGTTCTCTNGACAGCTCTCAGGGNCCNCTGGCGGGCTATACAGGCATTGTGTTGACNCAAGCCTGGGCAGGGACGTACTGTACGATGCTGCTCGCGATGATGGGTGCGAACGTNATCCAAGTTGAAGTCCGTAGTCGACCTGATGGTTGGAGGGGAGGCTATGAGGGTGAGATCCCACCTAAGCTTCGGGATCGTGAAACAGCAATTCACCCTTGGAACTGTGGCCCTCTGTATAATTCCGTNAATCTAGGTAAGCGCTGTGTGACGTTAGATCTATCAGACCCGGAGGGACTTNAGATATTTCGTGAACTGGTTGAAGAAGCAGACTTCATTGCTGAAAANTTTTCGCCGCGGGTGATGAAAAATTTTGGAGTTGATTACGAAGCGCTAAAAGAGATCAANCCTGANGTAATTCTTTGTTCATTGTCGGCGTATGGGCATACTGGCCCGTGGGCGAATNTACCCGGCATCGGAGGGACCATTGAACCGAGCTCAGGTATGTCGAGTCTTTTAGGCTATGAGGATGGAATCCCATTGAATTCTGGTCAAATGTATCCTGATGCCGTTGCCGGATTGAACGCCGCGACAGCTCTCACNGCAGCGTTAGTCCANCGAAAGCAAACCGGCGTAGGACAATTCATCGATCTATCGATGATGGAGGCGAACCTGACATTTGTTGGTGAAGCGGCGACGGAGACTCTATGGGGCGGTGGCGTGCCTGGGCCTATTGGTAATAAACACCGGACGTGGGCTCCACATGGTATCTATGAGTGTCATCCTGACGACCAAGGCAACCGGTCACATATAGCTATATGCTGCGAAAATGAGCAGCAATGGAGTNNNTTATGCTCACTAATTGGCGACACTTCAAGTTCGTTTGATTACTCTGAATTTGACACACTGGAGAAAAGGAAAANGAACGAGACGGCTCTGGACGAGATTTTGAGTGCGTTTTGCGCTCTGCATTTTGCGCCACAATTGTGCGAGACACTCAGTCACAACGGAATTCCTTCGGCGGCAGTGATGAATACTCTCGAAGTAAGCGAAGATCCGGATTTAATCGAACGGAAAATTATTCAAATGATTAATCACCCAGAGGCGGGGCCAGCCTATCAGGCGACACTCCCGATTCATTTTACTGGTAGGGCTATAACAAATATTCGTCACTCTCCCCGTCACGGCGAGCATAGTTGGGAAGTGTTCAGTGACCTACTAAGTATGGACTATGAAACATTCGCTAGACTTAAGGCGAAAGGTGTCACAGGCGAAGGTCCTCCACCGTAATTCATAGAATGTCGAAAGGAGCTGTCATGTCAAAATTCGATAATGTGCAGTATGAAACAGAAGATCGGGTGGCGATCATCACGCTTGACCGAGTGCGGTATCGCAATGCCCTTAGCGATTTCCTAATGGACGATCTCGATGCTGCATTCAGGCAGGCTGTTGACGATCGAGATATTCGCGCGATCACTCTTTTCGGTGCCGGAGAACATTTTTCGGCCGGGCACGATCTTGGCTCTCCTCAGAGGGCAGAAGGAGAAGTGAATAAGCCGACAGAGGAAGGTATACGAGGTAAATATAGGAGGTCGTGGGATTTTGATGTGGAACGCGGTCTTCGATGGCGGAGCCTTGAAAAGCCAGTGATCGCTGGTGTGCATGGGTACTGTATTTTTGCAGCGTGGGCAGTGGCGTCATGCGCCGATATTATCTTCGCGTCTGATGACGCATTGTTTCTTCCCTCGAACTTCCAATATTTTTCTGTTCCATGGGATTTGCATCATCGAAAGGCAAAGGAGATATTATTTGAAAGCCGATTCATTGACGCGGAAGAGGCAAAGCAGACTGGCCTAGTGAATCGTGTATATGCAAAAGACGATTTGCGAACCGAGACTCTAGCCTATGCTCGTCGCGTGAGCGAAAACGATCCATTCCAGCTCCGTATGATGAAAATGGCAATCAACCAGGCTCAAGATATTCAAGGTCTGACGGCACATATACAAGGGTCGTACGCGCACTACAGCTTGTCCTCCAATGCCGAAAAAGATCCCGGCTATGCACTGGCAGAGACTGACGGTAAAAGGCGACCAATGGTGCAACGAGCTCTGGATAATTATCANGCGGCCAANTCACNCGAGTAAAACAAATTCATGTGACAATAATCGATGTGCANCCAAGACGAACTATATTNCTTNTCATTTGTNTNTTGCAATTGCTATTTGCTTGCGGTGAATTGNCGTCCTCTGACANTGAACTGAACTTCTCGGACGAGTCGATTGCTGCTTCTTGGGAAGATTCTGGTNTGATCGCTCGGAGAGCGACCTCTCCNCCAGGNATTGGGAGATCCCGNATAAGTTTCGCTTTCCAGACTTATGGCGATCNAGAGTCGGGCTTTANGCACGATTTGCANGGGATTGTTGANATTTTCCGACTCAATAATGAGTATCTGCCNGTCCCTGGNAGCGAAGAATCATATTCGTTNCGGCGAGTNTCNCTGGGCCGTNAGGAATCAAATCACANACATGCGGACGGAACGAATCACGTTCATACTGATCCNGTCGTCTCCGTTTATGCGNCAGAGGTGGATTTTCAGTATGGAGGTGTNTGGGGTGCTAAATTTATCNTGAAGGACTCGACTGATCTNNAGCTCCCACCTATTCTTTTGTCTTTTCTNGTNCAAAACTCACGNTTGATGTCGAGTGAAGGCTCCGCTGTTCCTGCGACNATTCAGCCGATTATGAACGAACAAAACTCAATTGAATCATTAAGTAGCGCTAATCCTGCTAATCCGGNAATGCATCANATTTCCATCCGTGACGCGCTGGAGCTTGGNAAACCANTGATAGTTTCGTTCGTTACGCCGTCCTTTTGTCAGACGAAATTGTGTGGTCCTGTTCTGGAAGAAGCGATCAATCCCAACTATGACCAATTCAACGACGAGGTAATTTTTATTCATGTCGAACCATATGATTTAGACAGACTGAAGGTTGGTGAGGGTTTGTACTTAGTGCCCGCCATGGCTGAGTGGGGATTGACTAGTGAACCTTGGGTTTTCGTTATTGACACNGAAGGTANGGTAAGGGTCGGACTTGAAGGGATCACCGATGCGGAGGAACTTTCGCTCTATATTGGTGCAGTCCTCAATTGAGCTCGATTATTTGGCTGCTGATCTTCCGGCGATTCGACCAAACACCGACCCAGCCATTAATCCAGTACCTCCCGCGTAATTATGATAAAAGAGGCCTCCTAAGAGTTCNCCAGCNGCATACAAGCCNGTAATGGGAAGATCCTCGGTATCCAGTACTTGCCCAGTGGCTGCATTTGCCCGGAGACCTCCAAAGGTGAACGTAATGCCACAGGTGACTGCAAACCCGATGAATGGCGGTTCACTCAGAGGTAACGCCCAATTGGATTTTGGTGGGGTTATACCTACGGTCGCCAATCCATCAAGAACGGCAGGATCATACGAACCACTCCGGCATGCCTCATTATATTTGTTTACAGTATCTACAAAATTCTTTGGTTGTATGCCAAGAGAATCGGCTAACTCTTCAAGTGTCGATGCTTCCGCCTTGGTGACCTCTTTNATCCGGTACTCATCCCGTAGCCTTGCAGCCGTCTGTTGGTCGAATATTTGGAAAGCTACGCCGTATGGCTGCTTTAAAATTTCCCGGCCATACTTTGCGTAGGTGTAGTTTCGCATATCCGCGCCTTCATCTACGAATCTGTCACCANTNGTATTGACCACTATCCCTAGAGGNTAGGAGTGCTTTTGATATAAATCACCGATTCGTCGATTGCCAGTCGGCGGAGCGTTTAAATCCCAAGCGACTGCATGCGCTGATGACCAGTGGCCGAATGGCTGTGCACCAATCTCNAGGGCGGAACGGATTACCTCACCAGTATTGTGCCGAGANCCTCTGATCTTTGCAAATTCCCAACCTGGACCGAGATAGCGCGTNCGCATTTCTACATTGGCCTGGAACCCNCCNGCTGCGAGTACCACTGCATCNCTNGACAACTCACTGATACCCGANGCGTCCTTTATCCTGANNCCATTCACTGCTCCNNGTGANTCNGTAAGTAAGCTCGTCATTTTTGTTCCNAATTTGACATCAATGCCNTGTNGTTCCACTGCGGCATANAGNGCATCNGAAAGACCTTCACCGGCCCCNACAGCCTCTGTGATCATTCCNCCCCAAAANTTCAGTATNCCATCAACTTCATAAGCCTGGCGTCCGTACATGAGAACCCATCTTACCAACCCGTAATCTCGCATCCATTTCACGGTGTCAAATGCGTCCGATACTAATCGATTCACCATGTCTGGATCCGCGGCTCCTTCGCTCACACGTAAGAGATCATCTGACATATGTTTTGCTGAATAATTACCTACGTCGATCCGATTAAGTTCCGCATCGGACAAGTCCGGTATGAGATCTTGGATGTCTTCAATACCGTTGTATGGAAAACGGAACCCTCCGCCAGTGAAAAATGTATTCCCACCTCGTTCCTCAAGAGTGGCTTTTTCGATGACAGTCACGTTCGCACCGTGTTCGCTTGCAGACAGAGCGGCACAAAGTGCGGCGTTACCACCACCTACTATGATCACCTGCTTGGTAGCCATAATTTCTCCTAAGCCCTTGTTATGAAGTCAGTTGTTATTAGACTGTCTCGAAATGCCTCTATCTCAGCGCCGTCGTAACCGAGTTCTTCGAGAATTTCCTCTGAGTGCTGGCCAAATGCCGGTCCAGACAATTTTGGGAGTATGGCTCGTCGTTCGAAACGCCATGAGGGCCGTGCAGTGCCATGAGAGCCTTTTACTGCATGTTCTACATCGATAAACATTTTTCTTTCGTTAAGATGTTCGTCATTGAGAAGTACTAGTGATGACATGACTGGGGAGGCGTCGATACCCCCAGCCTGTAGCAATTCTGCCATTTCTTCAACGTGACGAGTCGTCGTCCAACCTCGAATTATTTCGTCGATTTCATCCTTTAATGTTTGCCGATCGGCGGCACGGAGATATTTATCATGCCGGAGTTCTGGATGATCGATCAGATCTACTAGTTGGAGCCAGTCTGTGTCTGATCTGCAAGAAATAGCTAACCAACAGTCGGAAACATGAGCGACAGGTTGTCGATCAGGACCTAGTACGGGCCGGTCATCCGCTGACGGCATGGCTGGATAAATGTTGTGAGGCGCAAATATCAGATGATCGGTACCGGCTCGCAGAGGGAGCTGACAGTCAAATTGTTCAGCGACCATGTATTCTCCCACCAGCCCTGTGATTCCATCTCGCTGAGGTATCAGGCAGTAGCTTCCTGATCCGGTACGGGTTCGCTCNAGTAACGCTGTGGCTACAGCNGCTGCACAAGTGGAGCCAGCGATTGGATCGCCATACGANATCCCNGACTTATGAGGTGGTCCATCCTTATAGCCTTGTAGTGCAACAAGGCCACCCATTTGNTCAATAGTTGGTCCAAATCCGACCCGTTCAGCATCAGAGCCNTTATGGCCAAACCCGGGCATAGAGACATACACCAGTTGAGGGTTGAGTTTGATCAAGTCGTCGAATCCGAGGCCATTTCTATCAGCGACTCCTGATGACCAGTTCTCAATAAACACATCAGCCGTTGCAATGAGAGCAAGCAAGGCTTTCATTCCATCTTCTTGTTTAAAATCAAGCACTAAGCTTCTCTTGCCTCTGTTGTACTCATTGAAATACGAGGAAAGATTGATTCCTGGGGAGGTGAGTTCACCAGTCATAGTTCGTATCGGATCAGGGAAAGAGGGACCTTCGACTTTGATAACATCCGCACCCATATCGGCGAGGAATCGGCCGCCGTAGGGTCCTGCCCATACTTGGGTCATATCAACCACACGCAGGCCATCGTAAGGCAAAGTGACATCTGCCATAGCAGCACTTGATATCATCGGAGATTTTGAACTATCTGGAGTCAGACTATCTCGAACCACCTTATTGTGCTCACCGATCATCGGTGGTGCTTTGTGAAGCCCTCTATTCGATTTGCCGAACTGTATTGGTCCAGCAGGAACCTGATATGTACCGAACTCTGCATGATGAATTTCTTTCCAAAATCCGATTTCCTTGTAGTGCGGCCAGTCAAGCAGTTCCTTTGGTGTTGGGATTACTGAAAATGGTGCCCGGAAATTAGCAGCATTTGCAAAAATATCGGCCGCATTGTGCTGTGCGGTGTATGCTGGGATTAGATGTGACAATAGCTCATTTGCTTCAATGGCCCAACCACCATTAGCGAATACTGGGTCGGTGGTCAGATCCCCATGTCCCATTGCTTCTAGAACCGAATTTGTCTGTCGAGGCATCGAGGCTACGCCAATCCAGCCGTCTGCACAGGGATGTATGCCCCATAGAGCTCGTGCATCGTTTCCAGTTCGGACCTGCTCGCCACCGTACCAAAGTGCTGCAGGACCGCCCCCTTCCAGAGTGGCGGCCTGCACTTCCTGGATCGACAGATCAAGAATGTCTCCGACTCCACTCATTTCGGCACCAAAAAGTGCGGTTATCGTAGCACCAAAAGCTTGTAGTCCTGACTGATAATGCGCTTGATGCCCGGCTGTCAGCATTGGCGGTTTGTCTGGGTCTCCCGCCAAATACATTTGTCCACCTGCCGCGGCTCCAGTAAGTGCTCCCATTTTCCAGAAGGATTTAGGTCCAGTTCGCCCGTACGGTGTGACATGGGTAATAACTATGGATGGTTTATCGACGGCTAACTGGTCTAGATCGATACCCAAGTCATTGAGTCTATGTGGCTGGTAACCATTGATAACCGCGTCAGCACTCGACAGTAAATCCTTAAGGAAACGCATATCGGAGATGTCAGCTGAATTTACCGTGACCGATCGCTTTGATTCCCCGAGATAGGCAAAGAGTATGCTTTTTGCAGGATCAGGAACACCAGACTGCCAGGGGGGCAAATGTCTGATGCCGTGACCAGCCTCCGGTTCAACTACGATCGTATCGGCGCCGTAGATAGCGCAGAGGCGGGCAGCAAATGCTGAGGCGACGTCATCCCCTAGCTCGACAACTCTCAATCCGTGTAATGGTTGTGTCTCAGTGGACATATCTGCAAATACCTCAGCTAGATGTTAGCAGTGCTAACTGGAGGGGGCATGCGGCCTCGCAAAGAGAATTCAACTAGAGTTAGAAGCGGGTAGTTATTTGGCTCGCATTATCGAAGAAAACCTGAAGACTCGGAATATACCTGAAGAACAGATCTGCTTTGAATCCATCTTCAAGTTCATTCCGATGGATGGGCTCGTCATACTTTAAATCGAGAGTATTCAATGTCCAGTCGAGTGACGCACCATTGTTTTTCTTTATGTCCTTGAGCATGTCTTTCCACTGTTCTGCTTCAAGTTCGATAATGAAGTCACAGTCACGCATCTCATCTTCTTCAATTTCCTTAATTTCATGAATGTTAAGGACATCAAAATTAACTTGAATTATGGAGTCTTCAGACTTGAAAGCGACAATCGCATTGAGTCGGCCGTATTTTTGATACTGTTGGTCTGCCACGGTGATTGATGCCACCTCTTCGTACCACCCGACTGACGGGAACTTTATTCTTTTTGCTGTCGATGCTTTCGCGGCCATTGTTTGTCTCTCCTTTATTTAGATTCGTTTATGCACCAAATTAAATTAAAAATCTATCGGGTCTCCAGGATCTTCAGCGGCGCTGAACGGAGTTAGTTTGTTTAGGTGTCTCATCGGTTCAGCTTCTGGGGTGCGGGCCATATGGTCCTCTACCATCCGTTTGTAGGCAGGATCTACGGCCCGTAGCTTGTCGAGTTCACTCTGCGGAGCCGCGAACGTGCTCATCAGTCTCTTTAAAGATCCATCACATGAATCGCAGTCACTTGGCTCGGGCTGATTGCGACGCACGAGAGCCTCGCTTGTTTTCGAGCACTTTTCACATTCGTAGTTATAGAGCGGCATGAAGCTAATTACCTAGCGCTCTCATCACGGGCGCGCTCACGCATTTCTTCGATCATCGCTCGCATCTCATCCGCCGACGTATGACCAGTTATCGGAATTCCTGCTAGGATCGCACCCCAAGGCCCATTGGCAACCTGCGTTGTTCGATCAACGTTGGCCTGTTTGCACCGGCCTAGGTAAACACTCAGGAAATGCTGTTGTAGTTCAAGTACGCGTCCCATTCCGAGTTCCATATTTTGTACCCCGCCACCGAAAATAATTGCTAGGGCTTCCCACAGTACCGGATCGTTGAAGTCGCTAAGCTGGGCGAATTCAGCGAGCTGCAATGTTCCCTGAAATACATCGGTAAGCTCACTTTTCTTGGAGATAGCAAATCTAATGTGGTCGCAGGCATAGGCTGATTTACGCAGAATGTCGGGTAAAATTCGAAACGCCAGTTCACGATCGGCCTCAGTAGGGCCGTATACAGAGAGATACCGTACTATCGCTGTCATGAGCGACCCGCGGAGAAGCCACATAGTCAGAACAGTCTGTGACCAACCTGAGTATGTTTCAAGGCAGGCCCGGTTCATTCGACCCGGACTTTCCAGCATCATTCCTGCCCCATTAAGCAGAGCACGCTTTCGGTATCCTTCTTCAACTCGAGCCGAGTCATAGACGGCAGTCGATAGGAAATATTTCACTTCGTGATATCCCGGGCTGAGATTCTGGAGCCACGCGGAGACAACCTCTGATTCTACAGAGCCCCAATTTGAAAGTTCAGTTGCTACCTGCGCGATGGCTATTTCCACATCCTCAGACAGGCCATGACCTGTCTCCCACGGAATATCAGTAGCGGTTGACCACCTACGCGAAATGCCTTCTTCATAGAGAAGGGCAGCTGAATCTGCCCACTGCTCGTATTTATCCTGCACGTAATATCCGCCGATTGAGCCAGCTGAGGGCACAGGGACTGCTCCACGCGGAAGACGATTTCGATATGGATAGTGTTCAGGGATGTCCCCATAGATGCCAATATTGAGTGCATCAAGAGTCAGCCCGCCACCATTTTTTTCAGGTAGTGCTTTTGTACCCCACTGGAACGTTTTATCCATCCAGCTCAAATCGGGTAGATCAGGAAGAGCATTACCTTCGTAGTCTGCTTTTGATGACGTGTTGCTATCTTTTTGAACCATGTACCCCTCCGGACGTCAGTGACCTATATAAAAAATACTGGGTGTATAGATCACACCCAGTATTTCTAGATTTACGCAGCTACGTAGTCACTGAGGCCAGCAGCGGCACGGCCGTTGGTGAATCTGTCACCTAAGCCGGCAACCTTGATTCGCTGTATGTATTCCTTTACCTGACGCTGTCGCACTGCTGCGGCAATTTGTTCACCCTCGCGGAGAGAAGCCTCGTCGGTTCCTCCGCCAAGCAAAGCAGTGATTGCTGCATTCGACGGAGTGCCTCGAACCGCAGGGTTCTGTCCACCTGTGCCTGCGACCAAACCAAGTTCGATCTCATCGAGGTACGAGTGAATTTCTTCAGTTCGCTCAGCGTCAGTCTGGGCTACGTACTGTAGATGCATGACGCCAAAAGCCACGTGTCGCGATTCATCCGAGGCGGCCAGTCGGTAGATAGCTTTTTCCGCATCGTTATATGCCATCCGTTCCCCCATTCGGAAGATGGAGAGGACTAGTCCTTCTCCCGATATGTGGAGGCGCGCAGACATTTCAGTGAAGTCACGAGCCGAGTCAATTGATGCACCTGAAAGAGCAGCGCTCGAGGTTTGACGGAGAAGACCTCCACCATTAGCGAGTGCTCTCTTTCTGAAAACATCAGCGTGACGTGCCTCGTCCATAATCTGAGAGATGAGGAACATTCGTGGCTCGTAATAATCGGGCGATGTCTCGCTGATCCAGCGGCCAGGAACATCACCCGCGACAAATTCGACTTCTGTTAAGAAAGTTGCTAGTTGGCATTCGGCTCTCTCGATGTCATCAGGGAGTTCTTCAAGAGTTTCCCAAGGTACGTCAACCGCTGATGACCACTGTCGCTGCACTGCCTCTTCGTATAGTTGCGCACCATTTTTTAACCAGACATCTGCCTTGGTTCGGATAGCATATTTCCCAATACGAGCGGCACTCGGCCTGGTCATAGCACCGCGAGGGCGACCAGTAACATTGTTAGTCCATTCAGGTACATCTGCGAAGGGGCCCGAATCGACATCCTGAAGGAGGAGTCCTCCTGATTTGTCAGCCGAATCTAGTTCTGTACCGAAGGTTTCTCTTTGTTGGAGCCAGTCCAACTTGTAACCATTGGTTTTACCGTATTCAAGCAATTCTTCAAATGTTGACGGTGCTGTTTTTTTCTTTGCCTCTGTTGCCATACTGATGCCCTCCTCAATGCGCGGCTGCAGAGAGTTGCAACCACCTGAGTGACATGATACGCGATATCAGGAATTTGTGTAAGAGTTTTATGCAATTCATGTGACGTAATTCAGCTTTTCGCGGTATTTGATAGCTTTAGGAAGCAAAGATTTACCAGTTGGGTACGTGATCCACTGATGCAGAGATTGTTATCGAAGTCTTGAGGCTAAGGTGCTTGGTACCGGGAATGGGACTCGAACCCATACAGAGTAAATACTCCGGCAGATTTTAAGTCTGCTGCGTCTGCCAATTCCGCCATCCCGGCG